>JAFGIM010000150.1 GCA_016929605.1 Spirochaetales bacterium | reverse complement strand
TAGGGGAGAAATCCGCTTTGCTTTGTGGAATAGGAGCGACTGATGGTAAGGTGTATCACCAGGCCAAACAAGGAAATTGCTACGCAATATTACCAACAATCCTGCGAGCAGTAAATTTTTTATTCGTCTTATCAACATTATTTTGTTGACTGATTCAACCAATAGGCCTATCCTGTAACTATTAGATTTTTTGGGGTTACAGGAGGGGTTAGTATGAACTCATCAGTGTGGCAGCGTCTTCGCGCAGTATGCGTATTCGCTCTTTTGGTATTAGTTTCCCTGTCAGTTTTTGCACAGGACAAGGGCACCATTGCTCCCGATCAAATTCCTGGCTCGGTGGTGTATATTCCATTTCCGGTACAGATTACTCTGGACGGATCGCTCGATGATTGGAAGGGTATCCCCGTGCAGCGGGTATCCACCGGGCCTGCGATTAGTCCCGATACAACTCAAAATCAATGGTTTGATTTTGCAGTGGCTTCTAACGGCATTGAGCTTTATGTGTATATGGCATCCCAGGATACGAAGATAATCGCGGGCAAGCATAAACAGGATTTTTGGAACGAGGATTCCCTGGAGTTTTACGTAAACCTTACGAATAAACTTTCTGCACGATCCTATTCAAAAGGAATCATGCAGCTGACCATTAACGCGACCAATATCGGAAAAAAAGAAACGGATACGCTTTCGCTTACCGGGGTAAACTCTCCTGGTTCACGCGTACGCTCTCACGTATTCAAAACCAAGGAAGGATGGGCCTTTGAGGCTGCTCTTCCTCTCCCCAAGGGCTTCAATGTGGAGCATGGAAAGAATATAGGTTTTCAGGCTCACGCCAATGGAGCTACGACACTTGATCGTGATTCAAAGTTGATTTGGAGTTCCCTGGATACCGACGACTTATCCTATCAAGATCCCTCGCTGTACGGCAGGGCGGTTTTCTTTAAGACTGGCAGTGCCGATATCCCTGAGGCAAAAGACATGGGTCTAAGTCTTAGTGATCTTTTTAAGAAAGAAGGGGCGAAGGGTCTTGCCGGAAAAAAAATCGCCTGGGCAGATGAGTTTGATTATGAAGGGGCGCCGAACCCCGCCAAATGGGATTATGACGCGGCGGATTCGGGAAAGTGGAACGAAGAACTCCAGATATACACACAAAGCCGGGATAACTCCCGCGTAAGTGGTGGCACTCTCACCATTAGCGCCATTAAGGATTCAAAAGGAAAGTGGTCAAGCGCGCGTTTACTTACACGTGGTAAGGCCTCCTGGACCTATGGGTACATAGAGGTACGCGCAAAGCTCCCCAAGGGTAGGGGAACCTGGCCCGCTATTTGGATGATGAGCGAAAATAATACCTTTGGTGACTGGCCTGCTTCCGGAGAAATTGACATCATGGAACACGTTGGTTTTGAACAAGACAAGATTCATACCTCCGTTCATACTCAGGACTACAATCATAGAAAGGGTACGCAAAAAACAAGAGCCGCCAAGATTGCGGGTGTTACCGACGACTTCCACACCTATGCAGTAGAGTGGACACCCAAGGCTATCTTTTTCTATGTTGACGGCGAGCCGTTTTATCACTTTCTTAAAGAGGCTCCACGCTATGGGGTGTGGCCATTTGACAAGCCATTCCATTTGATCCTCAATGTTGCTATGGGAGGCCTTTGGGGCGGCATGAAGGGAATGGATGATGCAATGAACAGGGCTGATATGGTTATCGATTACGTGCGGGTGTATCAGTAACAAGATCAGATTCTTTGTGGACTATCTTTTAATGGGCATGTTATAATGTGATCATTATGAATATAACAGAATATATAGATAGTTCGCATCGAATGCAGGTAATCAATCTGTGGGATAAAACGTTCGGATATCCGGACGCACGGAATAAACCATCGCTCGTAATCGATAAAAAGATTGCGGTAGGCGATGGTTTGTTTTTTGTGGCGGAGGAACATGGGCAGGTTGTCGGCACGATAATGGCCGGATACGACGGACACCGGGGCTGGATTTATTCACTGGCGGTAAGCGAAGCACATCGGCATAAAGATATCGGCACCTTTCTTTTATCCCGAGCCGAATCCGAACTGGCCAATCGTGGCTGCGTTAAGATCAATTTACAAGTTGTAGAATCAAATAGCGGTGTTTGTGAGTTTTATACCAAAAATGGGTATCATGTAGAGCCTCGTATCAGTATGGGAAAGTCTTTGGTCCGCGACTAAATCGCGCGAAAAGGAATATATGAAACCGCTCGCTTACCTGAATCATCTTTTTTTATCCAATCACAAGGACTCTACCCGAAGGGATTTTATCTCCTCATTAGGCTTGCTCTGGGCATTGAATATTCCGGGACTACTGGTTGCCGCTATTCAATCACTCAGATACATTGTTATTGGTCACGATCTGACCAATCCCTACTTTCTCTCTTTTACCAATTCATTCGCTTCTGTGTTTTCCATACAGCCCTGGAATTGTCTGTTGTTGATTGGCTGTTTTCTGGTTAGTGGTTCCTCTGACAAAGTCGCTTTATTGTCTTTTTCACGGTGGATTAAATCGATTGGGATGTATGTTTTTTTTCGCCTCATTTTTTTTATTTTAATAGGCGGGATGCATCTTGTCTCTTTGTCGGAGCAATCGAAAGGGTTTGCTCTGATATCTGAGCAAACGTCATTTTTCGCCGTTCAAATCATTGTTGTTCTGCTTCTAAGTTGCATTGGAGTATATGCGCTTGTCACAGTGTATAGACATAGATCTTCTGGTTCTCAAAGAGATAGTAAAGGCAGGATCTCAAGAGGAATGTGCCGCTATTCATACACCGTAGCCATATCGCTCTATTCCCTCATTCTTGTAGTCTCTGTAGTAGTTTCGTTATTTTTTATGCAGGGTTTTTTTCAGATGTTACTTGCACTAATTATTTTTTCTGCTCCTTTACGGTTTATCATTCCGACTTTTTTATTAGTGCCCTTGCTTGTCTTTTCGATTCTCCGTATCATCGATACCGGTAGATGGAAGTTTTTTCTTCTTTTGCATGCGCTCAATTTTCTTGTGGGTGTGCTTTCTTTTCTTTGTTTTATTTCTGGTTCTTTATTTTTGAGTCAGGCTGGAATTGTGTTGCTGCAGGCTGCGCTGTATATGTGTGTGTTGATTATGGCTCTTTTGTATACGATACCATCGTGTGGGCAAGACGCTCAGGAGTGAACAGTATGGATATTACAATCAGGCTTGAAGAGCCAGCAGATTATCGGAGAGTCGAGGAAGTGCAGCGGGACGCGTTTTGGGATCATCACGCACCGGGATGCGACGAACACTATCTTGCGCATTGTATGCGATCTCATCCAGATTTTATTCCGGAACTCGATTTTGTCGCACTCGTCGACGGAGAGATTGTTGGTAATATTATGTACGCAAAGGCCGCTCTTCAAAATGAACAAGGAGAACGCATACCCATCGTCAGTTTTGGACCGGTGGGCACACGAAAGAGCTTTCAGCGTAAGGGTGTTGGAACTGCCTTAATCCGTCATTCTTTGCAAAAAGCACGCGATATGGGATACCCGATGGTGGTCATTTATGGGTATCCTCATGATTATTGTAAGCATGGTTTTGTTGGATCAAAGAGCTTGGGAATCTCGGATACGGAGGGAAGATTTCCCGTTGCCTTATTGGCATACGATCTTACCGGGAATTGGAAAGTTGATGGAAATTGGAAGTATATCACAAGCGATATATATCTGTTTGATTCTGATGCAGCCCAGGCTTTTGATGCAACTTTTCCACCACGGGAAAAGGGGTATCATACCTCTCAAGAGGAGTTTCGCATTGCATGCCAGGCATATGTGGATTAAGGTATAAAACCTCTTGTCAAATCCCCTTTGACAGTGCTACAGTAAAATAAATCAATGCTTTGTAAGGAGGCAGTATATGTACGGTAATTTGGTCATAGTGTTGGCGGTACTGCCTTGTTCGGTTATTTCCCTCTAAACCTATAACGATAATCTGACGGCAGTACCCTTATCCATCTGTTTTTTCACACTCAGTAAACAGACGTGGTATGCCCACGCCCAAAGGATTATCATGAACACGTTAGATTACGAAGAATTAGATGAATTCGAATGGAAGGTTCCGCGCAAACAGCGTCAAAGACGGGAGATTTCCAGAATCAAAAAAAACGCCGGCGCAGAGCAACATGTAGATTACTTTAGTCAAATTGATTTTGACAATGTTGAAGATTATTCCCTTTTTGATTTTTTTATCGGAGAGGGAATTATTAGCGACAAAGGGCCAGTGTTAAAGCAGGGCAAAGAGGCTTGTGTGTATCGCTGTCCTGGTCAGGGCGACAAGGCATCGGTAGATGTGGCGATTAAAGCTTATAAGAACATTGAACACAGGAGTTTTCAATCTCTTTCGTCGTATCTTCAAGGCAGGCTTGCGGAAGCGGGAATCAGTCGGCGTGACTCCATGCATATTCTTTCTACCCCCAGCGAGTTGCAGGCGTTTTGGGTATATTCAGAATACTCGGTAATGGAGCGCTTGTATCAAGCGAATATTCCGGTCCCAGTTCCTTACGCAAAAAGTGCAACAGCCCTTGCAATGGAATTTATCTATGAGGAAAGTGGCGGCTCTACTACTGCGCCCCGGTTACGGGATGTTCAGGTGAATGGCGATACGAAGCGGATAATGAAGGAGATACTTCTTGATGCAATTGAACGTATGTTGCACTTGAATATCATCCATGGAGATCTCTCGCCGTACAACATTCTGGTTAGGGATAATCTGCCGGTTATTATCGATTTTCCTCAAGCAGTAGACGCGAGATACAATGAGCGAGCGAGGCCTATGCTTGAGCGGGATATTCGATCTATTTGCCGGCATTTCCCTGATCCTGCCATGCCTCCTGATCAAGAGGCGTCGCTCATGGCTGCCAAGTTGTGGAAACGCTATGACTAAGTGATTACCTGATAAACTTGGGGCGCGGAGTAGCAGGATTATACCAGTTACGCCGCGTCTCTCTTATATCCGGCTGTTCGCGCCTTAGATACTCATTCCACATGTCCTCGCGAATCAGAAGATATTTCCTGTCTATCGGTTGAACAAGAGAAGCAAACTCAAAGGTGTCCATTTCGGGGAAAAGATGTTGCACTGTAGTTGATTGCACTCCATACGCAAGACGCCATAGCTTTTCCTTACGGAATGGAAAATCGGGAACGTAGTTAAGAGCCATTCGCAAATTTTGATAGTATGTGTACACATGGTTCATGCCCAGATGTGCAATTAATAGTGAGTCGTCCCCGATATCTATCTTATTAGCAACTGTACGGTAATATTCATAGGGGGGATCATTTTGTGGATCATAGATACTGGAAGAAGTGACTATGCCAGCTACACACATAAGTAAGGCTCCTGTATAAGCGGGAGTTAAGGAAGTAAGCCGGTTTCTTGGATTGTGTAATAGGTGTACTAAAAGTACTATGGCGCAGGGACTTGCCGAAAGAAAAAGACGATACCCCATATCAAGAGAGTTCATTCCCCAAAAGGGAAAGTATAAAAGAAAGGCGGCGCCGATGTAGGGTATAAAACGTTTCTTTACTATCGTAGTGTATATGCACGCTGCCCAACAAAGTATTGGTAGAAGTGAAAGTTCTGCGATAAGACGCCAGTCGAGTCGGGAGCGCATAAAGGAGGACATCGCTGGAATGGTAGGTGTCCAAGAGAATATACCGGCAAACCGCGGATAATGACGAGCGGCAACATAGAGCATAGAAAAAACAATGCCAACCATAAGGGGCAGGGTTATCTTTTTTGGTAATGCGCGGTAAGCGATACAAGCTGTAAAAAACAGACTATAGGTAGCAGTTATTAAATGAGATAAAAGAGAGAGAATAAGCAGTACTGCTGCAAGAGCAAAGAGGGTGGGGCGTCTTTGGTGTCTTGCATGAAGCAAATGAATAATAAGCGATGCGTAAAATAAAAAGAAGTAAAGACCTGTCTGATTGTTTATGTAATTAACAGAGAGCTGTACCGAAGATGGGATAGCTGCGCACAAGAGAAGCCCGAGTAAGGGTTTCTTGCTTTGCGTCGGGCAGAGACTACAAAGAAGGGTGAACACTGATAAGGCGATGAGCGTGGATGCAAGGGCTGAATAAACCTTGCATCCAATAATTGCGTCCCTGCTTACAAACGCGAATAGTCCGCATAGATAATATCCCGGAGCTGTATCAGGATTTTCCAGCTTACCGGTTTGCGCAAAAGACTTTGCCTGAAGTGCATAGTAATATCCATCAAGCCCGGTTGGGTGCGCTGATAAGGCAAGTGTCCTGTACCGTATACAAAAGATGCTGAACAGCAGTAGCCCCACGGCGATTGGATAGTAGCAGCGCTTATAGTTTTTTTTCATACTTTGAACTTACCACAGAAAATCCCAGGGAAGTGATGTGTTTTTGAGCTGCCTTGTTAAATGTCCATATATGACATACCGCACTGGTAGCTCCCGCATTCTTTGCCCGACTAAGGGCGGTTTGAACAAGATTCTTGCTTGTCCTGCCGGATCTGAAACCCGGATCTACATATATGGCATGAAGCTCTACAATCCTATGAGGTATCAGTAACGCAGCGGCAGGTGTTTCCCGAATTATGCCGCATATAAAACCGTTAATTCGGGATCCGCTGTCACAAACCAGTAAGAAGGGTTCTGAGCCCTCTTGGCATTGCTTCTCTCTGGTGTATTTTTCAAGGCGTGCAATTCTTTCTTCCGAACCAGGTGAGCGAAACATATGTGGTTCTTCCTTTATATGCACCTCGTCAAACCGCTGCCAGAGATCAAGAACTACTTCTGAATCTTGTTCATTATATGGACGAATCATAAGCTGCCTGTATCGCAAAAGGATGTGGGGGCCGAGATAAGCGGTGAATACATCATAATTGCATGGTTCTCGGTAAGCAATATATCGTCGCGTAATTCGCGGACATGTGTACTGTTCAGGCTGTAACGCCTTCTTCCCAAGATATTGTGTCGAACATACAGACCAGGCATTTCCTGTGTAATCCAGTGGCTTCGCTCATATACCTCGTACGTGTCGTTAATGGTATGTGCGCAGTGCCAAGATCCCCAGAGTTCTCCATCGTGTATGGAAAGATCAAGAAGAAAACTTTGATCTGTTTCATTTTTTATCTGAAGATCACGATAGTTATATACACAGGTTGCACCGCTTCCAAATGGCTGGGTTCGATTTTGATCGGGAAATACATCAAAGCTGTGTCGGTATCGCTCAACTACCGAAAGAGGCGTGTGCACGGTCATCCAATACAGCAAGTTAGAAAGCTGACACAGGCCTCCTCCGACTCTCTCGGTGGCCACTCCATTTACTAGAACCACGCCCTTCTTAAAACCCCGTATTGCGCTCGGGTACCCGATACACTTCCAATACGAAAGTGTTTTCCCCGGCTCAAGAAGGATTCCATGTAATTTTGATACGGCAATAGAAAGATTAACAACCTTGTTTTCCTGAAGACGGCTATCAATATCGCAGAGATGGCGAAAAAGCGGGGTTCGATGGGAAAACACCTTATATGGATATTGCTCTTGAATAGATGAGGGGTCTTTGACGCGGCACAGTTGATAGTTTTTAGCTTGTTGTAGCCAGAGTCGGTATCTAAGGAGAGAAAAGAAAAGCCGTCCTATTTCTATCCGTAAGCGGCTTCTTTTTTTCTGTGGGGTAAAGCGGTACATCTATAGTTCGCTAAGGACTTGATGGCGTACACGCGAGGAGTCAAGGATTGTGTAGGGAACTCCGTTCAGGAAAATTCGATCTCCGTCAATCTTTACCAAAAGTATCGTGGTCACATCGATGTAGTCAATGTTCTCTTTTACCAGGATACGTGAATTGCCAATCTCGTAGAATATTCTTTTTCCCCATTCGTATCCTGATGGTACTTCAAGACTGATCCAGTCGGCCTGAGATGGTTCAAATTCATCGAGCCAGCCAAGGAGTGCATTAAAGTTTGTACCAAATTCCTTTGTGGTATACGCGTTGATGTTATTTCTCAGGGTGGTTGTATCCGTTGTTGGAAGTATTGCTATTTCATCGATGTGTACAATGCGTATGGTTTTGGCATTTGTATTGTCTATTTTGATCAGCATCGATTCCTTGGGATTATTGCCCATTAAAAAGAGAGTGTCACTGTTACTTTTCCTGAAAAGTGAGAAAAACTGTTGTTCAAAGTTTGTCGTTGAATTATTAAGCGCATAACGGGAGTTTTCCTCCTGCACCTTTTTTATCTGGGCAACATTCTTAAAGGGAATAGGTTTCCCTTTATACATAAGTCGTATATCGCAGAGGCAGGTATCGTCATACTTAGAGCCCTTATAGACATCGGTTATCTTGAGGGTGAGGATTTGCGCTGTTTGGAGGAGCTCAAACTGTATCGATTGCCAATTTGGTTTTTTATCGGAAAGGGTATAGTCTTTTTGCTGAAAATGTTTGCCTGCAACCTGTGTAATCCTTAGTCCTTTTACACGGTTGTTTTTTCCATAATAGTCATTACCGGAGACAAAGCCATTTACGATCTGTATTTCATCAAAACTCACCGCATGTTCAAACTCAATGGTAATTGACTCGCCGATCCCGGGGCCGTTTTGATCGGCCTCGCACCAGGTTGTGTCAAAGCTGCCATCCAGAATATTTATGGGAGGGTACAGGTATTTACCGTCATATTGCCCTTCTATCAATTCTGATGTCGCGGTTACCGACTTGATTACCGCCTCGTCCTTTTGAGCTTCAAACCAGGCGGACTGGGCAGTGAGCGTATAAATGGTGAAAACAAAGCTTGCTAGGCATATTAGTGATTTTTTCATTGGTTGATTGTAGGTTGTCGACTCTGATATGTCAACGAGTTCTCATTGTTGGGTACTATCTATTGACATTTCTATAACATGGTGTTATTTATTGGTTTACCGGTTATTTACTGACCGGCGGTCATTATACTTTCCGGGGAGGGACCATTGGGCGTAATTGAACGTAAAGAACGGGAGCGGGAATCCCGCAGAAAACTGATTCTGGACTCTGCCAGGGATTTAATTCTGGAACATGGGGTTGAGGCGGTAAGTATGGTCGATATTGCCCATGAATGCGAGCTCAGTAAAGCGACTTTGTATCTCTATTTCCGAAACAAAGAAAGTCTGCTTGAGGCGATTTATGAAGAGGCGGGCCATTCATTCGTTGAGTATATCGAGTCGAGAATGTCCGAAAACGACTCGGGGATATCCGCGATAAAGGTGCTTTGGCAGGGATATCTTGATCGTTTTAGCGATTCAAATGACATCTTTATCCTCATAGGCATAAAAAACTATATCGCACCATCGTTTCCCCTGATTCAGGAAAGTCCTTCCCGGACCGCACGAAATCCTGGTGTTCGACTTGTCACCCTTATCAGAGATGTTATTGCAAGGGGTATTAAGGATGGAACTCTGGAGGCCGACCTTGATGCAGATACTGTTGCGCGCACCGTTCTTATTGTGTCCTCCGGGATCATTGATACAGTCGCGCGTCTTCCGCGCGATTTACGGGATATGTCGATCGTAGTCAGTGAAATGAAACGTGTTTTTGAGATATTTCTTCGCGGCATCTCTGGCGCCAAGGTCGATAGGTCCCAACTGATTCTTTCTACGTCAAAAAAATAAGGAGTGTGATAATGAATCGTTTATTTCGGTATCCCTGGGCGATTTTGGCAGTCCTGGCGGCTATTACCGCGGTATTTGCTTTTCAATTTCCAAAGATGGAACTTGATAATAATAATTATCGGTTTGTGCCCAAGGATGATAAAGCCCGTCTTGAAGCCGAGGCAATCGATGATGAATTCGGCAGCCAGGTATTTATTTTGGTTGGTCTTGAGCGTCCGTATGATTCAATATTTGACGGCGAGTTTCTATCTCGCGTACGGAACTTCGATGAACGCTTACAAGAGCTTGAAAAAATCGAAAGTGTCAGCTCTATAGTATCCACTGACTACATTACCTCAGAAGGTGACTCTATTGTCGTTGAACCCCTGGTTCCAAAGTCTTTTACGGGAGAGCAAGCAGAGATTCAGCAGATCCGTAAAAGGGTTCGTTCCTGGGAACTGTACGATCGCTCATTAATCTCCAAAGACGAGCGTTCAACTCAGGTTCTGGTGTCTCTTGATATAAGCTCTGATGAGGCTGGAGGAGAGGAGAGCCTTGCTGTTCTTGATGGTATTAGGAACTTGGCTCATGAGGTTTTTACTGATGATACAAAGGTGTATCTGGCAGGGCTTCCTGTTCTCAGTTCTAACGTCAATTCAGCTATGGAAGCGGATCTTTCCACGCTCATTCCTTTAGTTGTTGTGGTTGTACTTGCCGTTCTTATTTTTTCCTTCAGGGGATTAAGTGCGGTCTTATTACCAATATTAACGGTTGTTATCGCTTCTATCTGGTCAATCGGGGCCATGCCTCTTTTTGGTGTTAAGCTTTCGATTCTGTCTACGGTATTGCCAGTAATTTTGGTTGCAGTTGGAAGCGCCTACGGTATTCACGTAATGACGCATTATCTTGATGAACGCGGTTCAAGTGAGCTCTCTGATGATGCGCATCGAGCATTGGTTTTGGACATAGTCTATAGAATAGGCAAACCGGTGTCCCTTGCGGCGTTAACCACCTTTGTCGGATTCGTCTCGTTTTGTTTTACCTCCGTTCTGCCAATTCGCGAGTTTGGGTATTTTTCAAGCTTTGGCGTTCTTTCCTCTTTTATTGTTGCGATGACACTTATTCCTTCGGTACTGATTATTCGAGGTCCCAGGTCATCTAAAAAACAAACTTCGTTGGCAGGCACTACGGTCAACAGCGAATCGGAAGATCCACTCAGTGGAGCCATTGCTGACTCATTTATGGGAATTATCAGGAAAAAGCGGATCGTTGTGCTTTGCTCCATCATCTTTATCTTGTTTTCAATTTTTTCAATCTCCAAGCTGGTGATCGACAATGTTATGGTAGAGTACTTTCGGGATGGAACGGATGTCGTCGAGTCGGACAGGTTTATTCGCGACCAATTTGCTGGAACTAAGTCGGTGAGCGTCATCGTACGTTCTGAGCAACCGCTTGGAGTTTTGCATCCAGATGTGCTTGTTGCAATGGAAGGACTATCATCGTATTTGACTTCTTATGTTCCTGATACCGGCAAAGTGATGGGATTTCAGGATTTGATCAAGCGGATCAATCAGGTGTATAACGCCGACGAGGATGCCTCGGGCTTTAAGGCGATTGCTCCAGAGCCTGCTTCTTACAGTGATGACTTTGGTTTTTTTCAAGATGATGTTGGCTCATTCGAGACGGTAGAAGTATCCGAGCCTGAGGTTATAGTAGAACCTCTGCCTCCCGTAACACAGCAAGAGATTGTTTCGATTCTTGATAAGGCATCACGCGAAAGTGGCCAAAGTGATATTAGCGGGATGGTTAGGGAGTTAAAAAAGGCAATTAATTTTGAGGGTGAAGCCTATTATGAAATACCGGCAGATCCTGCCAAATATGGGAAGACTAACAAAGAAGATTTGGCCTTGCTTGTTTCTAATTATCTTGCGCTCCTTTCAAGCGACACCAGCTCCTATGCTAATGATCCTCTGGAGCCAACAGCGATACGGATGAATGTTCAACTGCGTACCATTGGTCAAATTGATACTGATGTTGTTGTCAAGAAAATTGAGGAATACGCAAAGGCCAAATTTCCTTCTGATGTAACTGTTTCGGTTGGTGGCATGGCCTTTGTCGAGAGATCTCTTAATCGTCTGGTTGTGCAATCGCAAATTGTATCCGTCGTAATTTCTATATTGCTCGTATTTTTGATACTGTCTGTTTCGTGGAAATCGCTACTCGCTGGGTGTATAGGGATTGCGCCGCTTGCTATTTCTATCTTACTTAACTTCACGGTTATGGCGATAGCCGGTATAAAACTGAACATAGGCACGGCTCTGGTGGCAAGCTTGGCCGTTGGCATTGGTATTGATTACACCATTCATTATCTTGCCGCTTATAATCGCGAGTATGTCGCTAGCGGTGGTCAGGGAAATTTCCTGAGGCGGACTTTTGTTACTTCGGGAAAAGCGATCATGATAAACGCAGTATCTGTCGGCGCCGGTTTCGCTGTTCTGGTGCTCTCCAAGTTTAACATGCTCGCTCAATTTGGTTTTTTAATCGCGCTCACAATGTTTTCCAGCTCCATAGTTGCTTTAACGGTTTTACCGGTATTGCTAACATGGATTAAGCCTGATTTTATCAAGAAGGAGAGATAATATGTACACACAAAGGAATCTAGTAAAAAAAGTATGCGGTACACTCGTGTTGTCTCTGGCCCTGCTGTGGCCAGTGTGTTCGCAAGATGCGCTTACCATCGTTCAATCTTCACGCGATCGTATCAAGGCCAAGACAGTTTCTTCAAGATCAAGAATGGTCTTAACGGCCAAAGATGGAAGCGAGAGTGAACGATTGATCGATCAATACTCAAGCGATAGTGATAAAGGTAACCGGACTATCATCGTGTTTCAGCGCCCTGCAAGCGTGTCGGGAACCCGTTTTTTGACATTGGAGAATAGCAAAGGCAATGATGACCGATGGATTTTTCTACCTTCTCTGGGTAAGGTCAGGCGTATTGCATCTGCCGAAGGCTCGGGTAGCTTTATGGGTACCGATTTATCCTATGATGATATTTCCTCGGCCGATCGCGAAGTATCGCTAGACAGGCATACCTATATTCGCCAAGAAACTCTTAATGGAAGGTCCTGTCATGTTATTGAATCTGTGCCCAACGATTCATCCTATCAGTATTCAAAAATGATTTCATGGATAGATGAAGAAACATTGGTTTCCTGGAAAATAGAATTATTCGACAAGAAGGGTGCCTTGGTAAAAGTGCTGGAAGTTCTTGAAACAAAAAAAGTTCAGAATCGTATAACTCCAACCCGCACCCGTATGAGTACCGTAGCAGCAAAAACAAGCACGACTATTTTCGTGGATATCATTAAGTATGATGAAGTAATTCCTGAGGGAGTGTTTACTGTGGATTATCTTTCAACAGGGAGGATTAAATGATGGCCGCCTTCAGAAAGGATATTCGAATAAAGTGTTCGCTCGCTCTTTTTCTTTGTATACTCTCTTCTCTGGTCATTACGGTAAGCTCCCAGGAGCTCCCCAGTTTCGGTTTTGATTCTCCTGATTCTTCGCAGTCACCCCAGAGTACTTCCTCTGAATCTATCCGCCAGACGCTTCGCATGTCTGGAGAAATGTCCGCAGGTACTAATGTGTTTATCGATGACCTGAAGGATGGTTCTAGTCGCGAGTATGTGGACGTTGGCGATTTGTTTTCCGGTAAGATAAACCTGTTGGCCACAGGATCACGTGGCGATGGATATCTTTCGGTAGACGCTGATAATACCGTTTCTATTGATTCTCCCTTTTCTATCGATGAGGCCTTTGTTCGCGCCTATCTTGGAAAGGTCGATGTTGAAATTGGCCTTCGCAAAATCACCTGGGGGCGCGCAGACAGTCAGGGTCCTCTTGATGTGATTAATCCGCAAGATCATAGTGACTTAACAGTGCTTGATGAACTTGAACGAAAGATTGCACGCCCGCTCCTTCGCCTCTCGCTTTCTCTTTCTCCAATGGCTCGATTCGAGACAGTGTATCTTCCCTCGTTTAAGGGTGATCAATTCGCGCGCGATGGGCGATGGATGCCGGGTGATATGGTTACCCTGCAATCAAGCCTTGCGCTTCTCTCCCAGCTATATATGATTCCCGGTCCCGATGCGATAGAACATACATCTCCTTCTACAAGCGCTCTTGGTAATTCTCAAATTGGATTTCGCTTTACTAATACCTTCGGTTCTGCCGATGTTGGGCTTCAGTACTTTTATGGCTATCTTAAGCGGCCTGCAATCTCTTTAGTCGTTACTCCAGGGACAAGCATTCTTGTCCGGGAGGAATACAATCGCTATCATCAGGTTGGATTTGATCTTGCAACCGTTTTGGCAGGGATTAACCTTAGGGGTGAGTTCGGTGCAAATATAACTGAAGATATCTCTGGCGATGATCCGTCTATATATAACCCATCGCTGGTATGGTCGCTGGGTTTTGACAGTTCTTTATTCGCGGGAATTACCTTTAATGTGCAAGTGGCCGGGTCCGTGCGACTGTTTGACGATGATGTAGGATCAAAACCCTTTGATATTGAGGATGGCTCCGATATCACAAAGACAAGGATAACGACAATAGTCTCGAGAAAGTTTTTACGTGATCAACTTGAAATAAAGGGTACTATGATAAGCGGCATTGAAGACACAGATTATTATCTAATCCCTTCCGCCTCATGGACTCGCGACGACATTGTCTTTGAGTTGTCTGCGGGATTCTTTGGTGGTTCACGCGACGGAGAATTAGGCTGCTATCGGGAGAACGATTATCTTTCGGCTTCAATTACCCTTGCGTTTTAATCATACGTTTTCTTTATGGCTGAGTATTGTCTAAGCGATTCGATGGCTTCTTTGGCTTTCTCTTTGGGAACAAAGATATGGTCATGATAAAAACCGGCGACAATATTAGCGCTTATTCCCGAGTTTCTGAGCGCGTTGGCAACCTCGGCGGTTAGTCCAACGGCTTGGAGGCTTGAATGAACGGTAAGTGTAATCCGCGCATATTCTCCTTCATATTCAATCTCCAGTTTGTTCGCGATGTCTACAGGAAGTATAACCGTCGTGCCTTCCTCTTCGCGAATAACCGCCCAGGGCTTATAGTGATCAAGGATGGCTTGCTCCTCGGTAACACAGGCGAATACAAAAAAATCCGTTGAAAGGCGAGGGCTCATCTCCTTTAATAAAGTTGCTAGATCTGAAATCCCCGCCATTATTTTCTCCCTTAATATGTAAGCCTAACAGTAAGCTCATGCTCTCCTGCAGAAAGCGGGAGCGGGATACAATGTCCCTTTATCGCCGTTCCGTCAAGGGTAACGCTCATCGTGCAATCTTTTGCTCGGCTAAAGCCCTCGTCTTTTTCATAGTGGATATGTATTGTTGCATCTCCCATGGTTAGCGTAAGTGCCATTGATCGATCCTCAGGTCTCAGGATGGGATCCATAGTCAAACCCTTTCCGGAAAGTTCAATGCCATAGGCCTTAAGAAGGGCGAGAATAAACCATGTTGAGGTGCCGCTCAATAATGGTCCGATGTTCTCCCCTGTTTCGCTATTATTGTATTGCGTGCAAAAGCGGGGGTTACCGGCAAGGGTAAAGGGATCGGCCATGGTTCGACCGGGATATACCAGATCGATCATAGTCCATGCTTCCCCGGCTAGTTCCTTTGCCAGGGAAGGGTCTTGCACCCGCTTCGCGGCGTCGAGCATTGCAGATACCGCCATCATGCTCGCGTGCTTAAATACTGCCCCGTTTTCCCGATCGCCAGGGAAGTACTCGGCGCTTGCCGCGTCACTGACCACCCGGCTCAGATCATTGGGAGATACCAGCTTTAGCCCGAACGGTGTTTTAAGTTTTTTGCGTACTACTTCAAGCATGGAGGCTATTTGTGTATCGTCCGCGGTTCCCGAAAGAATAGACCAGGAGAAGCTGTTAAGGAAGAAGGTTCCACCGCTTCCGTCTGTATCAAGACCATCCCCGTCAGCTCCTGCATGGGTAAATCCGGGATACTGATTAAAAAGGAGTCGGGCATAGGTGTTGCCAATCCATGCGTGTTTCTTGACTGCCGAGTCTAGGCGACTTATAACTCCTGTTAGCCATTGAACTGTTTTTGTATCCTGTTTCAATTCTGCAAGAGACTTCAAATCCTTTGCAGCGGTTATTGCAAGGAAGGCATTCATTACACTTTCTGTGCAGTTTGACTCATAGCTGCCGGTTTCTCGGTATATCTTTTCCTTTTCGGCTCCTGAATGATAGTTGCGGTCAAGTCGAAGACAATCATTCCAGTCCGCGCGGTCAAGAAGGGGAAGAGCGTGCTTGCCAATAGATATCTCCGTGGAGTAGCGGATGGCGGCGATTAAGGTATCGTAGACACTTCTTGTTTTCTTTGTTTCTCCTGCAACGCACACCATCTCGTCAAGATAGGCAACGTCTCCAGTTAAGTGTACATAGCGGCTTACCGCCTGATGGAGCCAGAGTGCATCATCAGACCAATTGCCTGCTTCTTTTCCTTCCCAAAAAAAGTTGTGGTTCGCAAAACCAAACTCATGAACCTGTGCCACCCATTCGCTCAGTAGTTGTTTGGCAAAGGCGCTGTTTCCCTGAGCATGAAAATAATACATGGATGCAAAAAGATCCTGTATCTCCCTGAATCCAATTTCTCGGTAGCCTTTTTGGGTTTGTCCAAAGGATCGGGAGACAAAGGTTTGGTACAATACCTGGAAGGGTAGATTCTTGCTGCAGTACACCGAGAAATCTTTTCGCTCGCTTTCCAGCGCAAAGAAGGAGGCATAGCTTGTAAAGAAATCTTTTACTGACCTAAGGGCCTGTGGCACTGACTCTGTATCCTTGAAATAGCGAAGGAGATTGTCCACTTCCTTGGCAAGGGACTCTTGGCTAAAGGATGGATTTGCCTTACTGGAAACAAGACCGGTAAAGTTATCCACGAATCCTGTTTCCCCCGGTTTGAGCGTTATTTCCGCGGCAAGGGCAAAAAAGCCCGGCCCTTTGCGGGAGAGCTTGTTGGGAAGTTGAGCAAGAAATGCCGGGTTTTCCAGGGTGCCACTTCCGACAAAGTCGTTGTAGTTAAGACAGAACTCGTCCGGAAAGCGATTGGTCTTTTCGTCGCGAATCACTAATGCATTAAAGCGCAGGTCTTCTTTATCCGCAGCGGGGAAGTAATTGGGACTTACCGCCTTGACCGTTCCATCGTCGTTGTAGAGAATTCCACCTTCCATGATGATGTTGCTGTACAGAACGTCTTCCTGAAGGGCTCCGGGCTTGGTCGGTCCAAACATCCCGGTATATACCAGGCGCAGGGTCCGCGGCGTAGTGCTTTTATTGGTAATCTCTATGCGCTGAATTTCTACTGCAAGAGGTAAGCCTTGTTCCTGTTTAGGCAAAAATATCGTTCGGGAAATAGTTACGCCGCACGTAGTTGCGTATTCTATGCGTGTGACGTTTTGTCCGTGAATGCAACGGCCTTCGGAAACGCAGTCACTTTCGGGATTTGCAGAATAAAAAAAAGGCTTACCCGCTTCGCAAAGATAAAATTGTCGGTTACTGGGAAATCCGTTTTCTTCCTGTCTAAGGTCCCAACGAGTTGCAAGTACCTGGGTGGCTGCATGCGATCTAAAACTGCCTCGACCCACACGGTCTACAACGCTTTTTGGGGTTGTTTGTAAGGGATAGTCAAAACCTGTCCGGTTTCCCATTAACAGATTCGAGTAAAAATGGGGGCCGGGACTGGGAAACTTCAGGTTGATTACATGTTCGCCTTCCGAATTGATGTGTCCAGCCCAGTGTGGAACGGAAGAAAGAAGGGACGTTATTTCTTGCAGAAGGGCTGCCGGCAGATGTATTTCGGATATAGAAGAGACAGAATGCCGAAAGGCACTAACTGAGACATTTTCATTTACGCAAAGGAGTAATGAGTCTGTCGATTTCTTTACGTTTTGCAGTAAGTCTTCAAAGGCTCTTATCTTTAAGAGTTCCTGTAGTACCGGGGCGGTAAAGGGCAAGCCACATACACCAAGAGCGTTTACACAACGGCTGGAAAGGAATCGAGCATCCGCCGCTCCTCGCCATTGGTTGGGGAATAATCCCTGCAAGAAACTCCGTGCGCTCCTTGATTCGGTCCTCGCTGAAATGTATGTATTCATGGTTAATCCTTCCTGAGAGATTTTATTATTGTATAATATGTTGAATCTCGCAACAAATCAACCGAAATATGCCGCTTATGATGTTTTTTTTCTGTAGGTGCCGGGGTATTCACGCCAGATATTGTTTTCTAGCGAGTACACCCTAAGAAGACCCTCTTTTACTACCACCTTAAGGAGTGTACTGTATTGATGTGCGCTGGTAAAAACACAAAAAAGTTCTTGTCCTTCCTTGTCGTAATAGGCAATTCCTTGAAAGGCGGTATCAACAGATAATTCATATTCCTGATACTTGTTTCGACTAATCTTGAAAAAACGAGTTCCCTGATAGTTTTCGACGGCATCTTGAATGACGTAGGTTCCATTGATAGTTTCTTCTCCATGGATAGGGATTCCAATCACGATAATGTATAAAGCAAACAGTAGAATTGTTTTGGTATTCACTTAAACCTTCCTTTGGTATGCTGATACGCTTAGTATACTTGACAATGCAAAGGACTAAAAGAAGTCCAGTACGTGTTCAAATTGAAAGGAGACTGACAATGAAGAAGTCATGTGTTTTGCTCGTTATAGGTATACTTGTGTGTGCTTTTGCGCATAGTGCGGGGAAAGGTTTTATAACCCTTGCGGGAAGTGAGGCGAAAACTGAACGTATTTTGATAGCGAGCGCGGGTTCCGCCTTCAAGGACGAACTAGTACAGGGTTTGGTCAACTCCCTGGATAATGGAAACCGCCTTGTGCTGGGTTCTGATTTAAAAGCGCTCAGGAGCGTTGAACCGTCTGACTATCGCGCGATCATTATTCTCGGCTCGATAAAGGCTGGCAAGGCGGATGGAAAGATTCGTAATTTTGCCCAAAAGCACCCCGGGTCTTCAAACGTTGTTGTTGTTAACACCTGGGGAGGGGAGCCTAAGGCAATTTCCCTTGAGCTTGACGCGATTTCTTCTGCGTCTATCAAGGAAAAGGCTCCCGGTATTGAAAGAATAATTTTGGAACGATTACACCTTAGTGAATAGTCGCTTCCTCTTGTCCTCGATTCTTTCCATGTATCTTCTCAAAGGTGTCAATCCACTTGCCAGAGCGATAATAGATTAGAGAAATAATCGAGCCTACGAACCATCCGGTAGGGTATGCCCACCACACACCGGTAAGGCCAAGCTTTGCTGAAAGGAGAAGGGCTGCGGGTATACGAATTGCCCACATGGCTAACAAGGTGGTAATTAGAGGGATAAAGGTTTCTCCTGCCCCGCGGATTACTCCATTAAGCATGAACATAAACGAGAAGACGATAAAGAAGGGCCCAAGTATGCGAAGATACGTGGTACCGATCCTGATAACGTTTTCATCCGAATTGAAGAGTTTGATAAGGCTGTTCCCAAAGAGATAAAAGGAAATAGCTGCAAGAGCGGAAATCCCGGCGGAAAGGAGGATTGACGCACGAAGTCCTTTCCTTACGCGATGCGGTTTTCCTGCTCCCAGATTTTGTCCCACAAAGGTAGAGATTGCCATACCAATCGTCATGGCTGGAAGGGAGGCGATGCTTTCGATTCGCGCAGCAGCTGCGAATCCTGCGATTGCGTCAGTCCCAAATGTATTAACGATGCCCGTCATAGTGGCAAGACCCAGGGCAACAAGGGATTGCTGTATGCCGGAAGGAATGCCGATACGGACGCTCAAGTTAAAAATCTCGCGATCAAAGCTCAGTGCAGTAAACTTGACTCGTAATAATTCGTGTTTGTAGTTCAAGTAGATAATGCAGGCAACAAGCGAAACTGCCTGACTCAGAACGGTCGCAAAGGCGACTCCCGCCACGCCCCATCCAAAGACAATGACAAAAAGCAGATCAAGAATAATATTAAGAGCTGTTGAAAGGACGAGCATATAAAGCGGGGTCTTAGCGTCTCCAAGGCCCCTAAGGATTCCACCTACGGTGTTAAATCCAAGAAAGGGGAGCATACCAAGCGAAAATATCTTCAGGTATAGAACGGCAAGCGGCTTAACCGAGTCAGGACTTTTCAGAAGAGTCATAATTGGTCCCGCCCCAAAAAAGCCAATAGCCATCAGAATAAGACTTCCCCAAAAGGTATAAAGGTATGTTGTCTCAATGGCTTTTTTAACGCACTCGGTATTTTTGGCTCCCTGGTATTGCGCAATCAGGATATTCGATCCCATAGAAATTCCGGTAAAGAGAGCAAGGAGTAAAAAAATAATCGGAAAGCTCGCACCGACGGCGGCAAGGGCCTGTTTGCCCACCCAGTTTCCTACAACGATGCTGTCGACCATGTTATAAAGTTGTTGAAGCAAATTTCCTAAAAGCATTGGAACGGAAAACCATAAGATAAGGCGGGCTTCGCTTCCGTGAGTTAAATCTTTCATATGTGTCCTTTATGAATAGAGAATACTCTATATTACGATAGATAGAAAAGAGGCAGACTAACCAAACTTGAGCGAGGCTAATGCGCGGGAGCCTCCCGCAACACATAATATACCGATGCGAAAATCGATTAGGCTATATAAAAAACTCAACCTTCTATGTATTAGATGTATCGCTAATGGTTGTTTTACCAGTCAGCTTCAACAGTCATTCCACCTTTTTTTTGTGCGCTGTTCAAGGTGTATTGATGAATTTCAAAAGCGTTTCCATCGGGGTCTTTTAGCCAGATTTGCCAGGTTTGATCACATCCAAGTTTTTTTGGAGTGTATGCTATTCCAGCCTCGTCATATTCTGCCATAAGGGTTTCAAGAGATTCTGTTTCCAAACAAAAATGGACAATTCCTGTATTAATCGGTTGCCCCATGTCGGGATTTTCAAATAGTTCAATATAAGAATCTGATGCTATTTGCAGGTACACCCCGAATGGTTGTCCTTTTCGGGTAAAGTGAAAGACCTCTTTGAAGCCAAGTTTTTTGTACCACTGTATAGATCTATCAAGGTCTTGAACATTCAGGCACACATGGGCAATTCTGGTAACAGGCATGGTATCTCCTTACAATTATATCTTTCTGTAACACATATATATCTTCCCATAGAGTACAAAAGCCGTGCTATCTAACTGACAGGTGGAGTTGAGTTCTATGAATAAAAAAGCCGGCTCTTTTTGATTTTTTGCGTGGTTTTGAAAGCCAGGCTTCCCAATGATTTTCCAGAAACGATTCAGATAGCATGGTTTGTGTAGTTGAGGGATCTATTACATAAAATAGGTGTAGCTCTTTGTTATACCCGTTTACTACCAGTGCGTGCGTGTAGCGCGCGTTCAATTTTATAAAGAGGATAACCGGAATGTTTTGCGTAATAAGGTATCTCAGATCATCAAAGGAGAGCCTTTCCATAAAGGAATAGGCGTAGTTGTAGTGCTCTGCAATTCGTTCTAAACCTTCAACATCATTTCCGCGTGTGCGAACATCCTTAATTTTTGTTTCCGATAATTCCCAGATGTCATACTTGTCTATAGGTTTTTGCGGATTTTCGTAGAAATTAATAATCGTAGCCAAAGATGTGGTTGCACATGAGTAATTGTCATTTTGTGGGATGCGTACCAGGTCTATCCGGTATTCGTTTGGTAAAGATTGTGGATTATATATAAAATTATTTTTATTTTCTTGGCAACCGAACAGCATGGTTGCCAAAACGAGTACTGCAAAACACCTGATCATGGGGAAACCTCTTGTCTTGCGGCTATTATACTTTGAATCTGGCCACAGTGTCACGAAGTGTTTCTGCTTGAGCGCTTAGGCTTTCGGCCGAGGCGGCTAGTTCCTCGGCGGCTGCCGCATTTCTCTGTACAACGGTGTCAAGCTGAAGCATTGACTGTCCTATTTGTTCAGAGCCAATGCGTTGCTCCGCCGATGCCGCATTAATCTCTCCAACGAGGTCTGCTGTTCGGATAATATTCGGTGCAAGATTCGCCAGAACCATACCCGCTTTTTGGGCAGCGTCCGTGGTAGTCGCGGATATTTCATGAATTTCTGCGGCCGAGGCGGCGCTGCGTTCCGCCAGTTTTCGGATTTCTCCCGCAACAACCGAGAATCCCTTTCCCGCTTCTCCGGCGCGGGCTGCTTCAATAGCCGCGTTAAGAGCAAGTAAATTGGTTTGTCTGGATATTTCTTCAATTACTACAATTCGTTCGGCTATTTGTTTTACCGCATGTATTGCCGAATCCATGGTTTCCGATCCCTCTGTTGCGTCTTTTGCCGCCTTGCGGGCGATGCTTTCTGTTTCGCGCGAGTTATCCGCGTTTTGCCGTATGGTCGAATTCATTTGCTCTACCGAAGCCGAAATTTCTTCTGTGGACGACGCTTGCTCGGAAGCTCCTGTTGAAACATCCTGGGAGGTGTCCGAAAGTTCGTTTGAACCGATAGAGATGGAATTGCTAACCGTTATAATGCCATTAATCATTTCGGCAAGATGTGCTCTCATGGTGTTAAGGGCCCGTAACAGTATTCCTGTTTCATCCTTAAGCTCCGTTGCATTCTTGTCGAACGGAACAGAGAAGTCTCCCGCTGCAAAGAATTCGGTTTGTTTGGCAGCGTACATAAGCGGCTTGACCAGCTTTACACCAATTGCAACGCCAACAGCGGTGGCGATTAGGGCCGCAAAGATGGCAAGGGCTATGGTTAAGCCCATTGCACGAACAACGAAGGAGGAGGCTTCAGTTCTTTTTTCTGCCACGATTGTATCGATGTCGTCGATATAGGCGCCGGTTCCAATAACCCATTGCCATGAAGGGGCATAGAGACTGAAGCTCCGTTTTGGCAACGGTTTGTCGGTTCCTGCCTTGGGAAACCAGTAGTCTGAATAGCCGCCGCCATCCTTAAGTCCGTTTTCTATAATGGATTTGATAAACTTACTTCCATTGGTATCCACCGACTCCAGACGGTTTTTTCCTTCGGCGGCGCCGCCAAGGAGGACGACGTTTGTTCCGTCTTTTGTATCCGCCCAAAAATATCCTTCTTCACCATAGCGCATGTCTCTCAGGAGTCGTTTCGCACTCTCTTCTGCTGTTTTTGAATCAAGTATGCCTTCTTTTTCAAGTTTTGCTATCCTTTCTACCATTGTTACGGCGGATTCAACCTCCCATCGCATAGTTCGGTCAAAGCTTTCGCGAAGAGTGGTATCCAGCAATGTCATTTGCTCGTTCACCATTGTACTAAAAGACAAAAAAAACACCGTTAAAAGCACTACCGTTACCGCAATAGTAATGCCAATAGCCATTCCACTAATTTTGGTTTTAATACTTTTCATCAGACCCTCCGCAAAAGGCTATATCAATTCAGGATCTATAAAACGTAGTAGATTGCGGACTAATATGCAAAAAATGAAAGGAGGAGTACAGTTGCCAGTAGATATTTCTTTACTTCATGTCAGGGACATGATTAACTGACTAAAATGTTATATTGTATGCGATACAGATCAATAACACCTTACATGGGGATATACGATGGTACTAAAGTTCAGATTTATCATTGTGGCAGTCAGTTTTTTAGTGGTAGCCGGGTTTTCGGTACATGCCCAACAGAAAAACGCTCTTCTTATTGCTAACGCGCGGTATAGTCACTTTGCGAGTCTTGCAACTCCTGTAGCGGAGGCGAGGGAACTGAAGGGATCGCTTGAGTCAATTGGATTTACGGTAACCCTTCTTGAAGACGCAAGTCGCGAAGCCATGATGGATGCGATTCTGGACTTTGAAGAAATGCTTGAAAAACAGGGCGGAATCGCCTTTTTCCATTATGGCGGGCATGGAATCCAGGTAAACGGCAAGAATTACCTAATTCCTTCTAATGCCGAGATTCCGGACGAACGCAGGGTCGAGACCAGGTCTGTCTCTGTGGACGAGATTATGGCAAGTCTTGACGCCGCTGCAACAAATGCCAATATCGTTGTTCTGGATGCCTGCCGGAATAATCCTCTGCCGGCTACAAGCACCCGTAGTACAGGACGCGGCCTTTCCGTTGTGGCGGTGCGCCCGCGAAATTCGATTCTGGTCTATTCGGCCGAAGCGGGCAATATTGCGCAGGATGGTCTGTTTACCCCGGCCCTTTGTTCGGCGATCCGTCAGGAGGGCAAAAGTTTTCAGGATATCCTGATGGAAGTCCGAAAACAAGTTTCCGAAAAAACCGGAGGAGCACAGGTTCCCGGTGAATATAACCAATCCTTTGAGCCTATCTATCTTGCAGGGCTCCCCGCGCAGCAGACGCCTGGCAATGCAGAAGAAGCCGCATCCCCTTCAAGGCCTCCTGTAGCTGCTGTATCCCCGGTCAAGACACACCAAAGTCCGGCTATGGCTTCTATTGATGGGGGCACCTTTTATATAGGAAGGGCAAGACATCACAAGGTTACTTTAAGTCCTTATTACATTGGGGTTACCGAGGTTACTCAGGCCGAGTACGAGTCGGTAATCGGAAGCAATCCGAGCGCATTTCAGGACCCTTCCAGGCCGGTTGAATGCGTCTCCTGGTACGATGCGATACGTTACTGTAACGCGCTGAGCGAACGGGAGGGACTCACCCCCGCGTATACGCTTTCGGCGTTTGATGATCCTGAGTTTCGGGAAATGAAAAAAAACATGCCGATAAAAGCCCTTGAAAAACTGGGGGACACCCTGCACTCGAAGATTTACGACGGGCAATACACTGTGCGCTGCGATTGGTCTGCAAATGGATATCGATTGCCTACCGAGGCCGAGTGGGAATATGCGGCTAAGGGTGGACTTACTGGCGAAAGCCTTACCTATGCGGGAAGCGATGATCCGTTTGAGGCTGGCTGGTATGAGAAGAACTCTCTTGATAGCACACAGCCAGTGCGGACCAAAAAGGCAAATGTGTGGGGCCTCTACGATATGAGTGGAAACGTGGAAGAATGGTGCTGGGACTTTGAGAGTGATTATACTCGCGAAGATAAGGTTGATCCCCGTGGACCCTTTAAAGGTTCGAATCATATAATCCGTGGCGGTAGTTGGGACGAGGGAAAAAAGGCAATGTATCCCTGGAACAGGGAGGACGATGATGGAGTTAACGCGAACAGTGAACGTGGGTTTCGTGTAGCCCGATCAAGAGTGGGCGCCGAGGAGAAGTCGGAATGAAGAAAGCATTGTTTCTGGCCTTCTTCTGTTTTGGTGTCGCTACTCTGTCATTTGCCGAACAGCCGTATTGGTGGGACAGCCCGCATAAGGATGATGGCGAGTTTATGTATGAGCGAGGCTCCTCGGTCGACGGGGAGAGCGAGCATGACGCTGTTCAAAAGGCAGTCCGCTCGGCAAAAGCCCTGATTCTTGAGCGTATAGGGATTGCCCCGGCCCTTGAGGCTTCGGGACTCCAGGTTTCGCCAGAGTTTGCCCTTGTTAACTGCGAGGTTTCCGGAACCGCTACCCAGAAGGTTGGAAAGGTTTGGCATGCGTGGCTATTGGTAAAATATCCCCAAAAGGAAAAGGAGCGGATGCTGGAGCGGTGGAATGCCTCGGTCTTAACCATCAAGGAACTAAAGGCGAGGGAAGAAAAGATACCGGTTCAGTTTCGCGTCTCCTTTTCTACTGCGGATGGAAGATCCCAGTTCAGGGCGGGAGAGCAGGTAACCTTTAGGTTTACTTCCGAGCGCGACTGTCATCTGCTTATTCTGGATCATCAGAGCGACGGGACTACCGTTCTTTTATTCCCGAACCGCTTTCACCCTGATAGTTTTGTTGCAAAAGGAGAAGTTTTGCTTATTCCTCCAGCCAATGCACCCTTTCGCATTGTTGTCGGAGAGCCCTTTGGCGACGATCGTATAGAGGCGATTGCATCTACCGACGAAAGCGCACTCCACAGGGATGTAGCGAAGCGGGTACGCGATCTTAAGGGAGGACTTGATTTTGCTGCAGCAGAGCGTGCCTCGTTTACTCGTGTTATCGATTCCGAATTTTCCGGGAACGGTAAAGACTCAGACGGATCAAAGGCGCTGTGGAGCAGGGCCGAGATCAACTTCTCGACCTGGCCTAAATAAAGAAAGAGTTCTTGTACTAAAATTATTCTGCAGAATTACCAACAATCCTGCGAGCAGTAATATCGATTCCCTTTCTTAGCCCATAAAAAAAGGCCAGTCTTGCGACTGACCTTTTCCATTTTAAGCCAAGAAAGGGAATCGAACCCTTGACCTGCACGTTACGAGGGTGCTGCTCTGCCAACTGAGCTATCTTGGCGTGAGTGATGATAGTAACAAAAAGAGGGCCCCTCGTCAATTATTTTTCGGTAAGCTTGCTGCGACGTGCGTTTACATAGCGGGAAAGCTCGGTGATATTCTTTACAACGATGCGGTCGTCAAAGATTTCCATCTTGCCCTGGTCGATAAAGCGGTGCATCTCGTCTTCAACTTCCTCTACAGGGAGTCCTGCCCATCGTGCTACTTCGTCCATACTGATAGTAAAGGTTCTAAACTCCGTAGATCGATCTATGCTGGCCTGGGTTTCGTCGAGCATCAAGAAGACATCGCCTACGCGGGCCATTTTTTCCGGAACCGTCAGAACCATAAAGCGGCGTTTTTGAGCAAAGATACGTTTGACAAAGGTTTTAAGAAGCTTCATAGCGATGGCGGGGTTTCCCATCATCAAAACCTCGAAGTTTGCCTTGTTGAACTCAAGCGCCTTAACATCGTCGTAGGCTATGGCCGTGGCCGATCGGGGAGAGTTCTCCAAGATTGCCATCTCGCCAAAAATTTCGGAAGGTTGGAGGATATCAAGGTTTTTCTCAAAGCCGTTTACGATCTTGATAAGCTGGACTCGACCGGTTTGAATCAGGTAAAAACAATCGCCGGGTTCAAACTCGGAAAAGATAACCGATCCCTTGGGAAAAGTTTTGGCAAACCGCGAAAAAGCGGCAAATACGTCACTCACAGGTTAACCTCCACACGATGCCTGAAGCTCCTTGATACGAGGAGCGAGTTGGGGGCCGGCCATGGTAAGGGCCTTGGCAAAAAAGGCCTTGGCCTTGTCGATTTGTTCCATTTTTTGGTAACACAGTCCCATAAACATAAGGATTTCTCCCATTTGCATGGATTTGGGATCATGGGCGATAAAGGCCGTTAATAATTGTACACAGCGTACATATTCTTCTTGCTCGTATAAACACATACCGGCACCTACATAGGCCTTTCCCAGTGCGGGGGAATCTCCTACCTCGATAACCGAATGGTACTGTTTGTATGCTTCGTCCCATTTTTGTTGCCCTGCAAGCCCTTCGGCCAGAGTAAGGGCAAGATTGGGATCATTACCCACCGGGCCGCCCTCTTGTCTAATTTGGGGTTTATCGCTGGCGGTTCGCTCTCCAAAAGAATTGGAAGAGGTAAGGGTATTTTGGGCAATTTGCTTCATCTCCTGCACATGGCGGCCGGAGGGGAAGAGTTTAAGGTAGCGAATGGCTACCTCGGATGCAGCTTTGTATTGCTGAGATTTAAAAAAACAATTAGCCACCGAAAACATTCCGTCATCGGGATTGGTTTGCTCTTCGCTATGAAGCAAAGACTCAATTTGGCGGTGAATATGCCTGAGTTGGTTGGAAAAAACCTTGAGCATTTTCATGATAATGCGGGTGTTGTTTTGGACAAAGGTTTCAAATTCCATAGTAGAGAAGGCGAGTACTATGGCATCGGTGATAACCATAACGCTTTCTTCACGGGGAAAATGGCCCAAGGCGGATTTTACGCCGAAGAACTCACCTTCTCGAATGTACTCGGTAACTTGTTTTCCCGTTTCAATATCGGTTGAGGTAAGGGCGATTCGTCCTTTTTGGAGCAAAAAAACCTTTTCGTCCAGGTCCCCCGCGAAGTAGATGACGGAATTCGGCTTGTATTGAACGGCTTTGGGCATAGGGGGAGTATAGCACATTCTATGGTTATTCGTCCATTTTTTTGCTACTATCTCCATCTATATGATAGATCTACACGTCCATTCAACCGCTTCAGACGGATCCTTTTCTCCAGAGGCTTTGGTAGCCAAGGCTTTGGAGGAAGGGCTTACGGTTCTTGCCCTTACAGACCATGATACGATTGCCGGGTTGGCAGCGGCCCGACAGGCGGCTTTGGGATCTCAGTTACGCCTTATTGGGGGAATCGAGCTTGATATTGAATGGAAGTCGGGTGAGTGTCACCTGTTGGGCTATGGTATTGATGAACCTTCTCCCCGGATGATAGAGATGCTTGAACGGGTTAACCAGGGACGACGAACTCGAAACGAAACTATTACCATGCGCTTCCATGAAGCGGGTATTAATCTGGATCTTGATCGGGTAGAGGCTATCGCTGATGGGGGGACGGTAGGGCGCCCTCATTTTGCCCGTGCCCTGGTTGAAATGGGAGCTGTTAAAAATATCCAACAAGCTTTTGATCGCTATCTTGCCCGCGATCGCCCTTTTTTTGTCGATCGGAAAAGTCTTTCGTTAGAAGAAGGGGTGTCGATTATTTCTGAGTCGGGCGGTATACCGGTTTTGGCTCATCCTCTGTCTTTGTATGTTTCCTGGGGAAAGCTTTCTGGTATATTGGCCGATTTTAAGGCGCAGGGGGTACGTGGAATAGAGGCCTGGCATCCTGGGGTCAGGGTAACCGATGCCCGACGTCTTGAAGCCCTGGCCCGGGAGCATTCTCTGTTAGTAACCGCGGGAAGCGACTTTCATGGCGCAGCTCGGCCTGAGCGCAGGCTTGGCCATACAACCGACAAGCTTGTAATAGAAGAGCGTTTTTGGAGCGAGGAGCTTGGACCGGCGCTTTCTTAAGCGTATAAAAATATCGGGGCTGCCTCTCCCCAGGCATGTAACGACAGGGCTTCCTGAAGTTCTGCCTCTCCAATAAGATCTTTATCGGCCATATCCGCTATTGTTCTGGCCACCTTACACACGGCATGGGCCCCCCTTCCAGATAAGTCTCCCTTTCCCACCGCGGCCTGGTATACCTTTTGAGCATGGCTTTCCATCTTGCATACCTCATCAATATGACTAGCCTGGAGGTGAGCGTTGAGCCAGTAGTGTGAATACCGGCGATTTCGTCTCCATTGTCGCAGGCGTGCAACGGCTATCCTTGCCCGCAATAGCTCGGTGTTTTCTCCTTCTTCCCCAGCCATGGATTGTCCGGGGTTTGTTACCGCTACCCGGATATCCATACGATCCAGCAATGGGGCGCTCAGGCGCTTCCAGTACCGATCTACCGCCTCTGGAGCGCACAGGCAGGGTTTATTCATGCTGCCAAAGTTGCCACAGGGACAGGGATTCATGGTAAGCAAGAGCTGAAATCGGGCCGGGTATCGCTCTGTTTTTCCGGCGCGGCTTACGGTTACCCATCCAGTTTCCAAAGGACCGCGCAGGGATTGCAGTACGCTTCCCTTAAATTGGGCCGCTTCGTCTAAAAACAGGGCCCCCCCATGGGCCAGGGAGACTTCCCCGGGTTTGAGCCGTACGCCTCCTCCCGTCATCCCTTCTAGGGAGGCTCCTTGATGGGGTTCGCGGAAAGGGGCCCGGGTAATAAGACCTTGCTCCCCGGCACTAATGCCGGCAAGGCCATAAATGCGGGTCACCTCCAGGGCGCGTTCGGTATCCAGAAGGGGTAACAGTGCGGGAAAACGCCGTAGTGCCAGGGTTTTCCCTGAACCGGGCGAGCCCCAGGCAATAAGATTGTGTCCTCCCGCGGCGGCTATGGTCAACGAACGAATCAGAAGAGCCTGTCCCTTTACCTCTTCATATCCTTCTTCTACCGGCTCCCAGGTGCAGGGGGCTTCCATGGGGCGAGTGTGGTCAGCTTTTGCAGCCTCATACTCTTCGCCCTTGCACAGGGCCGCAAGGCGATGAAATGCTTCGGTAAGGGTATCCACCCCGATAAGAGCCACGTGTTTGTTATGAGTCGGGCAGTGTTCCGCTTCGGCAAGGTTCGCACGGGGGATAATGCAGTGGCGCACTCCTTTTTCAAGGGCCAGGGAGACCGCCGCAAGCGTAAGAGATACAGGACGGATAACACCCGACAGTTCCAGTTCTCCCAGTACCAGGACGGATAGCGGATTGTCGCTGGTAAGGATACCCTCCGATTCCCCAAGGACGGCAAGGGCTATAGGGAGATCAAAGGCACCTCCTTCCTTTTTCAGGGCTGCTGGGCTCAGGTTAATAAGTACGCGGTCGCGGGGAAAGGGCAAGCCTGAGTTTCTGATAGCCGCGCGCATCCGCTCCCGAGCTTCCCGGACCGCTCCATCCGGTAAGCCGACTATATCCACAGCGGGGATACCGCGCCTCAGGTCCGCCTCTACCTTGACTATTTCTCCCTGATAACCGCTTTGTGCATAGCTGACAATTTCCATATACTTTCTCCCCATCTGTGTGTATAGACTCTTTTCCTTTCCGTGGCCGGGATAAAGCCTCCCGTTGACTTATTTTGCCAATCAGTTAGAATTGTGTGGAAGGGAATACAGATTGCGGGGGTTTCCGATTTGAACAAAGACGATCTTCATCCGGAGTTGGTCTCCCGTTTGCTTTCGGGCGGGGTTGATATAGACCGGATGATCAGCTTTTTGGATGATCTCAATTCGGGACGTTTTGATCACGCCGAGTCCTCCGATGCCATCTCGATTCCCGATATCTCTCATCCGTCCATCGTGGACATGACCCGCTCTCCTTCCCGTTCTATGCCTCTTGCCGCTGCCCGCGCCCGCTTTGCAGAGCTTTCCATACCGTTTACTCCGGAATCGGTGGGTCAGGTAGTATCCGAGGGAATTCTCTTTGACAAGGATGCCCTTGAGCGTATTGGCATCTTTCTGTATCCCAAAGCCGCTTATGGGGTGCTCAATGGGGGAGCCGCTTCGAGTTATGTGGACATTAAAAAGAATCGCTCCCTTGCCGGGCCGCTGTTTGATCGCTATACCGCTTTATTTGAACGTTTATCCGAAGAATGTCGTAATGTGCCCAAGGGCATAACTCCGGCGTACATAAATCCTGACGGTAGTTCCGGGTACTCCTTTTTATTGATGAAGCTCCGTATGCTGCTTGAGCACAAGAAGCGATATCGTGAGCTATACGGCTCCCTTCCCGAGCTCATTCTTCCGGCGTTTCAAATGACAAGCGTACACACTGACGCGGCGATTGCGACTGCTTTTAAGGAGTACGTCCTTTGTGACGAGCTCCGGGGTTTAGCCCACGAGATTGGCTGTCCGTCTATCGAGATTTTTACCGAAAGTCAAACGATGATGGCAGCCATTACCCATTCTTCGCAGGGTTCACCCAGAAAAATTTTTGACTGTGCCCATGGAAAGGCCAACACACCAATCCCCCTTCCGGGAGGACATGGTCAGAATTTTTCAATTCTGGCGCCCATTTACCGTAAACTCCGCGAAAGCGGGGTTCGTTGGGTCTGGCTCGGGAATATCGACAACATGGGCTATACGGTATGTCCGGTAAGCCTTGCGATCTTTGCTCTCTCCGGTTCCGGGGCGGCTTTTGAAACCTCTGTTCGCACGGCTATGGACGTTAAGGGCGGTATTCTTGTTTCCGACGCAAAAGGTCGCCTTACCTGCGCTGATATCGGTCCCGCTATTTCCGCCGATACGGTCGTATCCCTGGAAGAGGCCGGAAAAACCGTTCTGTTTAATTGTGGGGTTGGCCTTTTTGATCTTGAATGGCTGTGCCCCCGTCTTGATGAAATCCCCTATAAGCTTCCCCTGCGGGTAACCGATCAGGATAAGGATAGCGGTTTATACGCCCAGGCAGAGCAAATAACCTGGGAGATTATTGGATTGGTCGAAAACCCGCTTTTTTTTGCGGTTCGCAAGGATAAGCGGTTTATTGCCGCAAAGCTTCTTATGGAAACAATCATGACGAGCGTCCCTCCCACACAAGAGTCGCTCTCCCCCGAAATAGCTCAGGTGTCTCATCTTCTTCACGATGGCTTACTGTCCCTGCTTGAAGGTGAATACGGCCTGGTTCGTCAGGGCGGCAGGCTCGTTCCTCGTTAAATAGCAATAATTCTGTTGACAAATAGGTAAACCGGTTTAATAATGAGGTAAAGCGGTTTAATAAACCGTTTTAATAGTGTTCCAATTAGAGAGAAGAGAGGAGGAGAGCAATGAAAAAGAGTGTATGTGCGCTGGTGGCCGTGTTATTGTGCTTGAGCCAGGTATTCGCTCAGCAGGTTGACCTCGAGATGTACTACTACAAACAGGAAAATCAGGAAGGGCTCAAGAAGCTGGTGGAGACCTATACCGCAAAAACCGGGGTCAAGATTTCTCTGTTGATTGTCCCGAATGACGCTGATGCGACCATGTCTGCCCGAGCGGCCCAGGGAAAATTACCGGATATCTTGCAGATGCAAACCTATGCCCGTGTATGGGAATACGCGCAAAAGGGCTATGTAATGGACATCTCCAAGCAACCGGTATTGGGCAAGGTACTCGATAGTGCTAAGCCTTCGGTAACCTGGAACGGTAAGCAATACGCACTCCCGATGGACTATGCCGGAATCGGGATTATCTACAACAAAGAAATCTTTGCCAAATACAAGCTAAAGGAGCCTAAAACAGCGCGAGAACTTGAGCGCGTGTGCGCTACCTTACGGAAAAACGGGGTAACTCCCTTTGCCGGACTTTTAAACGAAAATTGGTCGGCAGGACATTTTATTACCCTGGTTCATACCGCTTTACTCGTTGGAGACAAGAAGATACCGGTAGACCGCTTTGTTGCAGATATGAATGCCGGTTCATCAAGTTTTGGCGTTGTCGATTCATCCAAGCTTTTTGCAGCCCTGGATTTTTATCGGGACAACATGGATCCCAAGGCAGCGGAATGGGGATGGAACGAGCAACAAGCTGCGTTTGCTCAGGGAAAGGCAGCCATGATGGTACAGGGTCTGTGGTCTTATGGTGCGGCCATTGCGACAAACCCCAAACTCGATTGCGGTTTTATTCCCTATCCAGTATTTAACAAGGCTTCCGACAACAAGATGTATGCCGACATCGACTCCTGTTTTGGGGTTTCGGCTCAATCATCTAAAGAAAAGCAACAGGCAGCGCTTGCCTTCCTTGAATGGCTTGCGACCCCTGAGGCTCAAAAAATTTGGATAGAAGATTACAAGCTTGTTCCTGCCTTTAAGGGTGCGAACCTTTCCAGCATGAAAAAGCCCTTCCAGGACTTACTCGCGGCGGTTGATAAAAACGGCGCATATCCTTGGGCCTTTGCTTCTTATCCAACTGTCGTATTTGAAGATGCCTGTAAGAATGGGGCTCAGCAGTATATGTTCAAGAAGACCACCGCCGACGCGGTAGTCAAGAATGTTGACGAAACCTGGGCTAAGGCCGTCAAGAAATAAACGCACGGTGAATACAGCGCGGGCATTTCGGGATATTCCGAATCCCGCGCTTTTTTTTTAAAATGGAGTAAGTATGGTAGACAGCCACTTTCGCGCAAAAGCGAACTTTGCGCTATTTATTATCCCGGCTTTTGTGTTGTACTCGCTTTTTTTTATCGTTCCTTTTTTTCGTGGCTTTGCGATATCCCTGACTAATTGGGACGGCTTAACACCGCGCGCGCCAAATGTACTATCCAGCTCGGACTTTGAAACCAAGGTCCTTGCGCGCCTTGAGCGGCCAGACGACAGAGAATTTCTTTTATCGGTGTATACGTTAAGTGATGATGGTCAGACATGGACTCGACGCGCGCTATCGGGTTTTTTGAATCGAAGAAGAGCCGAACGCATTTTCTCTCGCGCGGGCTTTCAAAGCGAGTCAAACCGCTATATAGGCCTTAAAAATTACAAGGACATTCTTTCGGGAAATATTGGTTCTTCCTTTTATCCCCGTATGTATACGCAATATTACTATAACAGTACCTCGGCATTGCCCGCTCTTCTTGATGATCCTTCGTTCGATACACATTTTTTGTCACGCCTTACCTCCGATGAGCGCAAGGTATTTGATCGTTACTACCAGCTGTCCGACGGGGGCTATGAACTTATTGAAACTGATGTAGAGTTTTATCTTGAGGACCTTATTTGGTATCTTCCAGAAATAACTGATACAGAAACACTTTCGGAAACAGACGCGAGTGATTTTATCGACGCGATTCGTCGCTCCGGTGTTGCACAAAACCACGGAGAATACCAATCCGTTGTAGAAGATTTTTTGGGTAGTCACGAGCTCTCTACACAAAGCCGGGATGCAGTTCACCAGGCAGCCCTTGGTTTATATGAGGTAGGGGACATCAAGGCCTTGCTATCTTCCCGCTGGAATAGTCGGAAGATTGATCTTGGAGTCATTGGTTTTACCCTCTTCTTCGCCTTTTTCTCGGTAATTGGCATAAACATTCTTGCCTTTGTTCTTGCCCTAGCCCTTGATAGCGGGCTGCGTGGTCAAAAGGCGCTACGGTCTATTTTTTTCCTTCCGAATGTTCTTTCAATGATTATTGTTGCCCTGGTGTGGAAGATGCTCTTCTTTCAATTGTTTCCTCGCCTTACTGGAGTGGATCAATGGTTAAGTGATCCGGCTAAAACCCCGTCTCTTATTGTGCTTGTAGCCATTTGGCAGGGCGCGGGCTATTACATGATTGTGTATCTGGCAGGCTTACAAAACATTCCCACTGACGTACTCGAGGCTGCGCGAATTGATGGAGCGAGCGCCTTTCAGCGTTTCCGTTCCATAACGCTACCTCTGTTAGTGCCAGCGATTACCATCTCTTTTTTCCTGACTATCGCGAACGCCTTAAAGAGCTTCGATCTTATCTACGCCATAACCTCCGGGTCTGCCTATACCTTTGGAACGGTTCCGGTTGTTCTTGATATTTACTTTGACGCCTTTGCGCGTAAACAAGCAGGCCTTGCCACCGCCAAGGCTATGCTGCTGTTTTCGATAATCTTCCTGGTCACCGGTATTCAACTGTATGTGATGAAGAAGAAGGAGGTTGAACAATGAGAGGCACAAGGCCAATCGCTGTACATCGCATATTGCTCACCGCACTGATGTGCATCGTTGCGGCAGTCTTTTTTTATCCGGTCGTGTATGTTCTTATTAATGCCTTTAAGAGTGACGCTCTTATTACCCTTGATCCGATGGGGCTTCCCCGGCAGTGGTATCCTGATAATTTTATTCGCGCATGGCAGGCGATGGAGTTCCCAAGGGTGTTTATGAATACCTTTATCATCACTGTTGTATCCCTCTCTGGCATTATTTTAATAAGCGCGCTTGCCGCCTATAAGCTTGCGCGCACAGACACCCGTCTTTCTTGGCTCCTGTATGGATACTTTGTCCTCGCTCTAGTAATTCCGTTTCAGATTATTATGGTACCGATTGCCGTGTTGTCGGCCGACTTGCATCTGATGAATATACCGGGTATCATCGTGATGTACTGGGGCCTTGGATGCCCTACGGCTATCTTTATGTTTCATGGGTTTATCAAAAGCGTTCCCCGTGAACTGGAAGAATCGGCCGCGATTGACGGGGCAGGCCAATGGTACATTTTTTTTGCAGTGGTGTTTCCCCTGTTAAAAACAATTGTGGCTACCGTCGCGGTAATTGACGCCCTGTGGCTCTGGAACGATTTTCTCCTGCCGCTCATTGTCATTAAGCAAGGAACGATACAACTGGCCCAGATGATCTTTAACGGACAGTTTCTTAAGGAGTACGGTCCGATGACCGCATCTTTGACCCTGTCCGCACTTCCGATTGTGCTCTTTTATCTTGCCTTGCAAAAATATATCATCAAGGGTATTGCCGCCGGTGCGGTTAAGGGGTAGCGGATAGATATGCGAGCGACAATTAACGACATTGCCAAAAAAGCGGGCGTTTCCAAGACAACCGTTTCTTTTGCCTTTAACAATCCGGACAAGATTTCGGGCGAGACAAGGGATCGCATCATGGCAATCGCGAGCGAGCTTGGCTATGTGCCCGATCCGGTCGCCCGAACTCTTGCGATGCGCCAAACCGGCGCCATTGGAGTGTTGCTTCCACAGTCAGTGCACGAGGTTTTTCATAATCCCTATATCGCGGAAATACTGCGGGGAATCGGCTATGTGTGCGACGGCTCCGATGTGTCCCTGAGTATCCTGTCTCCCCAAAATGGCGTTCTTACCAAGACGATCAGGAATGCGGCGGTTGACGGGATTATTACGGTTGGCATTGGTCCGGGAATGTCGGTTCTTGAATTGTTGGGACAACGGCGAATGCCCTTTGTTACAATAGACGGCGGCAAACATACTAATCTGGTTAATGTAGGTATTGACGACGAGGCCGCCGCTGAAGCCCTTATGGAAGAAGTACTTTCCCGCTCCCATCGCGATGTTGCTGTGTTTATGCTTAAACGAGTAACTCTCTCCGAGACCGGAGATCATTTCAGCTTAACCAATGATATGCGACTTAACGGATTTGGCAAGGCTCTTGATCGTTATGGGCTTTCGTTTGGGCAATATAGTACGGCTAGGGTTTGTCATACCGAAGCGACAATCGAAAGTGGCAAGGAAGCAGCCCGCGAACTTCTTGCCCTGCCACGCCGTCCTACCGCTATTCTATGTCTTGCCGACATTCAAGCCCTTGGCGTATATGAAGCCTGTCGTGAGGCGGGTCTTTCCATTCCCAAGGATATCTCCGTTGTCGGGTTTGACGATATACCTTCCGCCTCGTATTTAAGTCCGCCTCTGGCAACGGTACGCCAGTCCGGCTTTGATAAGGGTATGCACGCCGCACGCCTTGTAACCGATTTAATCGCTAAAAAACCGGCTGAGTCGGTGTGTCTTGATTTTACCCTGGAGCTCCGCGAATCCCTGGGTTCCCTGTAAGGGTCAGCTCTTTATCTGTTCAAGGGATTCTTTAACTGACGGGCCGGAACCTGAGCGCTGATAGATGTTAGGCAGGGAGAAAAACCTTTGAAGGCAGTGACCGGCGCCTCCGTACGCCACAGCTAGATCGCCAAGACTTGCAGGGATTACCTCGGTGCGACGTGGGGCGGAATACGGCCATTTTCGCGAAATTTCTTCGCTGATTCGCTGCGAAAGTTCTCTGGTCAGATCATCAGGAAGACCCGCGATAAACACAGTGTCCAGATCCAAAAGGTTCGCGAGCAGGGCTACATGGCTTGCGAGTTCTAAAAGGACTGAGTCGGTAACACTTTTACTTGAACCAATCTTGTCCAAGGAAAGGGCCCCTGACTTAAACTGCCCGTGGCTTCCTTCTTTCCATAACACGCTGCGGAATTCTCCTGCGGTAAAATCATTGCCGTAATGAGGCTGGCCGTTAATAATAAATCCAAAGCCAACCGAAAGATTTTTTGGGCTGTCCGACGAGCCGGTAAGTCGCCTTATTTCTGCTAACAGGAACAGGGCGTTGTCTGGCTCAAGACCTCGTTTAAGAATAATTTCCCCAATACAGCCCGAACGGGCATCGTTATCCACAAAAACCGGCACTTGGTAGGTTTCGCTTGCCCACGCGCTAAATTCAAGCGGAGAATCAAGGCAGAGAGGAATTGACTGAAGAATGGTTCCGCTCGATGCGTTTACCATGGCGGGTATGGCAAGGCCAATACCGATAAGCGGAACGCCCTTTGCTTCTATAGATGGCTTGATACGCTCCAAGGCTCGATTAAAAGAGTCTTGCACGGACAGACAAGGATGTTCTTCCCGCAATGATTCCACAATAGTTCCATGAAGATCTGCCAACACAACGATAATTCCGTCAGGGTTAATCTCTATGCCAAGGGCCAGGGCGAACTGAGGGGTTATTTCAAGTTGAATGGGTTTCCTTCCTCCCTGGGGGCCGGCGGTACCCTGGGCAAAGGCGCGGATAATACCGATGTCTTCAAGGGTGGAAGCTATCTTGGTAACCGTCGATTTATCAATCCCGAGCCTTTGTGCGATCTCGATTCTACTAATTCCTTTTACCTGCCATACCAGGCGCAAGACGCGCGACAGATTAAGGTCTCCGGGGGCATTTAGTGTTTTCATCTTTTGGTCTATAATACCAATCAGGCACGCCTTGGACAAGCGAAGGGCAAACAGTTCAGGTAAGGAGACACACACTTGTTTTCCAGAAAAACAAAGATCGTCTGTTCCATGGGACCGACGACCGAAGACATTGAGGTGGTAAAGGCTCTGCTACAGGCAGGGATGAATGTTGCGAGATTTAACTTTTCGCATGGGGATAGCGAGTATCATGGTAAGGCAATCGATCGGGTACGGGCTGCCTCAGAGCAAACAGGTATTCCCTGCGCCTTGCTTCTTGACACCAAAGGCCCCGAGATTCGCACCGGGCTTGTCGCCCAAGGCGGTACCATCGAGGTTCATTCGGGTGATTCATTTATCTTTACCAATACCGATGATCCGGTTCGTGCCGCATCGGAAGATGAAAGCGGAGTAATTTCCTTAAGCTGGAAAAGCCTTCCCGCCGAGATTCTCCCTGATTGCCATATTCTTGTTGCCGACGGGCTTCTTGATTTTTTGGTCCTTTCCACCGATGGACAGAGGGCGATACACTGCCGGGCTCTAAACTCCGGTGTTATAGGAAGTCGAAAAAACGTGAATATAATTGGTATCCATCCGGATTTGCCCATTTTGGGTGAACAGGACAAACGGGATATTGAATTTGGCATTAGCCGTGGAATCGATTTTATCGCGGCGAGTTTTGTCAGTTCTGCAGCGGATGTGGTATCCATCCTTCGATTTATAGAACCTTTTAACTCCAAGGTTAAGGTAATCGCCAAGATTGAAAATGAGGAAGGACTTGATAACATCGAAGAGATTGTTGATGTTTCGGCAGGAGTCATGGTTGCCCGGGGCGATCTGGGTGTCCAGCTTGCAACCGAGCGGATCCCTCTGGCTCAAAAGAAGATAATCCAGGTATGTAACAGCGCTGGAAAGCCCGTTATTACTGCGACTCAGATGCTTGATTCAATGATCCAAAATCCGCGCCCAACCCGGGCGGAGCTCACTGATGTTGCTAACGCAATATTTGACGGGACAGACGCGGTAATGCTTTCCGGGGAAACGGCGAATGGGTCTTATCCGGTAGAAACGGTTACCATGATGGCTCGAATTGCCAAGACGGTAGAGGCCTCCGAGGAATATCGGCTTAAAATGAGGCAGTTTCATCGGCGGGAACCCGGTCGAGATGGTGTGGCCGCTATTATGGCTCATGCCGCCTATAAAACAGCTACCGAGTTGGAGGCAGCAGCCCTGGTATCTCCAACCCTCAGCGGTAATACCGCCCGGTTACTGAGCACGTTTAGACCTGAACAGCCGATTATCGCGGCTACTCCCGATCCGATGGTTCGCCGTCAGCTCCTTTTGAACTGGGGAGTCATTCCCCTTTCGGTTACCGTCGCGGAAGATTCCGAGGAGATGACCCAAAATGCCCTTCGCGCCGCCCTGGATACTGGCTACCTAAAGGCCTCCGACCGGGTTGTTATGGTGGCAGGAATGCCGATTGTCTCGCCGGTAATGGTTAATACTATTCGCGTTATTTTTATGGGAACCATTCTTGCGCGGGGCGTACACGGGGGCGGGGGAAACCTGGAAGTGCCCGCAACGTGCCGGGTTACCGGCAGAATCGTACGGGCGGAATCCCTGGAAGAAGCTTTTGCGACCTTGCGTAAAAAAGGAGGGGATATACTGGTAACCCGAAACCTTGATATGAGCTTTGTACCGATACTCCGGCTTGTTGACGGTCTGGTCATCGAAAACCCCACCGAATTGAGCGCAGAGATCCTTTCTATGATAAATCCGCGCCTTATCTGGATTTCGCAAGTTTCTGGCGCGATGCGGGTGCTGGAAGCGGGTTTTACCGTTACCCTGGACAGCCGTGAACGCCTGATTTATGAAGGAACTGTATAGGCAGGGCTTTACATTCATTTCTCGATTTGCTATTATTGGCTTCCATTATGTGAAAATCAGGGCTTCGTCCCTTTTGTAAAGGTAGGTAGTGTATGTCCCGGAGATGTGAAATTTGCGGCAAGGGAACGGTAAGCGGCAACAAAGTTAGTAAGTCCTATAATCATACCCGTCGCCAGTGGAAGCCGAATCTGGTTTCAGTAAAAACCGAACTCGGTGGAACAACCATGACCCTCAAGATGTGTACCCGCTGTTTAAGAAGCGGATACGTTACCAAGAAGGTCTAATTTTTTTACTTTCGGTTATTACCGGATAGTAATGCGGAGCCCGTCATATGCGGGCTCTATTTTTTTGCCCGGATGGTTAGTGTCTAGCCAGTCGATAATTCCCTGATGGGAAAAATCATGACAGATGTGGGTAAACCACGCATGTTGAGGCCCGATTCTATGTATTACGCTTACCGCTTGCGAAAAACTAAAGTGAGTGGAATGCGGCCGCTCCCGTAAAGCCCCAATTACCAGATTGGTAAGGCCTTTCAAGCGGTCCAACGATGCCTCTGGAATGGCGCTACAGTCGGTAAGGTAGGCAGTGTCGCCGATACGCCAGCCAAGTACCGGGATTGACCCGTGCATGGCGGGAATCGGGATAATCTGCATGCCCCCAATGTCTATTGGCGGAGGGTAGTACGCGTTTGCCTCACCCTGGGCCGCGCTTTCCGCTTCTATCGAAATGAGCTTGATATGCGGTTTTCCGCCCCCTTCCTGCGTCCGGTGAAAAATATACGCAAATCGTTCGCGGATTTCCTGCGCGCACCGCTGTTCGGCATAAATTGGCATATCCTGCGTATGGGTAAAGATGCGCACATCATCGAGTCCATGGGTATGATCTGCATGAGAATGGGTGAAAAGAACCGTATCCAATCGGGATAACCCGGCGCGAAGCGCTTGGATGCGGAATTCGGGACCGCTGTCAATCAGAATAGTCATTCCATTATCAAGGCGAATCAAGGCGCTTGCCCTGAGTCGCTTGTCCCGGCTGTCGACTGATGTGCACACGTCGCAGGTACAGCTGATTACCGGTATACCATGGCTGGTTCCGGTTCCAAGAAGCTCAAGTTCCATGCTTCAGAGCATAAATGGAGCGGGCAGGGGCGGTCAAGGGTTACCCAGGCGCTTTGTCTTGCGAAATACGGAGTCTCGGGATATTGTTATAGAACTATGGCACCAAGAGAAGAAGAGCGGGAATTGATACTCGTTTTAGATTATATACTTAATCGTTGTACCCTGCGAGAAATAGACGCGGTAGAAACTGCGGTAGAACGGCGCAGGATGGATTTGACGAGCCAGACGGGTATTGTCTCCCTTGACCCTTCCCGGGCAGCTCAAAAGATGAGCGGTGTGGTACAGGATTCAATTGAGAAGGGGATGGAGGGAATACGACGGACGTTCAGGGAATACGCCGTTGATTTGATTCGCAAAGAAGCTCCTGAGCTTAGCGAGGATCAAATGGCCGAGCTGATCGACGGCTGGATTCCGGAGAATCGCAGCCACGACGAAAAGCCTGCTTCACCCGGTCCGTATTCCGGTCTTTCCCGCAAGGGATTGATTAACGGCGTACCTCCAGACGCCATGTACGAAATGGTCTGTCAATTTGTGGCCTATAGCACCGGAAAGATGGGCATATCCGAGGAAGCCTCGCTTAGAGACGAAATAGGCAATTGGACTGATTCATATTGGAAAACCTTTCCTGCTCAGATTCGCGAATGTATTCGGGATTTTTTGTCCGCAGCCATAGACGGGGCCGAGATGGACAGAAGACTTTCCAGATTATTACAGTAGGAGATCTCTATGCGTATTGCGGTAATTGGCAACGGCATCGCTGGCATCAATGTGGCGGCTTCTCTTAAAACCTTGGGTGGGGATGCGGTTACGGTCGTTGTGTATAGTAAAGAAATTCATCCTTTTTATTCCCGAGTACGCCTTCCTGAGGTTATTGCGGGAGAAAGCACCCCCGAGGATATCCGGTTCTATCCCGAACAATGGTATGAGAAAAAGGGTTTTACAGTTCGCCTTGGCACCGAAGTTCGCTCGATTGACAGGGCGGCAAAGCAACTTATATTGGCAGATGGAACAGCCGAGCACTGGGATGCCCTGGTTTTGGCCACTGGTGCCCGCTCTAACTGTCCGGCTATTCCCGGCGTAGACTTACCCGGGGTTTTTACCTTGCGAACAGTTGAAGACGCACTTGCGATCAGGGGTAGTGTGACAGAGCGTCGTAGTTCTGCCTCGGTAATTGGTGGCGGCCTTTTGGGCTTGGAAACCGCCCGGGCTTTGACCGTGGCAGGGTCTGCATCGGTGAGGGTGTTCGAGATATTTCCTCATTTACTCCCTCGTCAGCTCGATGATCAGTGCGCACAACTTTTGTCCAGTCATCTTTCATCATTGGGTATAGAGGTTGTCTGCTTGGCCAATACCGAAGCCTTTCTTCCTTCTGCGCAGGGGGATGGACGGGCCGCTTCAATTAAGCTCAAAGACGGGCGCTCCTTTAGTAGCGATACAACAATTCTTTCAATGGGGGTAACCCCTTGCACCGATCTTGCTCGGGAAGCAGGGTTAACGGTAAACCGCGGTATTGTGGTAGACGATCTTTTGCGTACAAGCGATCCTTCTATTTGGGCGGTTGGTGATTGTGCCGAATTCGCGGGTATTGTGTGGGGCATTATTCCTGCTGCCCTGGAACAAGTCCCTGTTGCCGCTCGTGCGATATTGGCGACGCAGGATCTACTTCCGCAAGAAGAGCTTCGCCATTATGCCCAAACTATTCCCAATACCACACTCAAGATTACCGGAGTTGATTTATCCAGTATGGGAAAGGCGGTCCTTAGTCCCGATGATGTCGCTTCTGGTCGCTATCAGGTGTATCAACACACCAGCGAGGCGGGCACTCGCTACGAGAAGTTTGTGCTTGAAAACGTTGCAGGGGACGGTTTGACGGTGTGCGGTGTTATCCTGTGGGGCTCGCGTGAGCACTTGTCCGCCGCAAAAGCCATGCTTGGTACGACTGCGAATATTGAAGAGATCAAGAAGCTATTAGAAGGTTGGTAAGCTTTATATACTGCTCGCAGGATTGTTGGTATTTTCCTCCTTTTCCCATAAAAAAGTAAGCCACCATAACAACTTTCCTGCACAAATACCTTTGAGGAACGCTGAGCGCTCCTCAAAGGAGTCTTCCATAG
>JAFGIM010000149.1 GCA_016929605.1 Spirochaetales bacterium | reverse complement strand
GAGGATAGATTGTGAGCGTAAAAATTAGACTTAAGAAGTTCGGAAGTAAGGGACGTCCCTACTACCGCATCGTTGTCCAGGATTCTCGCGAACCCCGCGATGGAAAAACCCTTGACGAGGTAGGTATTTACCACCCCATCGAAGCTGAAGAAAAACAGGTTTCTTTTGACTCAGATCGGGTACGCGTATGGATTGATCGCGGCGCACAGCCGACAGACACCGTTCGCGGATTGTTAAATCGCAAGAATTTCACCCTGTAAGACACGGGAAGAGGGCACCGAGAAGTGGAAAAAGATTTGGTTGAATATATCGCTAAATCCCTGGTCGACGATCCCGGTGCGGTAACGGTTAGCGAGGTTGAGGGCGAAAAGTCCACCATCCTCGAACTCCGTGTCGCGCCGGCTGATATCGGCAAGGTAATCGGCAAATACGGACGTATCGCCAAGGCAATGCGTACGGTGCTGAGCGCCTCTTCAGGGAAATCCGGTAAAAGAGTATCTTTGGAAATCCTTGATTGATGGATGAGCGGGGAGTAACCCGTGAGGCTGATAATCTTCTTATTACGGGGATTATTCGCACTTCACACGGGCTGGACGGGTTTGTAAAAGTTGAAAGTTCTTCCGGCGAAGTAGATCATTTTGCCGACCTTTCAGAGATTTTTGCCCGCCAACCGGGAAGCAACAAGGAAGAAAAACTACAACGCCTGTTCATAGAGGCGGTTGAAGGTTCTTCATCCTTGTTGCTCATTAAATTCAAGGGAATTGACAGTCCCGAGCAGGCCAAGAAATTAGCCGGCTTTGAGCTTTTGGTTCCTCGAGACAAGGCTTGTCCTCTTAATGAGGGGGAGTACTATGTCGGTGATCTTTGTCAGTGTGCTCTTGTATACAATGGCTGTCCAATAGGGACAATTATCGGTGTAATGGAAGGCGGCGCGGATGACCTTCTCGAGGTTATCCTGACCGATGGCTCCGACCTGGATGAATCCAGGCCGATAAAGCGGCTTGTTCCCCTCCGCAAGGAGTTTGTCGGCAAGATCGACATTTCGGGACGAACCGTAGAGCTGATGCACCGCTGGATTCTGGAGTAAAACGCTTCATGAAGTTCCATGTGCTGACCTTATTCCCCGAGATACCTCGGGCCTTTTTCGAAAGTTCGATTATGGCCAAGGCGGTTTCGCGGGGAATTATTGACTACAACCTGGTAAACATTCGGGATTTTGCCTTGGATCGGCATAAAACCTGCGATGACAAACCCTATGGCGGCGTTCTTGGGGCTAAGGTCCCCGGAATGCTTATGCTAGCTGAACCCCTTTCCCGCGCCCTTGAATCCGTTGGCGTGATGGCAAAGGATCAATCAAGCAGGGTTTCCACCGGTCGACGCGTTATCTACGTTAGCCCGTCTGGAAGGCCTCTTGATCAAAACCTGGTTACCGAGCTTTCTGGCGAAACCGAATTGGTGTTCGTTTGCGGTCGTTACGAAGGAATTGATCAGCGGATTATCGATTTATACGTTGATGACGAGATTTCCATCGGCGACTATGTTATGTCGTCTGGCGAGCTCGCTGCTACGGTTATTATCGATGCGGTCTATCGTTTGATTGATGGGGTTATTTCAAGTGAATCCCTGGAAGACGAAAGTTTCTCCGGCGGTCTTCTTGAGTATCCGCAGTATACAAGACCTGAAATATTTAGGGACCTTAAGGTTCCGCAGGTGCTTCTTTCGGGGCACCACGAAAAAATACGTCGCTGGCGTTTGCGAAAGCGCGTCGAGAAAACGCTGAGCGTCAGGCCCGATTTGCTTACAAAGCTGCGGGCGTCCTGCTCCTTAACCGGGGAACTGGACAAAATTATCAAGGAGCTTGAAAATGGGAATGGAACTGATCCACACGATTGAGGAAGGACAAAAAAAGGCAGAGGTCCCGGCGTTTAAAGTTGGAGATACCGTTAAAGTACACTTTAAGATTATTGAAGGTAAAACAGAGCGTATTCAGATCTACGAAGGCCTTGTTATTTGCTTCAAGAACTCCGGTATTGGCCGAACCTTTACCGTACGCAAGAACTCCTACGGAGTTGGTGTAGAACGTGTATTCCCCCTGCATTCACCCCGAATCGCAAACGTCGAGTTGTTGCGACCTGGTAAGGTACGCCGCGCCAAGCTCTATTATATCCGCGAGAAGATTGGTAAGGCTGCCAAGATCAAGACCTTGATCGTTAAAAAGGCAGAACATAAGGACTAAGAAAGAGGCCGGACCATGAGCGTCCGGCTTTTTTTATGGGGGATTGTGTGTGAAAACCCATGGGGTTGCAGAGCTAACCGTTCGCCTTGCCGGGGCCGCCTATCCTGTTGCGCTTCCTGATGAGGGAACTGTCCTGGAAGTTGCCATTACCGGCCAATCTGCCGATGGGCGCTTTCGCATTCGGGTAGGGTCAATTGCCCTTCTTGCATCCGCTCCTGATGGTTCTTGGCGCCCGGGCGATACCTTCCTTGCTACAATACGCTATCGTAATGGCACCCTTTTTTTAGTGCCTAATCCCGTACAACCTCGTGTTTCAGATGTACTTCCATCTCTTGGTTTACCACAGCATCCAGTATCAACTTTTTTAGTACAATTTTTTAAGGCGATGAATCGACGACTTGACGGTTCTATCCTTCGTAGCCTGGCGCGACAAGCCCTTTCCTATACAGACAGGCCCTTACGTGCAGCAGAGGCTCTCGCGCTTTTGGAAAGCGCATCTCTGATCCCCTCAGAAGAGGCTGTTGAAGCATTATCGGACATAATAGAAGGGAAGGGTTATGAAACCGAAGCAAAGGCCCTTGCTTATAAAAGGCTTACATCGTTAATCAATCATTGTCATGCCCATTCTCATCGTTGGATGTGTATCCCCTTCGATAAAGAAATAGAGGGGAAAAGGCTTCACGGATCAATTCGCGTATTATATGACGAGGAGAACCTTCGGGTTGTTCAAACCTTAGTCACCGTCGACGATGAAAGCCGTTTGTGGGATTTCTCACTTGACAGTCAATCCTGCCTCTTTAACGTCTATCCTCCTCCTGACCCTGTTGTTTTTGATCGTTTACGTGTATATTTAGAAGAAGAGTTACGGTTGGCAGGTATTTCAAAGGTTGTATACCATGATGGAATTCCTGATTCTCCATCAATACCTTCGGTAGACCTGGAGGCGTAATGAAACGAAACACTGCGGTTGCCTTAGGTTATACTCAACAGATGGTCGCCCCGGTTATAGTTGCATCCGGTAAGGGAGAAATGGCTCAAGCCATCTTGGCTATTGCGGAAGAATGGGGAATCTCCATTGTAAAGGACGAGATCCTTGCCGATATCTTAAGTGAACAAGACATCGGAAGCTGTGTTCCCGAGGAAACCTGGCGCGCTGTTGCGGCTATTTTTGCCTTTTTGGAACGCGGAATTCGAGATAAAATTGTGTAATAAAGTGTGTAGAGGTTTGTCATGCTTAAAAAAGTGTATCGTAACGAGTTGAGCGAAGGAATGCGTTTCTCTGCCCCGGTCTTCTTTGATGACGGAGAAAATATGCTGGTCAGTAAGGGAACGCCAATCAAGGAGAGGGAGCTAAAGGCACTGGACCGATGGAAAATCCAGTATGTACTTACTGCGGGTAATCCTCTTTCTTCGGATCAGGATCTAGATGTAGATGATCCTTCCGAGCTTGACGAATTGGAAGATCTAGATGAAATTGAAGAGCCGGACAGCTTTGCTGGGGGACCTTCCCATTCAACCGCTACCGCGGTTGCTCAGCCTGCTGTTCGATCTATGCACGAAACACCTGAAATAGATACCTTAGAATATACCTCCGATCAAATTTTAAAGCTTCCGGCTGTTCTGGAAAATCACGGTCTGTACCAAGAGTATTCTACCCTGATAGAGGAGTTGGATCAGGTATTTACGAATATTCGCGAGCAAAAAGAGATAAAAAGCCGGGCAATCGATAAAATCGTTAACGATTTGATCACCCTGATTCAAAAAGACCGTTCGGGAATCCTCGGCTTTATTCTTGGGGGAGATGTGCGGGAAATGGTGAGTGCAAAATGCGCGGTGAATACAGCCATTTTGTCGGTGATTATCGCCGAGCAACTATCGCTTCCCCGACATCGATTACTGCAGGTAGCAACAGGGGCCCTTCTGCATGATGTGGGAATGTTGCGGATTCCGGATAGCATTATCAGCAAGGATGGAAAACTCGACGATAATGAGCAGCAAATTATGCGCTCTCATACCTTTTATGGGTATAAGTTTATCGTTAATGAGCTTCTTTATGCTGATGAAGTGGGAAAAGCCGCCGTCCAACATCATGAACGGTGGGATGGAGAGGGATATCCTGCCCGACTTGCCGGACCTAATATTGATATTGGCGGTCGTATCGTGTCTGTTGCCGATGCCTTTGAGGCGATGGTATCTCCAAAGGCATGGAGAGATTCTATGGTTGGATATAAGGCCATGAAGAACCTTCTTTCGGATAACGCTCGCCGTTTTGATCCGGATATTATTAAGGCAATGATTCAGAGCATGGGAATCTATCCTGTTGGATCAATCGTATTAATGAATAACTCGGTCATTGCCCGAGTGGTAGACACAAATCGGGATGCGCCCTTACGCCCCAAAATTCGGGTCTTAATTGATGAGTTTGCCCGGCCCTATACCCAAAACGAGGGAGAGTTGATTGATTTGACGGGAAATCATACCCTGTTTATCGCTCGTGCTATAGATCCTTCGGAGTATCAAAAAAAGAGGTGAGGCAGGAGACTGGGCGCGCAGGCGAAAATCTTGCTGCCTCTTTGTTGGAACAGGACAACTGGCTCATAATTGAGCGAAATTGGCGGACAAGACGGGGAGAAATTGATATAATAGCCCTTGACGGCGACACCATTGTCTTTGTTGAGGTTAAAACCTGGCCCCATGGAGAAGAAGGGGACCTGGAAATCGTAATCGGTAGCCAAAAAGTCAGGCGAATGGTGGAAACGGCTAAATGTTTTCTTAACACGCATCGACAATATAGTGGTAGATATGTACGGTTCGACGTCTTTTTGGTTACCTCAGATCCCTTGGGACCTGGACCACAAGTCGTTCGCCACCTTAAAGATGCCATTTCGGAGCGTGTATGATAACGAAGAGAATAGTTGCCGAAGACCCAAAAATCCGCGAATTACAAGAAAAAATTAAGGATAAAGGGTATATTGACGGCGCTATACAGCGTATCGCTCTGATATTGAGCACAAAACTAATTGAGGTGAAGGAACCAAACAATGAGCGACCATTCTGACGGATCTCACCGACGGGATCGACATAAAAGACATAAAAACAGGGACGGAAGAAATGCTTCGGCAGGCTCAGCTGCGCCCCGCCAACCCTTGAACCCGCAACGTAGTGGACAACAGCCTCGACGGGATGCCCGACAGGAAATGCCTCCACTACCAAAATTACCAACCCCGGTCTGTCCTCGCTGTGGACAAGCGATTGCGGATATATCCTCGGCTATTTCCGATAAAACATCGGGCGAGCCCATTCACTTTGATTGTGCCCTTGCTTTTTTACAGGGAGCGGAAACCCTCGCGGACGGTGAAAAGATAGTCTATATTGGACAGGGCAAATTCGCCGTAGTGTTTTTTGAAAACCCTGCGGATACCCGGAAGTTCAAGATTATCAGGGTGCTTGAGTGGGAAGGACGGGAAGGCCGTCCTGAGTGGAGAACTGATATTTCATCAATTTTTAGCCAAGTTCGCTAACGGCGTATATTCGTAAAAAAAACCTCCGGGCCTTCCGGAGGTTTTTTTTATCATTGTTACCGACGAATCTCGGTAAAGCCACAATAGGGAACCAAGGCCTCCGGGATAGTAACTGATCCATCGGCCTCCTGATAGTTTTCCAATACCGCTATAATTGCACGTGCTAAAGAAATAGCGGTGCCATTGAGCATATGCACAAAGCGGTTTTTACCGTCAGCATCTTTGTATCGCACGTTAAGGCGACGCGCCTGAAAATCGGTACAATTTGATGTTGAGGTTACCTCTCCCCATTCACCGCCATTTCTGCCGGGCATCCATGCTTCCAAATCCCATTTGCGATATGCAGGCGCGCCCAGGTCTCCCGTACAGGTATCAACAACCCTAAAAGGGATACCCAGACCTGCAAAGATTTCTTCTTCAATAAGTCTGAGCTCCTCATGTATCGCATCTGAATCTTCAGGAAGGCAATAGACGAACATTTCAAGTTTGGTAAACTGATGAACGCGATAGAGCCCCTTTGAGAATTGACCGGCAGCACCGGCTTCCCGGCGGAAGCAATGTGACAGACCGCAATACCTAAGAGGAAGTTTTTCCCTGGCAATGATTTCGTCCTTGTGATATCCGCCAAGGGTAATCTCTGCGGTAGCGACAAGGCAACTTGCTTCTCCCTCCAGGGTATATACATTCGATTCGTTACCTCGGGGATTAAACCCGATGCCCTGTAAAATCTCTTCCTTGGCGACATCCGGGGTAGTAAAGGGGGTAAAGCCTTTTTTGCGAAGAATGTTAAGGGCATACATAATCATCGCTTGTTCAAGAAACACCGCTTCGTTTTTAAGGTAATAGTACTTTGTGCCGGAAACCTTGGTGCCCGCTTCAAAATCTATTAGATCAAGGGATTCCCCAAGTTGCACATGATCCTTGGGTTCAAAACCGAATTGTCTGGGTTCGCCTGATCGCTTGACTTCGGGATTTTCCACGTCTGTCTTACCAACCGGGGCGTCAGGATGGGCCATATTTGGAATTTGACGGGCTGCTTCTTCCATAGCCTTTTCAGCTTCGGCAAGCTCAGCTTCTGCGCTCGCAATCTCATCCTTAATGGATTTCCCTTCATCAATTAAACGCTTTCGCTCTTCTTCGGCAAGCTTGCCCTTCATCGCTTTTGCATTATCATTGCGGCGGGTTTGAAGAACCTGCAGGGAGGAGACAAGGGCGGTTCGCTTGTCAAAAAGGGTGACCACAAGATCCGCATCCGCGCTCATGTTCCGGGCCTTGATATTCGCCTTTACGGCATCAAGATTTTCTTTGATAAATCGGTAGTCAAGCATAATGACCTGATAATAAACCTTCGGACCGGGGAACTTCAAGTGGGGAAGAAGTGGAAACAGGAAATCAGGGGGGTAGGGCAGTCTTTATTCAGGGTAGGGAATCTCGCCTGACCAGAGGTGGAGTAAACCAGTATCATCACAGCGGATACCCACTTCTTCGGCCTTGCTTTTTGACTGTTCTGTTGGGCTAACGATGAGCTCTCCTGATGGTCCGATACCTTCAATGATTCCTTCAATATCTGTTTTGTGTTCTGGGTCTCCAGCCTGAAAAAGAATTGTTTCTCCACGGTACACCAGTTTTTCGGAAATCGATTCTTGCCAGGAAGCTACATCGAGTGATTCATGCAAAAAATGAAGATATCGTTCCATTACCGCATCGCATGATGGCGGTGTTTGGTTGAGTAAGGCGATTGAAGTAGCCTTATGGGAAATAGTTGAGGGGAAACGTGTTTGAAACAGATTTATGCCGACACCTGCATAGAGTATGGAATGAGGTGAGCCAAAGGATCCTTCGGCTTCGCACAGGATACCGGCGATTTTTTTTCCTGATTGATCTGCATGCTTTGGATTGAAAGACCACGAAAGGATATCATTTGGCCATTTAATCTTTGTGGTAAAAGCGGAAGGGAGAAAGGTGTCTATGGTTTGTGCCACTGCAAGCCCTACACGAAGCGTAAATCCCGTTGGCATAGGCATGCGGAGTATGATCGTACACAAAAGGCTTTCCCGTACGGGAGACTCCCAGCTTCTTAGGGGCATGCGTCCTTTGCCGGCTGTTTGCCGATCTGTGCGAATGATCGTCCCCGAAGGATACCCTTCTTCTGCAAGCTTTCGCGCGGTAATCATTGTGCTTGTTGTTTCCGGAACATATAGAACAGGGGATTGAAAGGGGTTCGCAACAGCAAGTGTACAATAGTCGCTCATACCACATAGTAGCAGTACAAAAAAGTGTTGACAACTGTTCAGGAAAAAAGGGATACTAACGTGCGTAACAATTTTGCGGATGTCGTATAACGGCTATTACCCGAGCTTCCCAAGCTCGTGACGAGGGTTCGACTCCCTTCATCCGCTGTAATTTTTCTTACTTTTTGTTTTCTTCTTGTGGTGCAGCTCCGGTCGATTCCCGTATAACCAGATTTTGCGGATACTCCTGAATTTTTTGTGGCAAAGACGGGTTTTCAATTCGTTCGATCAGCCGCTCCATCATTTCCCGCCCAATGTGCGCGCTCATTTGGTTTACTGAGGTTAGGCGAGGGATCATTACTTCGTCTATAAGCAGGTTGTCGTATCCAATAATCGAAAGCTCTGCCGGAATATGTATACCCATATCAGCAGCCGCGCGAATGCCTGCCATGGCCATGGTATCTGAATAATAAATAATAGCCGTTGGCCGGTCCTCCATTGAAAGAAGGGCAGAGGTCAGTTCATACGCAGTAGTGCTGTCATATCTACCGTCGCACAGTAAATCGGGATCTACGTCTATACCCGCTTTTGCAAGAGAGTGCTTCCAGACTTCTTTTCTGTATTTAACCGAATGACTTTCGTATCCATATCCTTCCATCAGAGCAATCCGTCTGTGTCCAAGAGACAGTAGATAATTCATTGCTTCCTGGGTGCCCTGGGCGTCCTTGCACTTAAAAATATCGTGTGTTTTACCGGGAATGTGGCGTTGAAACAAGACGCAGGGAAGGTCTGCGTTAGAAACAAAAGAGGTAAGGGCTTGATCATTTTGGATTGAATTAAGGATCAAGCCCTGGATGTTTCGGTTGATAAGACCTTCCAGGATATCCCGTTCCCTTCGCTCAAAAAAATCGAAATCGCCTTCTTCCATACACGCCACGCAGGCTTCGGTTATATCGGTATACGAAATGTAGACACTGTATCCGCTTTCCCATGCCCGCTCCTGGATGCCATGGAGAACTTCCGAAAAATAAGCATCGCTACTGGAATGGCTAACAACGCCGATGGTCATGCTTTCGCCCTTGCGTAAGCCGCGAGCGATCATGTTTTGTCGGTAACCCAGTTCTTTAATCGCCTTTTCTACACGATCCCGGGTGTCCTCGGCTACAGGCCGTGTTCCGTTTATTACATGGGAAACAGTAGTGTACGAAACTCCTGCAAGTCGAGCGACATCCTTGATCGTAGGCATATTACATATCCTTTTTGGCATTCGTCTGTGCTAAAGCCCTTACCTTGGCACGAACATGCCCATGAAAATGAAATCCGTTTATTATACCACGCAAGAGCTCATCAAAAAAGACAGCCACAAAAAGCCCCAGAATCCCAAAGGCTAAATTAAAAATCATGATTCGTGCAAGAACAAGAACGAAAATGGTACCACAGAATTGCGTCATAAACATCCATTTGGTGTCTCCCATTCCGCGTATTCCTCCGCCAAAAATTAAGTTAGCCGCACGGGGAAACAGTGCAAAGGCACACACAAGCATTAAGGGGCCAGTCTGGGCAAGAATTGCTTGGTCTTGGGTAAAGAACCTGACAAAGACATCAGGAATAAGGACAAAAAAGGCAAAGAATACAAAGGCGATAGCCCAGCTGATGCCCAACGCGTGGCGTCCCGTTTTTTTGATATCGGCCGGCCGCCCCTCTCCGGTTTTTCTGCCAGATATAGTCATAGCCGCATTTCCGATCGCCATAAAGAAAAGAGCGGGAACAAGGGTAATGGAAGCGACTATCGTGTAAATACCGGCGGCAAGTGGATCTACCATGTTTAAAAAACGGATAAGCAGAATGTTTCCGATATTCCAGGCAAACTCCTCAAGACTTGCCGGCACGCCAATTTTGATAACCTGCCAGTAGGTTTTGATGTTCGCTTTTTTAATTGCGGTAAGACAGAGCCTGACCGGAAGGCGGCGAGAGAAGGCTGCGTACACCGTATAACTTCCGCCAATAATATCCGCTGTTAAACTGGCGATAGCGGCGCCGGCAATGCCAAGCTGGGGAAACCCGAGATTTCCAAAGATCAGGATCCAGTCCAGAATAATGTTTATTGCGGCCCT
>JAFGIM010000017.1 GCA_016929605.1 Spirochaetales bacterium | reverse complement strand
GAATCACTTCCTGATTTCTCGGTGGTGGGTGAAGCCTACGACGGGCTTACCGCCGTCAGCGAGATTACACGGCTTGAACCGGATATCTGCATTGTGGATCTTTCCATCCCCATGCTCAACGGCTTCGGGGTTGCGCAGAAACTGCAGGAGAACCACATCGGTTCAAAGATAATCCTCTTGACATCCTTTATCGACGACAGCCTGGTTTCCCGGGCATTGCAGTACAAAATATCAGGATATGTACTTAAGGAAAACAATCCCGATGAACTGAAGCGAGCCCTTCTAGAGGTTCGTGATGGTAATCGGTACTTCTGCCCAAGGGTCATGACAAAAATGATTAGCACAATAGAGAAGCGTGAATCAGGCAGGAATAAAGATCCGCAGACTGAGATGGTAAATTCCTTAAGTCCGCGGGAGCAGGATGTTCTGATGCTGGTGGCAAACGGGCTTACCGGCAAGGAGATCTGCGGCAAATTGAATATCTCGGAATCTACGCTTAAGAAGCACAAGACAAGTCTTATCAGAAAAATGGATGTAAAAACCACCAATGAGCTCATAGCGCTGGTGAACAAGGATGAACGCTTTGCCAGGCTTCTCACATAAAATCCGCAGGAAAGGCTTTTTTGCTCTTGCCTTAACCATCCTTCTTCTATTTACAGCCATACATACCGCCACTGCAGAAGAAACCATACAAAATGAGCTGGACTGGAATGGAGAAGATATTGTCGAGCTTTCAGGAAACTGGAATTTCTACTGGAACACTTTGTCAACTTCAAGGGACGACATCCCTGATGGTGTAGTAGCATACACCATCCCCTTTATCGGCTCATGGCATACCAATACAAAAGGAGAGGATCAGCTACCCTGGCACGGATGCGGAACCTATCAGAAACGTATTGTGCTAGCCCCCGAGACAGGAAGTCGTGTCATATTACGGATCCCTCAGTTAGATACCGCATTAAGAGTATTCTGCAACGGAGAAGAGATGTTCTCTAACGGTACCGTGGGGTGCAGCGAAGAGACTTCAAAACCCATTTACTATAAACCGGTTCTGCGAGAAATATCATCGGCAACAGGTGTATACGATATATCAATCCAGGCATCCAACTATGATCTGGATACATTCGATTACTATATGCTTCCTGTAATTGCCTCTGTCGATACGGCATTTAGGGTTCAGTCAATAGCTTTTATATCCAATGCACTGATTGTGACGGCACTTTTAATTTTATCATTTTTTCTTATACTTACCGGATTAGAAATGAAAAATAACCGATGGTGTTTGTATCTCGGTTTTTCATATCTAGCCGATGTACTGTACCTCTTGGTTAATGGAGAAGTTTTTCTGGGGCAGCTGGGGCTTCCACGGATTTATATATGGAAATTCCATTACCTGTCCCGGTTTTTAACATCATTCTTCTTTTTCTGTTTTACAACCGAGTTTTTTCAGGTCAGAATCCCGGCAAAAATAAATCTTGCGAAAAACATATTTGCAGTACTACTTTCCGCTGTATTTCTTTTGGCAGGCTTGCCTTTGCTGCTGCGGTTTTTCCTGTTATCACAAGTCATAGCCTATGGAGTCATCATCTACAGTTTAGTTGTTTCATCGATAGGTATTTACAAGAATCGACCCTATGCGAAGGTGTTCCTTGTATCAGTTCTTATTGTTACCGCGTTTATGAGTTTTGATCTGTTATATACTGCCGAATCATGGCCAATCCTTTTCAACGAAAAGACCTCCATTGGTTTAATACTCTTCGGACTGATATATTCCTTTTTACTGATAGATATCATGAAAAATCATGTAAAAACCATTGAAGCGCTGGTGGATAAAAAAACAAAGGATCTTGAGGTCTCTCTATTGGCCCAGGCTAGACATGCCAGGGTTGGAGAAATGCTCAATTTCATTGCCCACCAGTGGCAGCAATACCTCTATGCAATTTCAATTAATGTAGACGGCCTTCAGCAGGATGGCAACAGAAACCTTCCTCCAGAAAAGAGATATCAAATTTACGAAACCATATCTGAAGCTGTAAATAGTATGTTCTCTACCCTTAAAGATTTCAGAAACTTTCTCAGCCCAGATAGTGAACGAGAACGGTTTGATGCAGGCGATGAGTGTAAAAAGGTCTTTTCGTTGATGGAAGATCTATTTTTAACCCATGGGATTGAGGTGTCTATCGAAAGATCCGGTGATACAAGAATATGGGGAATAAAGAATGAACTTCAGCAGGTGGTGCTTAACCTGTTAACAAACGCCGTAAACATAATCCGGAAGCGCTTTGTAGTTTCCCCGTATATTCGTTTAAAACTGACCGGCGAATCTGATTTCGTTTCAATAAGCGTCGAAGACAACGGCGGGGGCGTCAGAGACAGCCTTCGCGCGGAATTGTTTGAACGTGAAAAATCAGAAAAGACTGATGGAAGCGGTATTGGACTCTATATGTCAAGGCGAATTATACGAGAACGGTTTCATGGAGAATTATCATGTAAAGAAGGATTGCACGGTAGCATCTTTCTTATCGAAATACCTCGCGATGACAGAAAAAGATAGGTTCCCAGTATGAAGAACCCAGAAAGTTGGAAAGTTTTAAGGAGATAATAAGGTGGAGCGACTTTCTTGATGAAGAATCAAAGGAGCCATAGAGTTCCACCATGCGCAAACGATACGACAAGGCGGAATATGTCAAGATACATTACGCCGCGTACTCGCGTGCAGCATAGCACAAACCGTGACATAGGCGAGTCAGGTTGAAGCGAATGTTTGAGCCCCCACATTCAAGTAGTAAGTGCAACGATGTAGCCAAAAAACGGGAGAGTTGCGATAATCAATGCAACCTGCTCCTACCAAGAAAAGGTATACATCGATGAGCTATCAGCAACTCTCCCAACAAGAACGATACACTATGACG
>JAFGIM010000148.1 GCA_016929605.1 Spirochaetales bacterium | reverse complement strand
CAAGGAGTTCTTTGGCGGTCTTGGCGCAAACGTGTTTAACCCCGCCTTGGCCGGGCGAGCTTTTTTGATGGTGAGCTTTGCAAAGCCCATGACTAATTGGGTGGAAACCCGCTTTACCGCGGTTATGGACGCAGTCTCTACCGCAACCCCCCTTGCCCTTATAAAGGCTGTCGACGCAACCAACGCGGAGGCCTTGGCCGGCGAGCTCGGATTCTTCTCCAGTGCAGATACCTATTGGAATCTTTTTATTGGAAACCGTGGCGGCTGTATTGGCGAATCCTCCATTTTTCTGATTCTTTTTGCCTTTTTCTTTTTGTCCCTTACCAAGGTGATAGATTGGCGAGCTCCGGTTGCAATGATGGCAACAACCGTGGCAATAACCTGGATCGCTGGCATTGATCCCCTGTTAACCCTGCTTTCCGGCGGTTTGGCCTTTGGCGCGGTCTTTATGACTACCGATTATGCCACCAGTCCCGTAACCGATACAGGGCGACTTCTTTTTGGTGCCGGATGCGGTCTTATCACCGCCCTGATTCGTGTGTTTGGTGGATTCCCGGAGGGAGTTATGTTTAGCATCCTGATCATGAACTCGGTGGTTCCCTTCCTTGACCGAATCCTGCCCCGAAAATACGGCAAGGTTAGTCTTGCCGCAAAGGAGAAGCGCGCATCATGAAAACCATGCTCAAACTGTCCTTTGTAATGGGTGTATACGCGGCAGTTGCCTGCCTCGCCCTTGCCGGAGTGTACTTGCTTACGGCGCCGCGAATAGCGGCAGCAGAAAATCGCGCGGTTAACGAGACCCTTTCGGTTATCTTTCCCGACGCCGACAATTTTAAGGATGTCTCTGGCTCGGTGACGAGTCCCGGCGGCCAGATTGTCTTTGATGGCGCCTATGTTGCCTATACGGGTAGCGAGGTAGTTGGCATGGTTATTCGTGCAACTGGTCCTACCTATAAAAGTTCAACTCTCCTTGTTGGGGTAGATACCAAGCGCACTCTTAAACCTGTGCAGTTTATGGCGAATACCGATACCCCGGGATTGGGTACAAAAACCGCAGAGCCTGCTTTTTCCGGCCAGTTTACCGGGAAGGCGATTGACGATGCCTTTAGCCTGGGCGATGACCTGGACAACATTTCTGGCGCTACGATTTCTTCCCGTGGTGTTGCCGAGATTGTAAAAATCGCATCCTGGTCTGCCGGGGACTATCTTGCCCGCGAACATGGATCTTTGGCGGGAACTGGAGATGGTCCAAAGATTGTTGAACTTGCCCCCATGGAAGCTCAAAAAGCCCTTGAGGATATCTTTCCGGGATCCGAGTTTGTCCCTATAGAGAATCTTGCGAATACCCTTGAGCGCTCTATTGTATTTGACCGCTCCTGGCTTGTCCGATCGGGCGATACGGTTGTTGGTGTGGCTATAGAGGCCCGCGGTCAAACCTATAAGGCAACGACCGCTATTGTGGGTGTTACCCCTGAGCGGATTCTTGCCGGTGTGCGGATAACAGAGACAACAGACACCAAGAATTACGGCTGGAACATGAACGATCCAGCTTTTTATGGTCTGTTTACCGGTATGTCGGCTGATGCACCGTTTTTGGTTCGGCCGACCAGCACTGATGGGGACATTGACGCTCTTTCCGGAGCAACGGTCTCTAGTCTTGGTTTTGCCAATATCGTAAAGGTTGCTTCTCTTGAGGGAGCTCGCTACCTGGCAGATAATGAAGGGGGAAAACCCGCACCCGCTTCTGCGCAAGAACTGGTGCTTAACGTAATCCCGGATGAGCAATAAGGAAGCATGACAATGAAGAAGTATCTTAGTTATTTTACCAATGGAATCTTGAGGGAAAATCCTCTACTCATGCTCATGATCGGTTTGTGCTCGGCCCTTGCGGTAACGACGAGTTTGGCGAATGGCATCGGTATGGGAATCGCCATGACCTTTGTTCTACTGATGAGCGAGATTATCATTAGCGCCTTTCGCTCTCTTATTCCTCAATCAATCCGTATCCCGGTCTTTATTATTGTTATCGCCGCTTTTACCACAATCGTCGATTTAGTGATGAAGGCCTTTACCCCGGAATTGTCCAAGGCGATGGGTGTGTTTATCCCCCTGATCGTCGTTAACTGCATCATCATGGGACGAGTTGAATCCTTTTCGTACAAGCGTACCATAACCGAAAGTATTGCCGATGCCCTTGGTATGGGTATTGGCTATACCTGGGTTCTCTGTTCAATTTCCTTTATCCGCGAATTACTTGGCGCGGGAACCATCCTTGGGATGGAGGTTTTGCCCGAATCTATCCGGATGGGCTTTTTTGCCCAGTCGCCGGGGGGATTCTTTGTGTTCGGGTTAATGATAGCCGTGGCGCTTGCCGCAAAAAAAGCGCTTGAGCGCAAGGGAGGCTCACGATGAGCGACCTGATAAAGATATTTATATCTGCTGTGTTGATCGAAAACGTTGTCTTGATCCGGTTTTTGGCCCTTTGTCCCTTTATCGGGATGTCTTCGGATGTTAAAAAATCCACCGGCATGAGCGGTGCCGTTCTTTTTGTTACGGTGTTGGCGACGGCGGTTACCTGGCCCTTGTATGTGTATGTACTTGCGCCGCTCGATCTTAAGTTTTTACAGATTCTGACGTTTATTCTGGTAATCGCGAGCCTGGTTCAATTGGTAGAGTTTTATCTTAAGAAGACTGCTCCCGCCTTGTATAGCTCCATGGGTGTCTATCTTGCCCTGATTACCACTAACTGCGCGATTTTGGCGGTAACCTTTGACGTAATTGCAAAGGGCTATACCTTTGTGGAGTCCCTGGTGTACGCAGTCGGCGTCGCTACCGGTTTTGCCCTTTCCTTACTCTTGTTGGCTGGTATTCGCGAGAAGCTCAAGATCGCACCGATTCCCTCCTTTTTGCGGGGAACCCCGATCATGTTTATTGCTGCCGCCTTATTGTCCATGGCCTTTGGCGGCTTTGCCGGTCTTATTAAATAAAGGGAGCGCACATATATGAACACACTGTTATTAACCTTGATCGTTTCCCTTGGCCTTGCATCCCTTCTGGGGTTTTTGCTGGGCGTCTTTAAGAAGGTCTTTCATGTAGACGTTGATCCTCTAGTCTCCGCTGTTCGCGAGGCCCTTCCCGGCGCTAATTGTGGCGCCTGTGGATACCCCGGTTGCGACGGTCTTGCCCAGGCGATAGCCGCAGGAGACGCGGCTCCTACTGCCTGTACCGTCGGTGGCGCTCCGGTTGCTTCGGCAATAGGCGCATTGATGGGAGTAAGCGCAGAAGCAGAGACCAAGGCTGTGGTGCTTTTTTGTCAGGGAAGTCTTGAGCACTGTAAACCCAAGGCCGAGTATGTCGGTATAAAAACCTGTCAGGCTGCCAAGCTGTCGGTTAACGGTACAAAACTCTGTGATTGGGGCTGTATCGGGTTTGGCGATTGCGAGAAAGCCTGTCCCTTTGATGCGATTCATGTTGCCGAGGATGGAATCCCTCACGTTGATTATACTAAGTGTACTGGCTGCGGCATTTGTACCGGTGCCTGTCCGCAAAAGATTTTATCCCTTGTTCCCGTTGCCCGTCGCGGTGCTGTAGCCCTGTGCTCCAACCGTAATACCCGCAAGGCCCAAGTTATCAAGGATTGCAAGGTTGGCTGCATTAAGTGTGGTAAATGCGAAAAGGTATGTCCCAAATCGTGCATCAAGGTAACGAACGGTATTCCTGTCGTGGATTATTCGGTATGCGATTCATGCGGTGAGTGCGTAAAGAATTGTCCGACCAAGGTGCTCTCTCTGGTTGAAATAACCTGCGCTAAAGAGTAGTCTCCTGGAGTAATGACAGATATTCTGAACGAAGACACCAACGAAGGACAGCCGCAGAGCGCGAGCCGACTGTCCGCCATAGTCGCCATTATCGGCCGTCCCTCGGCCGGTAAATCAACTTTTTTAAATACTGCGTGCGGGGAGAAGGTTTCAATTGTCTCCCCGGTTCCGCAAACAACCCGCAACGCTATCCGGGGCATCGTTAATGGCAGCCGTGGACAGCTCGTTTTTATCGATACCCCTGGCTATCATGAATCGGATAAAAAGCTGAATCTGATGCTTCGCTCCGTAGCCCATGATCGTCTGCCTGAATCAGACGCGATTGTGTACTTGCTGGACGCGTGCCGCGAACCGGGTAGCGAGGAAGAAGCTATCGTTCGATTATTAGAGCCGGCAGCAAATCGTGTGTGTATCGGGATTAACAAGATAGACCTTCCCCAGTCCAAGGCCCATCTTATCAGGGCCTTCCTTTCTAAATCATTACCCGCAATTCCACAGGACCGCATCTTTGAGATCTCGGCAAAGAATGATATCGGTCTTGATCCTCTTCTGGTTAAACTTTTTGACCTTGCCCCCGAGGGCGCGGCTCTTTATCCCGAGGAATACTACACCGATCAGGATGTGGATTTCCGTATCGCGGAGATTATTCGCGAAAAGGCTATCCTTAATACCCGCGAGGAGATACCGCACGCCCTGTATGTGGAAATTGCCGACATGGAGATGAAGAAGGACGGTAAGGAGTTGTGGGTCAGGGCCTTTTTGACCGTTGAACGGGAAAGTCAAAAATCCATGGTAATCGGAAAAGGCGCCACGATGATCAAGAAGATACGGCTGGAAGCTGTTCGTGACTTGAACAAGATTTTTTCCTACCGGATCAACCTTGATCTACAGGTTAAGGTGAACAAGAACTGGAGACAAAAAGATCCCCTGCTTGGACGCCTGATTAAACGATAGGCTGTTGAGCGCTACACGCGCTCAACAATCCCGGTATTGGCCGCTGCATAGACAATGGGGCTGGTGCGGGTAAAAAATCCGTTTTCCACGACACCAACTATCTGATTGATCGCTTCTTCCATCTGATACGCGTCCACCGCCTCTTTCCAAACACAGTCAAGAATAAGGTTTCCGTTGTCGGTAACAACAGGGCCAGCCTTTCGCACTCCTTCGCGAAGGAGTGCCTGTGCGCCCAGAGACGCAAGGGCACGGGTAACACTGACCCGGGCTTCGCTGATAACTTCTACCGGTAGGGCAAAGCGCGTTCCAAGGGTAGTAACCCGTTTGGACGAGTCGGCAACGATGACAAAAAGAGCGCTGTTATAGGCTACGATTTTTTCCAGGAGTAAGGCAGCTCCACCGCCTTTAATAAGGTGTTTAGCCGGACTTATTTCGTCCGCTCCGTCTATAGCAAGGTCGAGCTCTCCTGAGATTTCCTTGCTGTTAAGAGAGAATACGGGTATACCCAGGTCTTCGCACGCGATTGTTGTTTGAAAGCTTGTTGCAACCGCGCGGATTCCGGTAAGATTTCCTTCGCGAATGTGTTCGGCTATGCGTGCAACGGCAGGCATGGCGGTAGAGCCGGTTCCCAGGCCGAGCTTCATGTTGGAACGTAACTCGCCTCGCCTGATAAGGTCGTCAACGGCATGGCGGGCGGCGAGTATTTTTTGTTCGGCAAGGGTGCATTCATTCTTCGGCATAATCAACTCCGGTAAAAAGGCGATATTGCAGGTATGCTTGATAGGCAAGCATGGTGTATCCGTTACAAACGCGGCAACCAGCTTTTTCCGCCCGCTTTAGCATTCTGGTTTTCTCGGGATGGTAGATTACATCGTATACGGCCTCGTTGCCGTTAAACGAATAGAAATCTATAGGATCATCTTCGATGTCGGGCGACATGCCCACATTGGTTGTTTGAATAATAATGTCGGAATAACTTTCTAAAAGCGATCGGCTGCCAGCATCAAGGCCTGCCCATTTATAGTTATAGCGCAGGGCGAGCTCCCTGGCCTTGTCGGTAGTTCGGTTAAAAATACAGGCCTTGGCGCCAAGTTGCTTAATCGCATGGGTAATCGCGCGCGCAGCCCCGCCGGCGCCGATAATTGAAACCCGCATCCGTTTAAGGTCCTTTTTCCCAAGGAATTGGAGGAGGGCTCGGGAAAAACCTGCTTCGTCGGTATTATATCCAATCCAACCGCGTGCGCTTTTTACGATGGTGTTGCACGCGCCAATTTCTCCGGTGTTGGCGGATATCTCCGAAAGATTGGGAATAACGCTTTCCTTAAAGGGGAAGGTTACCGAGAGTCCGGTTATACCCACTTCCTCTGCGAACTCGATAGCCTCTTCTGCGTTTTCTGCCTTTATCGGTATATACACCGCGTCCAGGCCTTGGACGCGATAGCCCTTGTTGTGTATAGCCGGGCTTGAGGTTGCTGCGAGCGGGTTGCCGGTAATGCCGAACACCCGTGTGGAAGCAGAAATTTCCCTGAACCGGTACACCTCGTTAAGGGTGACCGGGTCCAGCTGTCCCAGGGGGTTGCCACTGGTGCGAATTGATTCCTCGCTTGAGACAAAACAGACCGAGGAGCCCAGCAGTGGAGAAAGGATGCGCGACGGCAGTCCGTATTGGCCCATTGCGATAAGGATGTATTCTTCGCTTTGACAGCACTTTGCGTCTTTAAAGAGCTTGGTAACGTCCGAAAGATTTCGGGGCGTAAAGGCAATTTTAGCGATCTCGTCCTTGGTTCTTCGCAGGCTTTGCACTCGGGCGCGGATGTCGGTTTCTGGCCCTTCCATATTATGCACACTGCGAATAATTCGCGTGCCAAAGGCGCGAGCTGCTTCTTCGATGCTTGGCACTTGCAGGTCCTCTTCAAGGTCTATATACGCAAAGTTTTTATGGGGATTGATGTCGGCAAAGGCGAGTCCACGCGCGAGCATGGCGGTTCTAGATCCTTCCCCTTCTACAAATTGTCCACCGTCGGACTTTCGTCGGATTGTTAAAATGCAGGGAATTCCCGCCTGTTCCGGAAAGCGACGAAACAAAAGGCGTTCTTCCTGTGCAAGGCAGTCTACGCGTAGTTCGGCTATATCTATCCATTGGCGGTACAGTTCCACCAGGGCGAGGTTTTCCCTGATAGTCGGGGCGTTAAGCACCAGGCATATCTTGGTTTTCATCTTGGGGCAAAGTATACCAGCGCAAAGGCGGAGTAGGAAGAGGAGAAATCGCTTTTTTTTAATTGAGGCTTGCCCTAACTACGTTTACAATGACCCTAATAAGGAGTACGAACCAATGGAACACTTAGGCGCTTGGGGGCTTATACCACCCCTGTTAACGATTGCCCTGGCCTTTATAACCAAGGATGTTATTATCTCTCTTTTCCTGGGGATTGTATCAGGGCTCTTGATCGTTGCTGGAGGAAATCCGGCACTGGCCCTGATTAACACCACGGACATGCTTGCCGCTGCCCTTAATGACGGATGGAACATCCGTATCTTTTTGTTTTGTGCCCTTTTGGGCGGTCTTGTCGGCATGCTATCGCGCACGGGCTCGTCAAGCGCCCTTGGCGTGTGGGCGGCGCGGCATCTTAAAACAGGCAGAAGCTCCCAGCTTGCCGCATGGTTTTTTGGTTTGCTTATTTTTATAGACGACTATTTTAATTCTCTTACCGTTGGGACCATGATGCGGCCAATTACCGACGCGCACCGGGTGTCGCGGGCAAAGCTTGCGTATATTCTTGACTCTACGGCGGCTCCGGTGTGTATTATCGCGCCTATTTCCAGCTGGGTTGTTACGGTAATGTCCGTAGTAAAGGGCTCTGACCGCTTTGAGAGTCTTGGCATCAGCGAGTTCGAGTTTTTTATCAGGTCAATTCCGTATAACCTGTATGCCCTGTTAACCCTGGTTATGGTGGTGGTAATCGCGGTAACGAAGCGGGACTTTGGGCCCATGGCTGCTTCTGAGCGCATGGCTCGCGAAGAGGGCGTGTTATGGAACGGAGATCGCTATGGAGCAGCCCCGGGGGATGTTGAACACATCGAAAATCCCCGCGCCCGATCGATTGATATGCTTTTCCCTATCATCACCTTAATTGTCTGCGCGGTTGTCTTTTTCCCCCTTACCACCTGGCTTGCCGCAGTTGATGGTCAGAAATATCTAACCCTTGGCGCCGCTGTGTCCGCCATCCCGCTCGGTGTTGCCTTTAACGACACCGATGCCTCGGTTGCACTTTTTTATGCTGCGGTATTCACGCTTGTTATTACCTATGTGTATTATCTGGCCCGCAGGCTCTTAACCATAAAGAGCGCGAGCGAGTCCCTTCGCGATGGTATCGCCTCCATGGTGCCTGCTCTTATCGTGTTAACAATGGCATGGACTATTGGCGGGGTTATCAAGTCTTCCCCGGCGGACGGGGGGCTTGGATTGGCGAAGTATCTGTCTGAGGTGGTCGTTGGAGGGGGCTTCCCGGTGTGGCTCTTGCCCGCGGTGGTATTTATTCTTTCGGCGATAATCTCGTTTTCTACCGGGACCAGTTGGGGAACCTTTACTATTATGATACCGATTGTCATGCCGATTATCGTGGCCCTGGCCGAGACTAAGGGGCTTGCTGGAGGGGCACTGATTAACGCCTGTATGATTAGCGTGTCGGCGGTGTTAAGCGGCGCGATCTTTGGCGATCATTCCTCGCCAATTTCCGATACCACTATTCTCTCTTCAACTGGTGCGGGGTGTCCGCATTTGGAGCACGTGAGTACGCAACTTCCCTATGCACTTTTTGTGGCCGGAGCAAGTTTGGTCGGTTTCGCAGTGGGAGGCGTTCTCTTGAGCGACATCGCAGGTATTATCTCCGCTCTCTGTGTTTTTGCGCTTGGACTGGTGTTCCTTCCCCGGCTCTACAAAGGCTGAGCCGGGCAGGGAGCATCACTGACTTTCGTCAGTGTCCGCGTGAACTTCCCTTGTTCCTACTTCCTTGTTAAGGATCGTCAACACAAGGACGGTTCCTTCTTCCAGGAGGTAGGGAACGCTAAAGTTTCCGCCGGGATGCTTTACGCTTACCAGGGGAGATCTTTCTCCATTGGGGCTGATAGCCGAAAGCTTGATCTGGAAGGGATAGGGGTATTCGGGCAGGGTTTCCGAGAAGATGCCGTACACCTTACCTTCCGGATTTGCGACGGGGACAGCCAATACCGTGGAGATTCGGCTATAGCTGTTTACGCGGGCTTCTCCGGCAGGCATCTGAGATACAATGGTGCCTGCGCGTTCCGATCCTTCGGGATTTCTTAAAGAAAAATCATACACCAGATTGGTTTTTTCCATTATGGAATACATCTCGCGAATTGATCTTCCGGTAATATCGGGTACGGTTACTCGATCTCCTTCGGGGCCACGGCTTACGACAAGTTCAACCTTGGTGGGACCTGCGAGCGGGGTGTCCGGGGCGGGCTTTTGCTCAAGGATGGTTCCGGCAGGCTCTTCGCTAAAGCGGTAGAGCGGGGGCTCTGTAATTACAATGAGCGGTGTTGCCATGGAGGTAAACATAGCCTGAAGCTGCATCTTTACCTCGTCCAGGTTTTGACCGACGTAGTTTTCAATGCGATCGATGATAACGCCGCGGCTGATAACCAGATTGATCCTTCTTCCCGCCTTGACGATTGAGCCAGGGGAGGGGTTTTGCTCAAGGATAGATCCTTTATCGTCCATCTTGTCTGAATAGCGAAGCTGAACGCGGGGGTACAGCTCCTTTGCCTGAAGTTCCATCAAGGCTACCGATATATCCTTACCCTGTACGTCGGGAACCATTACCTGCTCGCTTCCTTTAAGCACCAGGGCAAAGACCACCAGGGTGGATGCGGCGGTAACCAGGAAAACAGTTAAAGCCGTAAGAATGATAACCCTGGAGTTCTCGCGCAAATATTCCGAGATAGCGTCCAGGTCAAGATGAAAGTCCGAAAGATCAATTCTCATAGGTGTGTTCCTTGGGTGTTATCGGTTGATTGCGGTAGCGTTCCGCCTAATATAGTTCCGGGAAAATCCCGCGTTCCGTTAGCAAATGCCTTATAGTCAAGCGCCTTTTTTCCGCTCCATTGGAGTGTTTCAAGGGCCAAGCGACCGCTTCCTGTTTGTACCAGAATCCCTTCTTTTTTGTCTATCCCGATCACAAAGCCCGCCGGCTGTTCTTTTGTCGGGGATGAGGCGTTGTCGATAACGTGGGCGTTTCTCAGGATAAGCCGCGCTCCCCTTACAAGGGTAAAGGCTCCGGGCCAGGGATGAAAGGCTCTGATTCTGGCTGATATCGCCTGCGCACTTTGGCTCCAGTCGATGACTCCGTCGTCCTTGCAGAGCATGGCACTGTAGGTTGCTTCTTGCGGGTTTTGCGGTCTTTCCGTAAGAGTTCCCGCTTCCAGCCGATGTAACACATCAACCAGCAGGGGCGCTCCCTCGCGTGAGGCGCGATCGAGTAGTTCGTCGGCATATTCACTTCCATCCAATGGGATGCATTTTTGCTCAAGGATGTCCCCCGAGTCCATCTCCCGGGCTAACCGCTGAATCGTAATGCCGGTGCAGCTATCTTGGGCGAGTATTGCCGCGGGAATGGGAGCGCAGCCACGCCAACGGGGCAAGAGCGAAGGATGGAGGTTAATCGCCCCCTTTGGAAAGAGGGCCAGGGTTTTAGGACCAAAGATATGGCCATAGGCAAAACAAGACAGGACATCGGGCTCTTGAGCGGCTATTGCGGCTCGGGTGGCGTCGTCAAT
>JAFGIM010000147.1 GCA_016929605.1 Spirochaetales bacterium | reverse complement strand
TTATAACTTGCTTGCTGATCGGGAAGGGCTGGCTCTGGCCGAGAAGGATTTTCAGCTGGCAGGGTCTCAGGCGGTATACGTAAAAAAGAAATATGACAACGGCCTGGTCTCTGAGCTTTCGTATCTTCAGGCAAAATATGCTGCGGATAGTCTGGAGCCCAAGTTGATGGACCAGCGCCGCTCCTATCGGCAAGCTGTTCGCAATTTTTGCGCGCTCATCGCGCTTCCTCCGGACACCGAGATTACATTGGTAGATACCCTGGATCACAATTTTAGACCGGTATCAATTTCCTGCACATTGGACGATTTTTTGGCTCGGCGCAGTGATGTTCGCCTAGCCTTGCTGAATATTACCCTTGCGCAAAGCGCGCGAACTGGTGCGACCTTAAATCGCTATGGTCCGACGGTATCGCTTTCCGAGAATTTTCAGGCCTCAGGATTGCAAGATGAACTGAATATGCCCGAAACAGGCACTTTTACTCTCTCTGTTTCTATTCCCCTTAACGGGTATATACCCGGTTCCAAGGAACGGATAAACGCAAGGGAGAAGGAAGCGGCAGTGGAAAGCGCAACCATAGCTTTTGAGCAAACCCTTGTTTCTGCACGAAACGAGGCTCTGTCTCAAATGGATCAGCTGGACCAGTTATATCGCAGTATGGAAATTACCCGGGAAAACGAACGAATTGCCTCCAGAGCCTGGAATCTTTCGGTTCAGGGATTTGAATCTGGATTAGTGGATCAAAACGATTTGGATAGCGCCCGCCAAAAAATGCTAAACGCGCGCCTTGCCGTATTACGTGCGGGATATGCGTATAAAGCCGGCTTGCTACAATTGTCTGCCGCGCTTGGACTTGATGAATCAGAACTCTGCGGCATGGAGGAAGCACATGAAGGACTTTGAACGAATCACGAAAAGTATTTTGCTTGCGTTAATCGGTATATCGACCTTAGCACTTGTTCTTTCCCTTTTTCTTAAAGCAAAGGACCCGCAAAAAGCCGGCGGACCGCAGGGTAAGGCTCCCCGTAATGGGGCGGCTACCATTACGGTGTCTGTTCTTGAAACCAGCGCAACCAGTTTAGCGCAGCGAGTCAGGCTTAACGGAGATGTTCTTTCTCGTTCCCGTATTGCCTTATATGCGGACACCGCAGGAAAGCTGGTGTCGTACGAGGCGGGGATTGGATCTGAGGTGAAAAAAGGAGATGTGGTTGCAAGGATTGATCCGTCTCGCCCAGGCTCTCCCTTTGCTGTTAGTCCGGTTAGATCTACTATTCGAGGAACTATTATCGCCCTTCCATATGATCCGGGAGACACGATATCTACTTCATCCCCTGTTGCGACAATTGGCACGCTTGATGATCTTGAGATAATTACCTATGTTCCCGAAAAATATATTGCGGTCTTGCGTACGGGGCTGCCCGCTTCGGTATCTTTTGTTTCCTGGCCCGGTGAAGAATATCCTGCGCGAGTTACCATGGTGAGCCCGGTAGTAGAAACAGAATCACGAACAGTAGAGATCAGGCTTTCTGTTGATGCGCCTAAGGATCGGCTTAAGCATGGCATGTTCGCGGTTATCTCTTTGGTAATGCGGGAAGTAAAAAACGCAATCGTTGTGCCCAAGACTGCCATTAAAACTTTTAACGGAGAGAGTGTTGTATATGTGGCAGGCGAAGATGGCCTTGCTCAACGGAGAGTGGTAACTACAGGCCTAACAAGCGACACGGAAACAGAAATTCGCGAAGGACTTTCTTTTGCGGAAAAGGTTATAGTGTCTGGCTCTGTATCGGATGGGACTCCAGTTCGGCTTGCGAACGCAGGTGGCAAGAAATGAAAATCTCTGAGCTGTCGGTTAGAAAGCCGGTAACCACGGGGATGTTATACGTGCTGGTATGTGTTATCGCCGGTATATTTGTGCCCCGGCTCGGGGTTGCACTTTATCCGTCGGTAACGATGCCGGTTTTGTCTGTATTTACAACGTGGACAGACGTAGGCCCGGAAGAAGTAGAAAAAAACATAACTCGTGTACTTGAGTCCCGGTTAAGCGTTGTTTCGGGACTTGAATCGATGACCTCTACTTCTTCTTCGGGTCAAAGCTCGATTCGTCTGACCTTTGGGTACGACGTTGACCTGGACGAAGCCCTTACCGATGTAAAAGAGGTGTTAACGCGCGCGGCAAATGTCATGCCCGACGAAGCTTCGGTTCCTACCGTGCGTCGCTTCGATATAAGCGCTTATCCGTTTATGCGCCTTTCAGTTTCTGGTGATGTACCGGTTACAGAACTTAAGGTTGTTGCCGACGATACCATCGCTCCATTACTGGAGAGAATTAAGGGGGTTGCCCAAGCTGATGTATCCGGGGGCGCCGCCAAGATTGTTCGAGTTGATGTAAACGAAAATCGTCTACGTGCGTATGGGCTTACCTTGTCTGCAATCGCTTCCGCCCTTAACTCGCAGAATCTAAGATCATCTGGTGGAACACTCGTAGATCATGGCATGGACTGGGAAATATACCTTAACGAGGGCTTCCTTTCGCTTGATGATATCCGCCGGTCGGTTGTCTCTTCTGTGGCGATACCTCCGGCAGGATCCTCTGTTACTCGCCATCATGTAGTACTTCTTGAAGATGTAGCCGAGGTGTACGAATGGAATGATTATACCGGCGGCCGTGTATATATTGACGGAGTTCCCGGTTTGTATATTTCGGTAACAAACGAAACCGATTCAAATAGTACAACGGTAGCCCGTGCAGTTCGGGAGGCCTTGCCGGAAATAAACCAGTCGCTTCCCCGCGGCCTTACCCTTTCTGTTATCAGGGACGACACTAAAATGATTACCTCTACCATGAACGAGGTGTATACCTCTGCCGTTCAAGGCGGCCTTCTGGCTATGGTGATTATCTTGCTCTTTTTACGAAGCGTTAAGGGTACTCTGGTTATTGCCCTGTCCATGCCCATTTCCATATTGGTAACCCTTTTAGGAATGGCATTTATGGATTTAACCCTGAACATAATGACCATGACCGGTTTGATTCTGGGCATTGGTATGATTGTTGACTCTTCGATAGTCGTGTTGGATAACATTCATCGATACAGGGAAAAGGGAGACAATTCTGCCGTGGCATCGATAAAGGGCAGCTCCCAAGTTGTGGTCGCCATAACCGCATCAACTCTTACCACGCTTTGTGTCTTTTTACCGATACTGATATACAAGGCCGACCTGGAAATGCTGGGGTTAATGTTTTTTGACATGGTCGTTACAGTGGTTATCTCCCTTTCGGTATCCCTTATTGTTGCAATTACCCTGGTCCCCGCATTGTGCGGAAGCATTCTTAGGCT
>JAFGIM010000146.1 GCA_016929605.1 Spirochaetales bacterium | reverse complement strand
CTGGATCGGGATACCTATTTCTTTAAGCAGCAAGTTTCCCTAAAAATGAGCGAGCTCATTTATAATGGTAGATGGTATACCACTTTAATGGAAAGCTTGATGGCGTTTATGGACAAGACGCAAGAAACCTGCTCCGGTTGGGTAAAGCTCAAGCTGTACAAGGGTTCTATCCGCCCGGCGGGCTCTCATTCTCCATATAGCCTGTATAACGCGAACATCGCCAGTTTTACCACCGGCGATTTGTATAATCATAAGGATGCTGACGGGTTTATTACCCTCTTTGGACTTCCGCTCAAGGTTCGCGCCATGATGGAGCAAAGTATGGGGAAGGGTCAGGCCGTAGACGGCAAGAACCTTAAAAAAAGACGAACTGAGTAAACGCTTGTTGTAATACAAAGGAGGTATCCATGGGCGAGTTTATCGTTTCAAATGCAGAGAGCGCTCCACTGGACATGTTGTTAAAGCCTTTTTCCTCAATAGGTCATGACTGGATGCTCATTACCGCGGGAAGAAGCGTTGAACGCGGCGAATGGAATACCATGACCGCCTCCTGGGGCAGTTTTGGTGTGTTTTGGAATCGCAGGGTAATTACCTGCGTTATTCGTCCAACACGACATACCTATTCCTTTGTAGAAAAAGCTGATTTGATTACCTTTTCGTTTTTTCATCCCGAGATGAAGAAAGCCCTGCAGGTGTGTGGCAGCACCAGCGGGGCAACCGTTGATAAGGCCCAAGAGGCATCTTTGACTCCATTGCTTTTAGAACCAGATGCAGTTGGATTTAACGAAGCCAGGCTGAATATTGTGTGTCGAAAAATTTATGCACAAGATATTGATCCGCATCTTTTTATAGATGCACAGATAGATACAAATTATCCCCAAAAGGATTATCACCGGATGTATCTGTGCGAGATACTTAGAGTGTATCAGGAGGAAAAAAAGACATGAGCTCAATCGAGCAGGAGACGGGAAAATCTCCTCTGTGGCACGGCAGATTTGCCAGTGGTCCTTCAGAAAAAGCCCTTGCCTTTGAGACTTCCATTCACATCGATTCCCGTATGGCCGCCGACGATATTGCCGGAAGTGTTGCCCATGCAGGTATGTTAGGAAAGTGCGGCATCATTACCGGCGAGGATGCCGACAAAATCGTCAGCTCTCTAAAAAAAATCGCCAGCGAGCTGGAAAACGGTACGTTGACCATAGACTCCAATGCAGAAGACATTCATTCGTTTATCGAAGGAGTGCTTACCGATCGACTTGGAGATGTTGGCCGCAAGGTACATACGGGTAGAAGCCGTAACGATCAAATTGCCCTTGATGAGCGGCTGTATTTGCGGCGAGTATTACCCGCCCTTGGCTCATCGATTATGACCTTGGTTGATACCCTGGTACGTATCGCGAAAGTCCATCTTGATACCCTGATGCCTGGCTATACCCATCTACAGCGAGCTCAACCGGTTACCCTTGCCCATCATTTGTGTGCCTGGTGTTGGGCGCTTGTTCGCGACAAGGGCCGTCTTGATGATGCGCTTACTCGCATCGATGTAATGCCGCTTGGCTCAGGCGCTCTCGCTGGTAGCGGTCTGCCTCTGGACCGACAGGCGGTTGCAGCTGAACTCGGTTTTTCCGCCATTACCGACAACTCCCTGGATGCTGTTTCTGATCGGGATTATTGCCTTGAAACTGTCTCTGCACTGTCGATTTTGATGACCCATCTCTCCCGTTTTTGCGAAGAGATCGTTATCTGGTCAACCGAAGAGTTCAAGTTTATCGAGCTTTCGGAAGCCTGGTCCACTGGATCAAGCATTATGCCGCAAAAGAAAAATCCTGATTTTGCCGAACTGATTCGAGGAAGGACGGGCAGGGTATATGGTAACCTGATTGCCCTGCTGACGATGATGAAGGGTTTGCCTCTTTCTTATAACCGGGATCTTCAGGAAGACAAAGAAAGTCTTTTTTCAGCTCTTGATATTTCAAGCTCATGTCTTTCGGTATTTACGGATATGATAGCAACCGCGACTTGGAACGGTAAGCGAATGGAAGCGTGTTGTTCGGGAGGGCATGCCAACGCGACAGATCTGGCGGATTATCTGGTAAAAAAAGGCCTTCCTTTCCGCACCGCTCATGCTGTGGCAGCCCGTGTTGTTCGTGAGTGTATTGATTCAGGTTTAACGGATATTCGTTCTCTTCCCTTTGATCGGCTCCAATCTCATTCTGAGTTATTGGAAAAGGATATCTATGATATCCTTGATCCTCGCGCCGGTGTTACGGTACGGGATCTTCCCGGCGGACCAAACCCGCAACGGGTCCAGGTGCAAATAGACAAGTTAACAGCTCTAGTGCACGGTTCTTTGTAGATTTACTGTACCATTTCTAGGCCACTGACTCGCTTTTCTTTGATAAATAAGGCGTACCCTCCTGGTTTTCGCGCGGCGCGCGGCGAAAGTTTTGGAGGGCTAGCCTTTTTTTTGGAGGAAGCAATGAACGCACTTAATTCGATTTTGATTGAGGGGAACGTGGTCCGGGACCCGGTGCTAAAAGAAACCCCACGAGGAAGCACGGTCTGCAATTTTTCCATCGCCAGTAATCGATATTACAAACAGGATGATGAGTTTGAGCAGGAGACTTCTTTTTTTGAGGTAGAAAGCTGGGCTCGCCTCGCCGAGGCTTGCGGTAAAAATTGCGGTAAGGGCCGCGGTGTTCGGGTTGTGGGCAGATTGAAGCAAGATCGTTGGACTGGCGCAGACGGAAAAAATTACAGCAAGGTAAAGGTTATTGCCGAGCATGTAGAGTTCAAGCCGGTATTCAAAAAAAAGGAAGAGGGTGAGTCCCAGATGGTAGACGTCCCTTCCGAGGTGTTTACCGGTGAATCTGTTGAAGAGCTTGCCATGGCAGCGGGAGCTGAAACAGTCCTTTCCGAAAACGCGGTATTCTGATCGCGGTGGACAAGGCCTGCGACCCGTACTCTTTGCCGCAGGCCTTGCATCTCCTTCTTCAATCAAGTAGCCTTGAGTGTACGGAGGGATTTTTATGGAAACATCAAGCTACTCAAAAGAGACTATCAAGGCGGTTCTTCGATTTCAACAGGACGAGGTTGATAGCCATGCCATTTATACTCGTCTTGCAGACAAACTTCCCAACGAAAACCATCAGTCTATCATGCGCCAAATGGCCATTGAAGAGGGGCGTCACGCCAATCGATGGGCGTCGGTAACCGGCCTTATGCTCAAGCCACGCACCTTGCGGGTTTCATTTTTTTTCTTTATCGCCCGTTTTTTGGGAATTACCTTTGCCATCAAAAAACTTGAAGCAGGCGAAGGGCAGGCCCAGATTGGCTATGCAAGCATATTGGATCAGTTTCCCGATGCAAAAGAAATAATCGCCGAAGAAGATAAACACGAAGATGCACTGATAGAAATGATTGACGAAGAGCGACTTAAGTATGCCGGGTCGGTAGTTCTTGGCCTTAACGATGCCCTGGTTGAGCTTACGGGAGCCTTGGCGGGCTTTACCTTTGCCTTTCAAAACACCCGCCTTATCGCAATGACCGGTCTTATCACCGGCATATCTGCCTCTTTTTCCATGGCGGCTTCTGAATATTTATCACAGCGTTCCGAGGGTGACGGTTCTGTCTCTCCGGCAAAATCCTCCATGTACACAGGCTTTGCCTATATCCTTACGGTTGCCTTGCTAGTCTTGCCGTTTTTTCTTACACAAAACTTTGTGCTTGCCCTTGGCTGTACCTTGGGTATGGTTGTCTTGATCATTTTCGCTTTTAATTACTATCTGTGTACCGCAAAGGATTTGTCCTTTAAGAAGCACTTCTTTGAGATGTTGGTGGTATCCTTGGGGGTAACCCTTATCTCTTTTGGTGTGGGTATCGTGGTCAAGAAATTTCTCGGAGTGGATATCTAGGACAACAGATGATATTAGCGATCCCCCTTTTTTTACTCTTTTGTGTGTATGGCGTTGTTAATGCCTATCTACCCGTATTGCTTTCTTCTCTTGGCTACTCAATTGCTCACATCGGAATTTTACAGGGTATTTTCGAGGCCTCGGGGATGCTCATCCCCGTTTTTGTTAGCTCTCGGGTCGAACGGAACGGAAACTATGGCTGGGTAGTCATTATCCTGGCTGCTGTGATGATTGTTGTTTTACCACCGCTCGCCCTTGTTATTACCTTTCCGGTTACCGCTATTGCCCTTGCCTTTCTTGCCGTTGGGTATAAGGGCACAGTCCCGCTTGTAGACGCGATGGTTTCCCATTCACTGGGGGATAAAACCGTCAATTACGGAAAGATCCGGGTAATGGGGAGCATTGGTTTTGTTTGTATGACACTGCTTCTTCAGTTTACCCCCCTGGTTAATCCTTCTTCTCCGCCATCGATAGCTCGTATGTTTGCCCTGCCGTCCTTTTTATTCATTCTTTCAATGCTCTTTATTCCTGGTCTGTTGGTAAAGCGTCCTCCTTCTGCTGATGCTTCTTCTGATAAAGGGCTCTCTCGCATGGGCATTCGCTCATACCTGGAACAGTTTCCCCGCTCCTTCTGGATTGGGGTCTTTCTTATCTTCCTTGGTTTCTTTGGCATGACACCTTCTCAGCGCTTCCTTTCGCTCTATGTTCGCGATTATCTGGGGCTTGAGTCTTATGCGGGACTGTGGGCCTTGTCAGCCGCAGCAGAGATTCCGTTTATGTTTCTTTCAGGGTGGTTTATCGGCAAGTGGGGCACTCGCCGAATTCTTCTTTTTGCCCTTATTTCAATTACGGCACGAAATTTGGTATACGCCAGCTTTCCAACCTTTTCGGGCGCTATCGCGGGACAGTTGTTTCATTCAGTATGTTTTGGTCTTTTTCATCCTGCTGCGGTTGTTTTTATCAGCGAACGGGTGCCTAAACGATTATTGGCCGTTGGATTAACAATCTACACTTCGGTCGCGGTAAGTATGTCGTCGGTAATCGGTAATGTTGCCGGTGGTTTTATCATAGACAGGTGGGGATATCGCGTATTGTTTGTTTTTTTCTCAGTCTTCCCGCTGTTAGGTGTTTTGTTTTTTATGCTCATGCGTACGCGCAAACAAGGTACGCATTGACAGCCCCCAAGTACGTAGTTAGTATCAGACCATTATGTTAGGAACTATCGTTAATTGCATTGCGGTGATAATTGGTTCGTGTATCGGCATTTTATTCGCACGCAAGGTATCCGAGGAATTATCCAAGGTCATCTGCTCTGCAGCAGGTATTGTAACCTTGATAATTGGTTTTCAGCTTGCCTTTAAGGCTCAAAATATTATCTATCTTGCCCTGTCTCTGATTATTGGGGGGATATTGGGCTCCTGGTGGGACATTGATGGCAAGATTCTTTCTTTTGGCCGTTTTTTGGAGCGTCGCTTTGGTGGAAAAGGGCAAGCGGCAGAGGGTCAGGTATCCTCTCGATTCGCCTATGCCTTTTTAAACGCATCAGTTCTTTTTTGTGTTGGGGCCATGGCTATCGTTGGCTCTTTTAAGGCGGGTACCGAAGGCGATTACACCCTGTTATATACCAAGTCTGTACTGGACGGCTTTATGTCGGTAGTCTTTGCCGCCGCTATGGGTGTTGGTACGATTTTTTCAGCTCTTTCTCTGCTGGTGTATCAGGGGGCCTTGACCCTTGCCTCCGGAGTGGTAAAACCCTTTGTTTCCGAACAGATGATTCTTGAATTAACGGGAATTGGCGGGGCTTTTATCGTTATGATCGGGATTAACCTGCTTGATCTTAAAAAGCTGAAAACTGCCAATTATTTGCCAGCCATGCTGGTAACTATTCTATTTGTTCTTGCAGATCCTTTTATCGCCAAGATCGCGGGCTTTTTTGTTTGACAGAGGGTCGTTTTCGGCATAAAATAGTCACCATAAGATAATTTTTAGGAGGCCTTCATGGCAAAGGTAGAATTGAAGGGTATTGGCAAGGTATACGACGGAAACGTACGTGCCGTAGATAACGCCAATATCGTTGTAGAAGATCAGGAATTCGTTGTATTCGTAGGACCATCTGGTTGCGGTAAGTCCACAACCCTTCGTATGGTTGCCGGTCTTGAAGAAATCACCGAAGGTGACCTCTTTATTGACGGAGAGCGCATGAATGACGTTCCTCCCAAGGACCGAAATATTGCGATGGTTTTCCAGAACTACGCTCTGTATCCTCACATGACTGTTTACGACAACATGGCTTTTGGTTTAAAGATTCGCAAGACCGACAAAAAGGAAATTGAGCGCCGCGTTAACGAAGCTGCTCGTATCCTTGATATCGAGAAACTCCTCGATCGTAAGCCCAAGGCTCTCTCTGGTGGACAACGCCAGCGCGTTGCGGTAGGTCGTGCCATCGTTCGTAATCCCAAGGTATTCCTTTTTGACGAACCCCTGTCAAACCTTGATGCAAAGCTTCGCGTTCAGATGCGTGCCGAGATCTCCGATCTTCATAACCGACTTAAGGCTACCATGATTTATGTAACCCACGATCAGGTTGAAGCGATGACTATGGGTGACAAGATTGTTGTAATGAAAGACGGAAAGGTTCAGCAGATTGGATCTCCCCTGTACCTGTATAACCATCCGATTAACAAGTTCGTAGCAGGCTTTATCGGATCTCCGCCCATGAACTTCCTTACCTGCAAGATCGTTGAAAAGGGTGGACAGATTGTCGCTGATGAAGGATCCTTCGAGATCGTTCCCACCGCCGATCAGCAGAAGATTCTTAAAAACTACATCGGCAAAGAGGTGTATTTTGGAATCCGTCCCGAAGATCTGAGCTATCAGAAGACCCCTGCGTCCAAGAACAACATGCAGATGAAGGTTGTGGTTAAGGAGCCTCTTGGAGCCGAAACCCACCTTATTCTTACTACCAAGACTCAGCAGGTTATTGTCCGCACCTCTCCCGACCTGGTGTTCCAGATTGGAGAAGCGGTCAACTTCCAGCCCCTCATGGAAAAGGCCAAGTTCTTCGATAAGGATACTGAACTCAGTATCTGCGATGATGTAAAAGCCGAGTAAAAAGCGGTAACGCTTTAGAGTAAGCCGTCCTCAGGGACGGCTTTTTTTTTGACCTCTTATTTTTTTGGGGAAGGGTAGAGTTCTTGTGTGCAGAGCCAGGCGCAAAACTGGCACATGTCTCCGGTTTTTCCGGGGAAGGGGAGCCCCTTTTGCTCTAATTCCTTGCGAACCGTTCCGAGTCCCTTTTCATAACAGTCCCTGACAAGCGGCATTGTGCGCGCGCGATGAAACAGGGTGGAAGCTCCCTCGCTGATGTGGCCGGCAATAAGAAGAGGGCTTTCGTTGGCAAATCCGCAACAGACACTCACCATCCCATCCGGGTGTACATACAATACTTGGCCCGGGCCTTCGCACCAGTCATCAGTAAACCATCGTTCGGCTTTCCATGATGAGGTGTCGGAAGCTGGTGGTGAATAGGTGATGATGCTAATCGGTATATGAATCCCCGACCCGTCATCGGCACCGGAGGCACGATTTTTATCGGCTCTATCGTCTCGAATAGCTGCGGGTTTGTCGTTTACATATAGGAGCCTGGCTTTTAATCCTTGTGCAGTCTGTTCAAGACGGTCTAGTGGAATGGTTCCGTCGGGGTTTGTAACCGATGTTATTTCAAACCAATCATATCTTCCCGATAAGGACGCTGCAGTTGAAAAAAAACGACAGACCTGCGCACTGTCTTGCTTATGCCAATCATCAAGACTTACGGCAAGAATCCCGTCAAATCCCGCGTCAAGAATTCTTTTAATCGAAGAGGTCAGGATTTCCTCATCGTTCCACCAGACACCATTAGTCATCAGTCGATCAAAATACAGGTCAAGCTCTACTGCTTTACTGATAATACCTTCCAAAAAATCAATCGCCAGAAATGGCTCTCCACCTGAAAAACCAACCCGTTCAATTCCAATGTCAACACAGCTTTGCAAAAAGAGTTTGGCATCTTCTATGCTGAGAATGCCCTCTCCGTGAGCCCTGTTACGGTCTACCCTGCAGTGGCCACAGTTCAGGTTGCACACAGCGGTTGGCGCAAAAATAACTTGTCTTGGGGAGAATTGGTGTTCACTCATTTACTGCTCCACGGGTATAAAAACGACTGATTGATCCCATAATTGTATGCCGCTTGCCCGCACGGTAATCGTATCATTGCGACTCGCGTTTGAGGGAGCCGGAATTTTTGATTCCATGGCTAACTCAGGTATCAGGATAACCGCCTGTGAGCCAACGATATCGACAATAATTGCCTGTCCTTTCCAGTCCGGATTACTTTCCAAAAAGTAAAGTGTCCAGTGCGCATTGGATTCTCTTTCGGAAAGGGTGGTCTCCCGCGCGGCGCTGTCTCCCTGGGCGATTCGCATAAGCATGTCATCACTGTCCAGAAGCGGCTTGCCATCAAGGAATCGTCCAATTTGTTGATGGGCAACCAAATCCCCATATCTACGCAAGGGACTTGTCACCTGGCTGTACATTCCCAATCCCAGCCCTGCATGATCGGCCGGTATTGTGCCAACCTTGCGTCCCCTCATGGAACGTCTTTTACGCCATTGACCGGCAAGGCCTTCCGGAATTTCATGGGGGATGTCCGGCCTTTCCTGGCTTACATACTGAAAGGGTATCTTATGCTTAAAGGCGAATCGTGCTGCGGCTTCTCCTGCAAGAAGCATCATCTCCCGAACCATGTCAGAAGAGTCTTCGCTTACGATTGACGTAAAAGAAACTTCTGGTTTCTTGTCCTGGGAAAACGCTACTGCAAGGTGGACCTCAGGTAGGTCAATCTGTATCGATCCGGCGGCATGTCTTCGTTCGATATTACGCATTGCCCGCTCAAAAAGCGGAGCAAGCAATGGATCATTTTTTTTGGCCGAGGCTTGCTCATAGGTTAATCGGGTAACGCGGATGAAGGTACGGTGAATGGCAACCTCATCGATCGCACCGGTCCCGGTAAAGGTGAGGCGAAAGGACAGGGCTCGCGAAACATCGCTCAGGCCAAGAGCATACCAAGAGAGCGCTTCGTCCGAAAGCATCCTGGCTGGACCTTCGGGTATATACAAGGTTGCGCCGCGCGCGCGAGCCTCACAGTCGGCAGGTGAATCTGGCGTTACCGTTGATGAGGGGTCAGCGATATGAATCCAGATCGCCTGTCCATCTACCGAGAGCGCATCATCAGGATCCGCGCTCCACTCATTGTCTATTGCCCAGCTTGAAAGGTGGGTAAGATCAAGACGATTATCGCTGTTATCGGGGGGATCTATGGGAGCTCGGGCGGAGGTAAGCTTCATGCCGTGGCGGGAAGGCCAGGGATTTTTCCATGGTTCCCAATATCCGGTTTGGAGCAAGACTCGATGCGCTTCTTGCGGAGTCTCTGCAATACCCGCTTCTTTAAGCGTTTTACTCTTGTCGCTTGAAAGCAGGGCCAGCGCTTCTACATCTTGTAGATACTTACCGTCGCGCTCCCGATCCAGGGTTGCCTTTCCTGCAAGCATATCCTTGATTCGGCTAATTGCCTGTTGTCGCTCTTGTTCGGCTGCTTTTCTGCTTGCATCCTTGTGTTCCCGTTGTAAAACTTCTTCGGTACTGCGGATCCGTATGGGACTTGTTGGCCTAGTACATTCAAAAAAGGGTGAATCGGTTAGGGCTTTCCAGATAACCCAGGCAGCTTCGGCCGGATATGTGCCCCAAATCAATTCGGCCACTTCCGAAAAAGACGGCTGTTCATTTTGGAAGAACTCAAAGGCTTCGCACAGGTTTCCATCCGGTACCACGGCATGGGTAAGAGAATCAAGCGACTTGACCGGTCCCTTATGGAGGATTTCGATATCTTTTTCGCGAACCTTTATCGATCCGCCTGTAGTTTGAATGGTTATCTTGCCGGTATCAAATCCGGTAACCAGAGCAGGCTGTCCCTTGTACAGGACAACGGTGTATTCAGAAATACTCATACGGGAGTCTATCATTTACCTTCTTTGCCACTCAAGGGCAGCGAGGGAGTATTGTACACTATTCATCTTTTTGGTATATTTATGCATAACTTCTTGGCAAGTGTGAATAATTATGACTGTGGAGAGTACATATGATCGTAATGAAATTTGGCGGGTCGTCGGTTGCAAACGCAGAACGAATCCGCCATGTAGCTCAAATCATAAAGGCCTTTGCCGATTCCCGGCCCATCGTAGTGTTATCCGCAATGGGGGATACCACCGATCATTTACTCGAGGCGGCTGACGCTGCCCTTGCAGGAGAGATACGGAT
>JAFGIM010000016.1 GCA_016929605.1 Spirochaetales bacterium | reverse complement strand
TGTAGCCGCCGGGGCAGCTTATTCCGCTCGCCTCCCCGGGGAGGGCGAAGAAGAAGAGGAAAAAGAAGCGCTGCGTCTTATCAGTCCCGCAGCCCTTCGCGAGGATCTTAAAAAACTGGTCGGCGCCGAGATGAACGAGATCCAGCGCCTTGAACCTCTTTTTGCGAACGAAAAAGAGCTTGAGGAATTTCGCATTCGTCATGCGGCAGAGATGGCCGCTTCTGCGGACTTGGATAGTGCACGCGGGCCGGTCTTTTTAGGCCTGGACGCGGGCTCAACTACTACCAAGGCGGTGTTAATCGATGACGCGGGAAGAATCCTCTGGCGTTTCTACGATACAAACGGCGGTAATCCGGTTGATTTGGCCGTTCGTGTCCTTAAGGATCTCTATCGCCGCCTGCCTTCTTCGGTTCGTATTATGCGCTCCTGTTCTACCGGCTATGGCGAGGCTCTGTTCCAGGCTGCCCTGGGGGTAGACGCGGGAGAAGTAGAAACAATAGCTCACTACCGTGCCGCGGATTTCTTTGTCCCCGGTGTTGAGTTTATCCTTGATATTGGCGGTCAGGATATGAAGTGTTTGCGCATGAAAAACGGCGCGATTACCTCAATCCAGCTTAACGAGGCCTGCTCTTCAGGATGCGGTAGCTTCCTGGACAACTTTGCCCGATCCCTCGGGATGGATATTAACACCTTCTCCAATCGTGCCCTTTTGGCGGACAAACCAGTTGATCTGGGAAGCCGCTGTACTGTCTTTATGAATAGTCGGGTTAAGCAGGCGCAAAAAGAAGGAGCTTCCGTTGGAGATATCTCCGCGGGTCTTTCGTATTCGGTTATCAAGAACGCTCTTTTTAAGGTTATCAAACTACGCGATGCTTCTGCCATTGGCGAGAAGGTTGTGGTTCAAGGCGGTACCTTTAACAACGACGCGGTTTTACGCGCGTTTGAAAAGATTTCCGGCAGGCACGTATTCCGTCCGGATGTTGCCGGCTTGATGGGTGCCTATGGAGCTGCCCTTATTGCACTGGATCAATGGAAGGGCGCGGGCTCTCCTGGGGATGCCCGAACGGGACTTGCAACTCCCGAACAGCTTGAACATTTTGCCGTTGAGCTTGAATTGCGCCGATGTGGCAAGTGTTCCAATAACTGTTTACTCACCATCAATACCTTTACCGCCGGGGTTGTTACCACAGGACCCGTAGAACAGATGGTCGCTCCTCCCCGCAGGTTTATTACGGGCAACCGCTGTGAGCGGGGCCTGGAGATTGATCTTTCGGTAAAACCCGCTGTTGGGGATGCCGATCATGCCGGAAATACCGGCGCTATCTCTATTGCGGAAAACCATGATGAGCCGATTGGTCGGGGAAAGCCCGAGAAACAGCCGGTACCCAATCTGTACGACTGGAAGTATAAGCGCCTGTTCCGGTACAAGAGCCTTTCTGCCGATGCGGCCCCGCGAGGGGATGTGGGAATTCCCCGCGTGCTTAATATGTACGAGAACTATCCGTTCTGGTTTACCTTCTTTACCAGCCTTGGCTTCCGCGTACGCTTGTCGCCGCGTTCAAGCCGCCATATTTACGAGCAGGGGCTGGAGACCATTCCCTCCGAGTCGGTATGTTACCCCGGAAAAATCAGTCACGGCCATGTGGAAACCCTTATCAAGGCGGGAGTCAAGTTTATCTTTTATCCCTGTGCTCCCTATGAGCGGATAGAAGATCCCGGTGTTGGCAATCACTACAACTGTCCCATTGTTACCAGCTATCCCGAGGTTCTTAAGAACAACATGGATCAGCTCCGTCATGATCCGTCCATTACGTACATGGATCCCTTTTTACCCATCGACGACGAGCACCGTCTTGCAGAGCGTTTGTTCGAGGAAATGGGAGGCCGGTTTTCCATTTCCCGCGCAGAGATTGTCAAGGCTGTTCGCGACGGTTGGGTAGAGCAGGAATCATTCCGCGACGAGACTGCCCGAATGGGAGAGGCGGCTCTTAAGGAAATAAGCGAAAGGGCGCTTAAAGGCATTGTGCTTGCCGGTCGCCCCTATCATCTTGATCCCGAAATAAACCATGGTATTCCCGAACTTCTTACCGGTTTGGGCCTAGCCGTTCTTACCGAGGATTCTGTTGCCCATCTTGCTCAGGTAGAGCGCCCGCTCAGAATCGTTGATCAGTGGACATATCACAATCGTCTCTATCGCGCAGCCCAGTACGTTACCACTAATCGCGACCTGGAGCTTGTACAGCTTACCAGCTTTGGTTGTGGCCTTGATGCGGTTACCTCGGACCAAGTGCAGGAGATATTGGAAAACAAGGGCCGCATGTATACCCTGGTTAAAATTGACGAGGGATCGAATCTTGGCGCGGTGCGTATCCGAATGAGAAGCCTTATTGCCGCTATTCGCGAACGGGATCGCAACGAGACCCGCTCCCGGATCAATCCCGTTCAGCATCGACGCGTCGTCTTTACCAAGGACATGAAAAAACGCTTTACGATTTTAGCGCCACAGATGTCGCCCATACACTTCCGCATCCTTCAGCATGCCTTTGAATATTCCGGCTTTAACTTTGTTATTTTACCGGATGTAGATACCAAGGCTGTGGATATCGGATTGCAGTATGTTAATAACGATGCTTGTTATCCCTCTATCATTGTAGCCGGGCAAATGATCTCGGCCCTTAAATCAGGATTATACGATCTGGACAAGGTTGCCTTGTTGATTACCCAAACTGGTGGAGGATGTCGAGCCACTAACTACATCGGTTTTATCCGGCGTGCCCTTTCCGATATAGGATGGGGTCATATCCCGGTAATCTCTCTGTCGGCACAATCGCTCGAAAAGAATCCGGGCTTTGGTATTAGCCCAGCCCTTATTCATCGCGCAATGATGTCCATCATGCTTGGGGATTTATTGATGCGCGTACTCTACCGAACCCGTCCCTACGAGGCCGTGAGCGGTTCGGCTAACGAGCTGTATGAAAAGTTTAATACCCGCTGTGTCGAGCAGATTCGATCCTTGTCAATTCGGGGATATAACCGGCTGGTACGCGACATTGTGCGAGAATTCGACGAGCTACCGCTACGCAAGGTACACAAGGCCCGCGTTGGCGTTGTAGGAGAGATTCTGGTTAAGTTCCATCCAACCGCGAACAACGATATCTTTGGCCTGATAGAGCGGGAGGGCGCTGAATGTGTGGTCCCCGATCTTGCGGACTTTTTGTTCTATTCCTTTGTTAATGGGGTCTACAAGTATCAAAAACTTGCCTTCCCCAAAAAGGCCGAGCGAGTTGCCCGTATGTTGGTGTGGTTCCTTGAACGCTACCGAACCGAGATTAAACGCTCTCTTACGCGCAGCAAGCGATTTACCCCGCCAGAGTCCATCTATAAACTCCAGGAAGGGGTGGATGATATCGTTCAGTTAGGCAATATGACCGGAGAGGGTTGGTTCCTGACTGCAGAGATGATCGAGCTCATTCATACCGGTGTGCCCAGTATAGCCTGTGTGCAGCCGTTTGCGTGTTTACCCAACCATGTAACCGGTAAAGGCATGATTAAGGAACTGAGACGACGTTTCCCTGAATCAAATATTGCCGCGATCGACTACGACCCTGGAGCAAGCGAGGTTAATCAGCTTAACCGTCTTAAACTTCTGCTTGCCAATGCGCCGATTGGCTCACATCCGGACGAGACCAAAATAGGTCCTGCCCGTTTGGTCAAGAAGTAGGGATTTTTTGCCGATATTGGGGGAGATATGAGACATCTATCGCCTCTATGGCGCTCACTTGTTGCTCTTGGTCTATTGATATGTACGCTCACTCCTGCCGTAGCCCGGGATTTTGTTGATCCCCTGTATCCGGAGTCGGACACCCTCCGTTCAGCTCTGTTTGATTCATGGCTTGCGCAGGAGTTGTCCCAGGTTATCTTGCGCAAAAAGACGGTGATGCAGGATAGCTGGGGCGTTTCCTTCGAAATTAGCCAACATAAAGACGAAACGGCTAATCTGTTAGAGATTCATATTCGTCCAGAATCCGAGGCATCCCCCCGGGGAACCTGGATTCTATCCCGTCAGCTGTCTGACGGAATGCCACGCTCTATTCGCATCTATCCCACCCTTGATTCCTCGGTGTACATCACCCTGGTTTCCGACGGCGATTCTCCGGAGAAGGGACGCACGCTTCTTTCTGTGCATGCCTATGGGAGACAGTTATATCAGGACGTGAGTCTGGGGAAACCTCTGGTAACCCTGTATACCGCTTCTTTTAAAGACATTCGTAGCCTGACATCTCATACCGTTCGATGGAATCTGCTTTCTCCCGATGTGGCTGCCTACGAAGATATTCGATCCACCGTAGCCTTGGTTCGCTCGGGTTTACCTCGATTGGTGTATCTGGATGACGGAGCCATTGATGAAAGGGGTGTGCCGGTATACATTCGCACCGGAGAGAAGCAAGACCGGGACGCCATTCTTGCGGCCGTACAACCCGGACAGGACCCCTCGATGATTATTGGCGGGGTTAATTGTTCAGGATTTGCCAAGTGGGTGGTTGATGGAATTATTCGGCCCGCCACCGGTGGGCGAATTCGTATTCCTTCCCTTAAACAACGCACCGATTCACCGGAAACGCATTTTACGGAGCCTTGGCGGGAATCCCGGGATTTGTTTTTTGGACTCGACTGGGCTCGCCATCTGGCGAGCGCGGCAGCAAGTCTTTCGCTTCGCACAACGGTCCTTCCGGATTCTTCGGGAGTTGATGTGACGGTAGAGCCGTTTTCGGGAACGTCCGGCTATGAACGTAATGTTGGCTATCGTATGAGCGACTTGTTGCCCCTGATGTATTATCTGGCTCTTACCGAGCCGGGACACTTTTATCTTGCGGCCCTCAGTCGTTATCGAGGAGAGCCCTTACTCCGTCAATATCATCATCTTGCGGTGTGTATGCCGTATTTTGACGTAGATGGCAGATTCTATCTGGTTATTTTTGAAAACGCCGAAGAAACGGCGAGTGATTCCTTTATTATCTCCAATGCCGATGCCTGGGTTCATCTTTCCCGGGTGCGAGCTCCACAATCCGGGCGGTTCCAGCCCTGAATAAGCGTCTATAGCGTGTTACCATTGTGGTAACACGGGTATTTAACTACTCAAGGAATGTACATGAATCTACGAATTCAGGCGATTGTGGTAAGTATGTTCATGTGTGGAACAGTTGCCTCAGTCTTTACACGTGACACATCCCCAATAAGGCCTGGCGACATTCTTGCTCAGGCTCGTCAGAGCGAAAGCCAGGCGGGTATTGCACTTCTCCAGGATCATCTTTCCCGAGCGGGAGAGCTAACCCTCTATTATCAGTGTGAACTGGCCCGACTTAATGCCTTAACCTCACGATGGGATGCCTCCCTTTCCTGGAGCAGGAAGGTTGAACAAAGCAAGGCTGGCATCCCGGAAGAACTTGCAGATTCTTATACCTTTTGGTATGGACAGGCTCTTGAGCGACTGCAAAAACCCGACGAGGCGCTTGTTCAGTATACAAAGCGCCTGGACACCGGTAAGGCTCGCGATCCTGCCCTGTATCAAGCTTATTTCAGGCTTTCTTCCCGTGGTACCGCTGCCATCTTGGCGCGATTTAACAGCTTTTTTTCGCCGACTGGAGACCCAAGAACCTACGCTCTTACCCAGTATCTGGCAGGTCTTTCGGCCGTTCGCGAAGGAGACTGGAAAACAGCCATCCAATCCCTGTCCCGTTTTTTGGACCGACGAACGCAGGATCTTAAGGACTATGAAAGTTGGGCTCATTTTTATCGGTCATGGTCGCAGTATCGGGCAGCTGACTGGACCCGCGCCCTTGCCGGATTTGACCTGTTCTTGGATGGATGGCCTTCTCACGAACGGTCTTTCCAGGCGGCGGGAGCTGCCGCCCTTTCTGCCCTGCAAGTCTCCCGGGATCCCTTGCCTTATATAGAAACGGCGTTGCGTCTTGCTTCTACCCCGGCCGAAAAGGCCGAAACCCTGATACTTAAGGCGACCGTGCTTTCCGATCGACAGCAATGGGACGCCGCCCGCGATGCCCTTAATCCGGTCGCTGATGGAACAATCGCTTCGGTGGACGGAGGGCAGGCGAGCCGAGCCCTGTTCATGCAAGGTGATATTGCCTTTCGCCGGGGCGACCTCCGTCTGAGCGAAAGCTTGTGGACTTCTGTTGCCTCGCGTTATCCACGCCATCCACTCGCCGAGGAGGCTCTGTTTCGATCCGCTGAAGCCTGGTTTATTACAAATGATTGGGCTCGATCGATTACCCTGTATTCCCGATATCGCAAAGAGTGGCCTTCCGGACGTTTTATTGAACAAGTCCTGTTAAGCGGTGCGTATGCACTTGCTAAGAATGGACAGACAAGCCTTGCCATACTGTGGTGGGAATATCTGTTGGATAGCTATCCAAAGAGTCCGCTTGCTTCGGCTGCCTATCCGGATGTTATAGAAAGCTATCGACTGGAGAAGGACTATCCTGCCGCACTAAAGCTCGCCCGCAAATGGAAAACGTTGTTTCCCAAAGAGGCTACGGAGGCGGGGGTTGATCGTCTTATTGCGACAATGGAGCGCCTGGCAGCCGGAGAAAACGAGGATACGGGAACCTTGATGGTTGAATATGAGGGGGCAGGGCGTGCCACTACGGCGCGGGGCAGGGAAGCAGGTTTAGCCCTTGCGCGAGCCTATGCCCTGGACGCGGGTAATCGTAACCGCGCCAAACCTCTTTTGGAAGAAATTACCGCAAAAACCCCAGGCCAAAAAGCACTTGAGAAGACGGCTCGGGAAGAGCGATTGGTATTTGCTGCTGCCTGGAGTCTTCTGGCTACCCTGGACCGCCAGGACAACGCCCATGTTCGCTCAGCCCGTGCCTTCCTTTCCTCGGGATCCATTTATGCCCCGCTGGACGGAGAGCGCGCGGCAGAAGCTCTTTATGGAGCGATTGATAGCTTTGTGCAGGGTAAAAAGCACGCCGACGCTCAAACAACCTATCAAACCCTTATCGCTTCCTGGCCGGATTCCCGCTGGACGGCCCGTGCCGGCATGTTGTTGTCGGCGCACCCTACGGAGAAGAAACGATGAAACGAAACCTAATTGCCTTCGGTATTGCCACCTTGGTATCAGGAGCGGTCCTTGCCTCCGAGATTACCGTTCCCGATTTGGAGACTCTTATCCGGGGCTCTGGATCGGCTGTACCCACCGGGGCCCTGCCGGAGTTGAGCTTGCCCAAGCCGGTTGTTATTCCGGAGGTAGCCCCCGCAGAGCCCGACATCCCGGAAGACACACCAAACATTGCGGTTACGGATACTCCAACGGCTGACATTCCCGCACCGATTCCACCCAAGGTCACATCGGGCGGGATCGGAGGGCACGCGGAATTGGGCTCTGGCTCTCCATCAGTGTTTCATGGTGATGTATTGGTAGCCCAGGAAGACGGCGACTTACCCGGTTTTACTGCGGCCTTTAGTCATGACAGCGCCGATGGATATGGAACTAAAGATTCGGGCCGAGGTTATTTTGACCGGAGTACGGTGTTGTCTCTGCTCTTTTTTCATATTAAGGCATCTCATCCCTGGCATGCAGGTATTACCGCCCGTGAGCGCTCTGATGGCTTACAGGGCTTAAGCCAGGATTATTACAGTATTTCCACACGAACCGTGGATTGGACTGGCGCTCTAGATTTTTATCGCAATGAAGACGCTGGTTTACGGGCGAGCCTTTCGTTTGAGGGAGGGGTATACTCCTTTGCGGGAGAGAGACCCTTGTCTGCTACCGCACCGGTGTTCTCCGTTGCAGATTGGCGGGGTTTCCGGATGTCTCCCGGACTTTCCTTTACCGCATCCCGGGGCGAGGTAACTGCCGGCTTGCATGGCTCATACGAGGTAGAAAGCGAAGCTGAAGCGGGGGACCTGCAATCGCTAAGGGCTGATCTGCAGCTTTCATGGCTTCTTGATCCGGTAACCCTGTTTGCTACTGCTGGGGTTTTTTATGATTCCGAAGAGGGGATTCTCCCTCCCTTTGAGGCAGGACTTAGATACGAGCGGGAAGATTCACTTTTTTCTAAGGCTCATATATCCGGCGGACTGTTACTTACACGCCAGAATATCGTAGATCTTGCCCTGGAAGATCCCTTTATCAGAAAAGCAGGTCTTTCTGTATATGCTGCCGATTGGTTTGGTAAGGCTCGTCTTGACCTTTCGATTCCCTCCGGTTTTTCTGCAGGCCTTGGCCTTTTGTGGCGTAGAACCTGGGACAAACGGTATACCCTTGTATCAACGGGGACTGCGGGCGTTGACGGGTTAATCAACCTGGATTTGGTTTCCCGGGAGAGTCTGGAAACCGAGGCCTCTGTGGCCCGCGCAGTAGGAATCTGGAACCTTGGGGTGTCGTGGAAGGCCGAGTGGATGGACGCTCCGTATGTAGATGCCGTGCACTGGCTTACCGCCAATGCAGAGGTAGCCGATCGGTCTATACACGAGCTGTGGGCCCTTTTTGGAGATATATCGGTTGCCGTTGATGGGGATGATCTTCCCCGTCTGGCCCTTGGTTTTTCGTATCGCCCCCTGGGCAGGCTCAAGTTGACCCTGTCTGCTCAGGATTTGTTGTACTTGGTTAGCGCTGATGAGCGGCTTATCAATGATATCTATCGCGAGCGCGGAGGTTCAGTAATGCTGAGCGGCCGCATCGACTTTTAATACGGAGGATATGTATGTTTTCAATTCTTGTTTCAGGCGGTCCGGTTATGATCCCGATCGCCCTGTGCGCCCTGGCCGCAACGGTCATTATTATCGAGCGGTTGATGTTTTACAAAGCAATAAAAAAGGGACAGCGGGATATTTTACCCCGAATTAAAAGTTCTATCGATAAAGGCCACTATGATGAGGCTGCAGCCATCTGCGACACAGTTGAAGGTCCGGTATCCCGACTGATGAAGACCGGTATCGCCTATCGCGAGTATTCAGAGGCGGCGATTAAAGAAGCGGTAATGAACCAATCCAGCCGGGAAATACCCCGCCTGGAGCGATATCTTTCCACGCTGGGAACTATTGCCAATATCGCAACCCTTCTTGGTTTATTAGGAACGGTAACCGGAAATATTCAAGCCTTTGGCGTCCTGGGCGATATGGGAACAATGGGTAATCCCGCGGTCCTGGCTCGGGCCATTGCCGAGGCCTTGGTAACCACCGCCAGTGGTTTGATTGTCTCGATACCGGCGATTATTTTTTATAACTATTTTATAGCCGAGGTTAACCGAATGATAACCGAGATGGAAGCATCGGTAAGCGACCTGGTGCTCTTACTGGCTGCGGGGAAGGCGGATAATGAAGTTTAAACGAACCCTTGGAACCCGCGCGGTTATCGACCTTGTGCCGATGATAGACGTCGTGTTTCAACTTATTCTGTTTTTTTTGGTCTCTACCACCTTCGCCGTTTTACCGGGTATTTCTCTTGATTTACCCGGATCATCAACGGCAACGGGGAATCGAACAAACGGGATAACCATTACTGCCAGCGCCGATGGACGACTGTTTGTAAACTCGGAAGAGGTCTCTGTAGATGGCCTTGATCACGCTTTGGAAGCCCTTGCCTTTTCGGTTCCACGGGAAACCGTTCCCGTGTCTTTAGAGGCAGATGCCCTGGTTCCCAACGGGATGATCGTTCGTATCCTCGATTCTCTCAGGCGGGGAGGGTATATCGGTGTTAACCTGCGCACCCGCGAGCGGGGTGACTGATGTTTGCCGATCTTGATACCCGGGAAAGAGAGCGCCTTGGAAAAAGCGGACTCCTTGGAGCTTTGCTTTGGGCGGTCGCTCTTGGTACTCTGCTTTTGATACCCTCCCGGCCAGTGCCTCCAATGGACCAGGAGTTTTTGCCGGTAGTCCTTCGGTTAACCCAACAGCCAAGCGAACCAGCAAGAGCTTCCCCAAAAAAGGAAGCGCCAGAGACTCGTCAAACCCCCGTGACCAAAGAGCCCAGGGCAACCCGATCTCCTTCATCTCCTGCCAGGGTAAAACCTGTAGCTACTGCCCCCGACAAGACCTCGTCGGGGCTTGGTATACCGGATTTTGACCAGCCCCTTTCCAATTCACCTCGCGGAACTACTTCAGGTTCAGTTGCATCGAGTGGCATCTCTGACCCTCAAACCCGCCCACGCAACATAGAGCCGGTACATGAATTTGAAGGGGCAATCGCAACCATTTCGCCCAGGCAATCCTCAGAGCCGGTGGTCTCCCGATCCGGGTCGGTTGCAACAAGCGCTTCGGCAACAGCCGAAACCCTGGAAAGCCTTTCCTCTATTAGTAAGGGTGCCAGTGAGGCAACGACGAATCAATCGTCAAAGGCCACGTCTACACGTACGGTTTCGGCAACCGCGGTCAGTCAAGATTCTTCGTCCCCGATTAGTTTTGAGGGTACCCCGCGCCGTCTTATCAGCCCTGCCGATCCTTCGATAACCTTACCCGACCACCTGGCCCGTCAGGTTGACGGGGACCGAAGTGTTACCGTTATGTTTACCGTTCGACCCGACGGCTCCGTTCCTTCTTCACTTATAACCTTTTCTCCTGCCGCCCTGCTTCCTTCCGATGTTCGCGATTACCTCAGGCGGGAATTCTCTCGTTGGCGGTTTGAACGGGGTCAAGATAATGGACAGGCCCGATTTGTCTATAGTATAAGTGTCAAATGATACGAGATATTGACGCTGTAGCCTTTGATATTGACGGAACCCTCTATCCGAACCTTGCCTTATACCTTCGCTTGATACCCTTTTTTATGCACAATCGCCGGCTCATGAGCGAATTTGGCCAGGTTCGCCGCGAAATCCGCCGCTGGCAACACGAGCATCCGCAAGAGGTACATCAGGACTTTATGCTCTGGCAAGCGCAGTTACTTTCCCGTCGCCTCGGTTGCACGGCTAAAGAGGCCGGCGCGCTTCTTGATGAGCGCATTTATAAGGGATGGATACCTGTGTTTGAATCAATATCCCTGTACCCCGGTGTTCGGGAAACCTTTGCTGCCTTTCGCGCCGCATCCCTTAAAATCGGGATTTTATCTGATTTCTTGCCCTCCCAAAAAGGTGAGCTGTGGGGGCTTCCCTTTTTTTGTGATGTGGTACTTGGCTCGGAGGAAACAGGGGCGGTTAAGCCGTCAATAATTCCCTTCAGGGTGTTAGCCGAGCGCCTTGGCTGCGAAGCTTCGCGAATCCTGTATGTTGGCAATAGTCCCCGCTCGGATATAGATGGGGCACGCAAGGCGGGAATGAAGAGCGCTCTTATAACTGGACCTTTTGGGACCTTCTTTCTGCCAAAGGACTTACGCCCCGATATTTCCTTTCGTTCCTATCGCCAATTAACCGCTAATGTGCTAAAATAACCCATTAACACCAGTAGATAAGGGCGGCCGGTAATGATTTTTACTCCCGGAAACATACTCACCCTCTGTATAAGCATTGTACTGATTATTATCTTCAGGCAGATGGACCGTAACAATCGGTCAATAGAAAAAGCGAAGAAATTTGGCGATAAACTGAAGGATGATCTGGACTCGTATATTAAGGCACGCACCTCGTCCCTGGACGAGGCCTCCGTTGCCCTCGACGTTCAACAAGCCAAGGCTGTTGCCGCGGTCAAGCGTCTTGAGGAAATACGTGCGGACATTCAGGCCAAGGAAGCGAGCCTTTTGGAGCGAAACAAGGCGGTAGAATCCTTTGGCAAACAAATCGAGGCATACGATGCTACCATTCGCCAGCTTATGGAGATGTCTGCCCATGCGGAAGATAATCTTACCAGAATAACCTCGGAGTCTGATTTCGCCGATTCATTAGGGAAAAAACTCCTTGCCAGTCAGCGTCAGTTACAGGAAATTTCAGAGCGAATTCCGGCCTTGACCGCCGATTTTACCCGGCAAAATCAAGCATCACTTCAAGCCATTCATCAGGAAACTCTGGAGAAGATGGGTTCAACCATCGCTGATCTTGAGCGTAAAATCGCTAACGCCCATCAAAGCGGTTCTCAGATAGTGAGCCAGGCTTCCGAGAAGCTTAAGGAATTGTACCAAAAAGCATACGCCGAGGCTGCGAAGCGAGCGGATAGTCTTGAGGACACGGCTTTTCAAAAGCTCAAGGAACAGGCAAACGAGCGGCTTCATCATTACAAAGATACTGTCGAGGAAAAAACCAAGGAATTTCAGGAGCAGGCCAAGCACCGCCTTATCGAGGTGCAGCAACTGCTTAAAACCTTTAAAAGTGAATGGCAAAGCGAAGCCGCAAGCCTTGCCCAGGGCGCTCAGGAAGAGCGTGAACGGCTGGAAGCAGAAACCGCCGAGCTAGTCTCCCGGGTGGAGCATACAACCCGCTCTTCGGTGGAGCGGCTAGAAGCGGAAAGTACCCAGCTTATTGCCCGGCTTACACAATCCCTTTCCCAGGCCGAGACGAAAACGGCTTCGCGCCTTGAATCCCTTTCTGAATCCCTTGAACATGCCTCTGTCGATTTAGGTTCCGCCCTTGATGAGCTGAGACAGGATGTGGACTTCCGCATGGGTAAATTTGAACAGCTGGCTCACGATACCGAACGCCTTGATGAGCAACTACGAATCGTGATGAACGATACAGAAAAGCGGGTTACCGGGGACTTTGCCCTTTACCAAAGTGATCAGGAAGCCAAACGGGCGGCCTTTGCCGAGAAATTGCTTGCAGACGCGCAACTCCTCCAAGGGCGGATGGACAGTCTGGAAAGCGGCCTTAACGAGCTTAAATCCAAGGCCTACGAAAATGTCTCCGAAAAGCTTAAGGGTTTTGAAGATGACTTTTTGGCGGATTTGGCTCGCCGAAGCGATGCGATTACCTCGTCGCTCGATCAGTGGCGCCAATCGGTTGACGAGCGACTGGAAGCCCTTTCCTCGGACAGTGAAGCTGACCGGCGTGAACTTGAAACCAAATACACCGCCTCCCTTACCGAGCGGCTTACCGGTATTTCCGAACAATATCGCATGCAATCAGCGCGGCTTGAAGAGCAAATACAGGCGGTTGAAAACGAGCTTCGCTCTCGCATAACCGCAAGCGGCAAGTCTATCCTTGATTTTGTGGAGGACTCTCGCCGTGAATTCGCCGAGGCACGGGAAAGTGCTAACGCTCATGTTCAGGGCGAGCTGTCTGCATATAACCTTTCCTTACAGGAAGTGCTTCGTCGTCAAGAGCGGGATATTGAGGCCAAGACCCGCCAATATCTTGAATCAGTCGAATCGGCAAAGACCGAAAGCGACACGGTTATTACGACCATCCGCGCGGACTTTAGTTCCTGGCAAGCCCGTAACGAGCAGCAACTCGCCGATGCGAAATCCCTGCTCGATGACCGTCTTGCCTCGTTTGAAGAGTCTGCACGATCAGCCATGGCCGATCTTCAGAGCGCTCATCAAAGCGAGTTCAGGGACTTTGTGGCCGATACAGCGGAAGAGCGAAAACAGCTTAAGGATTCTATCGATAACATGAAGGGCGACATTACCCTTGCCCGTGAATCCTTTGAGCGTAAAATTGCCGACGCCCTGAGCAATTTCGGCGAACAGTATGAACAGATGACATCCGGCACTGCCCTGCGCATGAGGGAACACGCCGCAGAAACAGATCAGACTATCAAGGGCATAAAGGCGATGGTTCAGGAACTTAGGGATAGCGTCGATCAAACACGCGAAAAACTGTTCCAAAAGGTTCAGTCCGACACCCAGGTTCTTTCCCAAAATCTTGAGGAAATTGACAGACGGCAAAAAGCCTTTGTGGCCCAAACGCGTATCTTTGATCGGGCGGATGAGCTTAAAACAACCCTTGAGGCGAATATAGCGACCCTTAAGGACGAGATTTCCCGCCTCGACGTGTATCGTGAAGCCATGTCTACCCTTGAGGGGCAATATGGCAAGGTTCGCAAGCTCGAAGAAGAGGCTAACCAAAAGATGTCCCGATTCATGGCGGAAAAAAAGCGAATCGATATTCTGGAAACAGACTTCTCCAAGCTCCTTGCGCTTTCCGATTCTATCGATCGAAAGATATCCGAGCTTACCATTACCAATGACGATCTCCAACAGTATCAGGTGCAGATACGGCGGTTTGAGGAAAGTATCGCCGAGGTGAATAACCGTTACGAACGACTTGAGAAGAAATCGCTGGTACTTGATCAAACCGTCGATGGTGTCGATCGTGCCTTTGAAAACCTGAAAGCCCTTGAAACATCCCTTGCCTCCTGGCGAGCGGATATGGAAGGAATTCCGGCAGACCTTGAATCCATCAAAGATCGCCTTTCCACGCTCCTTGATAATAAAGAAAAGACAGACGCAATCATTGAACATCTTGATAGTCTTGATTCAGTGCTTACAGATGTAGAACAGCGAACCGAAAAGATGCAAGGAGCCCGCGAATGGCTTGCCCGAACCGAAACACGACTGGAGGAGATTTCTCGCCAGTCCCAGGACCAGCTTAAGCTCTTGGGAGACCTTCTTAAGGAAGACGGGGGAGCCAAGAAGACAAAGGGAGCGCCTCCTATCGGAATTCGCGAAAATGTAGTTAAACTTGCCCATCAGGGATGGAAGGTAGACGAAATATCGAGGGCTCTGCACCTCTCCCGAGGAGAGGTAGAGCTCATATTGGAATTACCGCAAAAATAAGATGAAGGTAGTGCCCTTATCGGGATAGTAAACAGCTTGCCTGGGCGCTAACAGCCTCTGAGGTACCGATGGGAGCGAGCCCTTCTCCGGTCTTAGCTTTTACAAACACCTGATCAAGGCTAATTTGTAATGCTTCTGCAATTTTTTGGCGAACAGCTTCGCGCCAGGGCAAAAATTTGGGTGTTTCAAGGGCTATAACGCAATCAATGTTTTCAATAGTCCAACCGCTTGCATACAGCTTCTCTCGTACCTGTAGTAATAGGTCAATAGAGGATACATCCTTCCACCGGTTGTCTGAAGGGGGAAAGAACTCCCCAATATCGCCCATGGCAGCCGCTCCAAGGAGCGCGTCGATAATGGCGTGGAGCAAGACATCTCCATCAGAGTGTCCTGCTTCTCCCTTATCAAAGGGAATGGTTACCCCGCCAATGATAAGCGGACGCCCTTCTACCAAGCGGTGCAGGTCCCAGCCAAGGCCGGTTCGTATCATGGAAGGTCTCCCTGAAAGGTAATCTTTCGGTTAGCCCTGTCGCCTGCACAGCTAAAGACCTCGCCTGCATAGGCGCCCCATATCTCGGTATCGTCTGTATAGGTCTTCCCGTCTCCTGCAGCCTTGCGATGGGCTTCAAGAAGTTCGGTAAACCTGAAACCCTGCGGCGTTTGTACGGCAAAAACGCGGGAGCGATCCAGATGCCTGACTATCTTGCCGTTTTGATCAACTTCTTTTTGAGTGTCTACCGTTTCTATCGTCGGGACAGCAGCACCATGGGTTACGGTGGCGGAGAGGACTCGTTCGATCAAATCAGCTGGTACCCATGGCCGGGCACCATCGTGAATAAGGACGGTTGATGGGGTGATGCGGCTTGATCCGGTTCGTAACAACAGGGATTCAAGACCGCGCCTGACCGAATCCTGACGGGAGGCCCCGCCTTCGGTAAAAAAGATATTGCAATTATTGGTGCGTGCGGCTTTTGCTATTCTGGGATCCTGGGCCAGGACCTCACGGGCGAGTTCCTCGCCGTCGGCCGGAACAGTAATCATCGCCAGCGAAAATAAGCCGGTGGATATAAAGGTATAGAGGGCTTCCGAAAGGACACTGACTCTCCCCCCCGTTTCTTCCCTAAGGGTTAGATATTCTTTTTTACCCATTGCGCCCATGCGGGAAGAACCGCCTGCCGCGGTAATAACAAGGGTATGCGTCATCTGTCAGTCTTCGCTGTCGTCAGCTTCCTGGGAATCATCGTCTTCAACCAGTTCATTGTCGGAAAAATCCTCATCATCGTCGTCTTCAACCGCAGCGGCGGAACTTTTTACCGGGGTCGGTTCAGAATCGCCAAAGGGTTCAAGGTGCGTGTGAATAAGGGCTTCTACCTCTTCGCGGGGAAGATCGAGCGAGAAGGTTATTTCATCTTCAAGGAGTTTGCGTGCCGAATCGTAGAGCTTACGCTCAAGGATGGGCAATTCCTTTACCTTACTTCGATGATATAAGGATCTGACGATGGTGGCAATATCGATAACGCTGCCCTTCTTAAGAAGATCCAGGTTTATTTGATATCGCAATTTCCAGTCGGAAGGGATTGGCTCGAATTCTTGGGAGATCAGGTCAAGGGCTGCTCGGGCCTCGTCTTGCGAAACAATGGGACGAATTCCAAGCTCCTCGGCCTTTAGTACCGGGACCATAACCGTCATGTCCGACACTTCAAGATAAATGACATAGTAGAGGACCATTTCGTCCTTAAACGAACGCTCTTTTATCTCAAGAATTTTGCCGACACCCTGGCTGGGATACACGATTTTCTGGTTTACCTTAAAGGCGGTTTTACGACTCATACTGACCTACTATACCATACAATAGGGGCTCGGGTCAAAGCCCGGCCCACGCGGTAGGTATTACACGCGACGGGCTGTATACAACACCCGGTAAGGGTTTTCTGGGGATAAACCGGATAAACTTGAAGGGGTGAATATCCAGTACATTGGCATACCAGCCCTCCAGCTCATCGGAGGCAATAACATTAAGCGCTGGATTGTGAGCCACCGGAAGGATAACCCCCTCGTCCAGAAGGAGTTTTTCCGCACGCGACAATAGTTCATATCGGTCCTGACCATTGCTGTCCGACGAGGACTCTAAAATCATGTTCTCGTATTCGCTGTTATGCCATCCGGAATCGTTAAGGGTAGAGCCTTTGCGGAACATCTCCAAAAATGACAGGGGATCGGCAAAGTCTCCAATCCAGGAGGTAATTGCGATGGTGTAGGTGTCTTCCTTTAAGCGATCATTATAGAGGCTAAAGGGAATAGACTCCAATTGTACGACAAACCCGAGGTCAGTCCATGCCGTTTCCAGTATCTTGGCGAGTTTTTCAAAAGGATCTGCTTTAGGGATGCGTATAACAATGGGGGGTAAGCTTGAAGGATTGGTTATACCCGCTTCCGCCAGCATGGTTTTAGCTTCTGCACTGTTGTATGCGGTAATGCCATCAAGTTTTGGATAGCCCGAGATAGGATAGACGAGGGTGCTTGCCGGAATAATATAGCTAGCCCTTAGCTCTGCCCAGGGAACTGCACGAAGCAGGGCATTACGGACACGGGAATCTGCCCAGGGACCCCAAGTGGTGCGAAAGAAAAAATATTCGGTCGAAAACATGGGGGTTATCTGAACTGAAGAAGGAGAAAGGATGCGCTCAATCTGCGAAGACCCGGCGAGCCAATGAATTTCGCCAAGATTGAACCGGTAGGTTAAATTCGCCGCGTCATCGCTTATAAGGATTTTTATTGAAGGAAGAGAAACCTGGTCCTTATCCCAATAGTGGCTATTCGGAGTAAGGCGGATTTCGTCTTTGGTAACGCTTTGTATAACGAAGGGACCGCTTGATATGGGGATAAATCCAGTTTCTTGATCCTTGCCGGCAGCTTGCCCAAGGTTGGACGGGTGAACGGCGCTAAATGCATGATGGCACAGAATTTTAGGAAGATGCTCGGTGGGGGAGGTTAGGGTAACGACGATTGAGCCCTTATGTGGAGTCGAAATACCGACCGAAGCCCGTTTATTATTTTTACCGCTACGATAGTCTGCCGCTCCGGCGATACAGTCAAGCAAGGATGCGTAGGGAGCAACTATAGAAGGATCAAGCAGATTAAACCAGGAATCAACAATTTCTTTTGAGGTTATAGGAGATCCATCGCTAAACGAGGCTCCCTCGCGCAGGGTAAAGGTCCACGTCAGTCGGTCTTCTGATACCTTCCATGATTGGGCAAGGGCCAGAATGGGATCCATGGTATAGGGATCATATACAAAAAGCCCTTCATACACTGCAGTTAATATTTGTGCCTCGTCGGCGTTTATTGCCCGATGCGGACGCCAGTCGGGAAGGCTTGAAGATATATTTGCGACGAATTCCCGTTGAGGATACGCTCCCGCCTGTCCCGCCCAAACGCACGAGATGGCAAGGCCCAAAAGCACAGAGAGAAAAGTATTACGCATGTGTAATCCCCAGTTTCTTGAGTTGCTGCTGTTCTTCTACCTGAGAGGTGTATTCAGCGCGGCATTGGTTTGCTTTAACAAGATTATTTCTGATAGCGGATATCTCGACCTTAACACCGCGAATATGGTCGTGAACGCTGCCGCTACCCCATTGTTTATAGTAATCATCAAGACCGCTCGCCGTCTTGAGCACATTGCCCATCTCCGCAATTTGGCGGGTTAACAGCTCCATAATTTGTTGTTCTTCCATCATTTCTATCTTTTGATAGGCAGGAGAGGTACGAACGGTAAAACCGGTAAGAATGCGCGCCCTGCGCCTAAGATCTTCTGCAAAGACCGTAAAATCTACGGTCTCCCGTTTGCCGGTTTGGGTCGCCGGATCAACAGTGGTAATGGTGATTACCTGTGCTTCTTCCGGCAAATTAAAAGCCTTGCGGACATATCGGGCCAGTTTTTCAAAGAATGTTTTTTCGCTGCTGAGTATCAATCGCTGGTTTTCGGTAAATTTGTTGTAGAGCTCTTCGAGCTGTGGGGATGCCGCTCCCAGGGTGCGGATACCGTCCAGGAGCACAGGCTTAAAGGACTCCTCCGCGGCTGGTTTGGAGCTGTCGATCTTGCTTACCGACAGACGGGAAAGAAGCTCTTGCTGGAGAACCGCGTGGTCGGGGGAATACTCTTCTTTAAGGACTTCTTCTACCAGTTCAATATAAAATGGTTGGCCCTTCATGGTAACCGCGAAAGACCGCTTTATCTCGGCAATAGCCTGGGATGTTCCCCCGGAGAGGGTTTGCACGTCAATGATAGCCCCGGGCAGAACCAGTTTCCTGATAGCGATCTTATATCGCTCCCGATGAAAATCGGTAAGATTTTTAAGTGCCTTGGTGATGGAAATAGAACAGCGGGAAAGTTGGGTTAGCGAGTCATTGATAATACTGATGGACAGGGGATCAGCCCCGCTTCTGAGGGTGTTAATCAAATCCGCAAGACCCTTGGTATTCACCCTGGTAGAGGTTGGCGAAAAGGATTCCCAGGAGAACACACGGTTTAATTGAATCAACTTGTTGATTCTGTCGGTATTCAGGTAATCGCAGGTAAATTGATAGTAGTTATTAATAAAGTCGAGCATTGCCTCATAATGGGCAAGCCTGATGCCAATAACGGTTGTTTTCTCCGAATCGGCAAAGGCCTCCTCGGACGGAATCTCAATTTCGCTAATTTTACTGTCGTACTTATAGGGGTCATCCCGGAGAATCCCCTTTTTTACCAGAACGGTGCGAATCGTTTTTGCGGAGCTTTGTGCAATGCGGTATTCTTCCTGAAGCTTGGGCAGGAGAAACGAATCAAAAAGCTGTTGCCTTTCGGTTATCGCCTGAAAAAGCAGGTCGGTAAAGCCGTTGGTTTGTTCCATACTACAGTAGTATCGGATAAAAACGGTAAAACGGCAAGCGTTAGCGCCCTTTTTGGCCCGAGCGGAGGGGCGGGGTGATGGTAATACAGGCGATAAACATAAGAGCGTGAGGGAAGGGAACATCGGGAGAGGACCACAGATTAAAGAGGGGGATACCTGTTCGCAGGGTTAATCCGCCTCCCCAGCCGGTTTCCAGGCGGTATCGGACTCCCGCATGAAGCATAGGATAGAACCATCGCAGGGAACTCCACATATAGGAATTGATGTGATCTACCTGGTCTCCTGCGCTCATGTCGGTGCTATAGCTTTGTTCGTCCTCGCTTACCCCGGAGTCGAGGAAGGCCCAGCGAAGTAATATGCCAGGGCCGCCACCAATCGAGAATAAAAAACGATTCCGTTCGATTGTATAGACAAAGGAAGCATCTAAAAGGAGCGAGGGAACAAAGGCGGTTCGGTTCTCGATCTCCGCAGGAAGCGCCTGATCGTTTGCCCAAAGATATTCCACAAAAAAAAGCGAGATAGAAGGGGAAAAGAAGACGCGCTCCCGTATTTCCCGGCGATATTCAAGGCCGATTAAGCCGGTAATCGGACTAGGCGCGCTGTCGAGGCCTCCGGGAACTCCGCCTTCCTGCATGCCGGGGACCTCGGTTACGTCAGATCCATCGGAGTTATAGATAAAGTTAACGCCACCAAAGAAGGTCCATGGCGAATAGTCTGCCTGGACGGGGATGCAGAGAAAGACAAGAAAAAGCGCCACCAGCGTGGCGGGTAGATTTTTCATTCCTCCTTCCAGTATATCCCATCGGGAAGAGGTATTTCCAGTAAACCTGCGCGGCCAGTTTCAAAAAAGCGGCGTTCTTCCCAGGCAGCGACCAGCTTCGATCCGGAAATCATGAAATAGGTGTAGATATAGCCTTCGGCAAGACGGGGAAGACGAAGGGTTTTGCCTGACTGGCTCATGCCATCTGCTGCCAGATACAGGGTACCGTCGGGAAAAAGAACCGCGCTTTGATCTTGATAGGTAACGGCCTTTCCCTCCAGTGGCGCTCCTTCTCCCTCACGTGCCCAATACTGCACTCCCATTCTGGTGGGAGAGTACACGGATAGCAAGAGCGGGGTAGATTCTGGGATGGAGGAGAGAAGGGTTTTGATTCCTTCGGGAATACCGGAGAAGGGGAAAGGGGATACGGCACGACGATATGAATCTGCGTCAATCTTACGTGAGGTGGCGGCTAGCGGGAAGGAATCAAATTCAAGATAGGTAAACGTAATCTTCTCATTCGATTCTTTCTTGAACGAGGCATACCACATAGAACCTACCTGGTCCAGCGCGACGCATTGATTGAGCGGATCAAGACCCATCTCTTGCACGGTAAGCCAGGGCGTTACCATGCCCGAAACAGGAGCATAATAGAGCAAGAATACATCTTGGGGCCCCACACCCTGAGGAGCGGCAAAAAAGGAATTGGTATACACACGAATCCCCGTTTTACCGTTGGTTTGAATAAAACCTGCGGCTGTGACCGAAGAAAACTGCTCAGGGTGGGCATGAAGGGCGCTTTGAAGGCCATTGGCTGAGCCGCTCATCACACCGATGCGGTTAATCAAAAAGCTGGGACGGCCGTTGATAACCGCCATATCTGAAACGCGGGGAGACTCTGTCCAGGGAGTAAACTCCCTGGCGGGAATAACGGCGGGAGAACTGACGGAATGAATCCCCTGTTCACTCAGGTAATACCAACCCGATCGGGTTGTTTCAATTGCAGGGGTAACAGAAGTATCTGCGGCTGTTTGATCTTTATCGCCCGATCGTGAGGAACACGCGGAAAACGATAAAAAAAGGAGCACTACAATGGCGTACAAACCTTGCTTCATAATAGGATTACAGTATCCGAGGAAGGTTAATCTTGCAAGCGATACGGGGTAAAAAAGGACACCGGAGAACCTTCCTCTCGTATCGTAACGGATAGAAAACCGGAAGGAGAGAATAAATAGCTAGTACCGGAGGGGAGGGCTAAGGAAAAAGATTCTCCTTCTTCAATTGTAATCGCTTCGCTACCGTACCAGGCGGGGATAAATAGCTCTCCTCGGGGAATATAAAATCGCCGATCCTCGATACGAATCGCCTTCTTTTTTTGTCCGACAATATCATAGGAGCGAACCTTTCCTCCAAGGAGGGCGAGTACAAAACGCTCTCTGTCCAGAAGACCCGGCTCCTTAAGCGAAGCAACTCGTTCGATACATTTTTCCCAGTTACAGTGAGCGGCAATCTGGTGCCCTCTACTATAACCGGCGTCTTTTATAGCCTTGAAAGCCACAGAAGCGACAATGCCGCCAAGCTCGTTCGCCGTAATAAAGATACCACCCTTTTCATGCCGCCCTTGATGGGGGTATAGACACCCAAGGGCCGGTAACACCTCCGCCATAACAACAGAGTTATCTGAAACTTCTCTTTGCGCAAGAATGGGCGTGAAGTAGCCCTTTTCCAGTTCAATATCCGTCTCCGCGATAACGCCAGAGCGGCTTTGTAGAGAACCCGCTGAGTCGTACCATGTAACCGTCCAGCTTTGTTGAATACCTGAACCGGAATACTCGCCTAATGTAGATGACGAGGCACAAGAGAAGTGTACTCGCTCCGTTGAATCCATCAGGGATGCAATGGGAGCGCAGGCACATAAAAAGGTTGAAAGAAGAATTACTGATCCAGAGAGAAAAAGATTCATACCTCTTCTTGGTCCTAAAATCCTCCTGGTGGCCAAAAACCTGAGCCATGAATTGACAGTCTGTAACACTGCCGTATACTGGAAGAAAGAGACGAGGAGGGCGCTATGAAGGCATTATTTATTGGTGGAACGGGAACAATTAGTCAAGGTGTTGCTGTACGCGCTCGGGAGGCTGGCTGGGATGTGTGGTTGTTAAACCGCGGCAACCGGCAAGACCGTGTTGTTAGCGGAGTAACCTCTCTTAAGGGAGATATCAACGCCGATGAAGCAGGCGTCGCTGCCCTCATTAAGGATATGCACTTTGATGTAGTAGTGGATTTTATAGCCTTTGTGCCTGAACAGCTTGAAAGGGACGTTCGGCTTTTTACCGGAAAAACCGGACAGTTTATCTTTATCAGCTCAGCCTCCGCATACCAAAAGCCGCTTAATCATTACCGAATAACCGAATCGACCCCATTGGTAAACCCTTTATGGGAATACTCCCGTAATAAAATTGCCTGCGAAGAGTTTTTAATGGATCAGTATAGGACAAAGGGGTTCCCCGTAACGATTGTACGACCAAGCCATACCTATGATGACAGATACCTTCCGGTGGCAATACATGGTAAAAAAGGCAGCTGGCAGGTAGTGGATCGGATACTCAAGGACAAACCGGTTCTTGTTCATGGAGACGGAACTTCGTTATGGACCTTGACCCATAGTTCTGATTTTGCAAAAGCGTTTGTCGCTCTGTTAGGAAACCCTCTGGCTCTTGGAGAGACCTTTCATATCACCAGTGACGAATCGCTTTCCTGGAATCAGATATATGATAGTTTGGGTTCTGCCCTTGGGAAAACAGTTCACAAGTATCACGTTGCCACTGATTTTCTTGCAGCCTGCGATCCTGAATATAGCGGGACGCTCCTGGGAGACAAGGCACACACCGTAGTCTTTGATAATACAAAAATAAAAAGGATACTTCCGGATTTTACCACTTCAGTATCCTTTGCCGAAGGAGCCCGCCGCTGTGTTCGCTATTTATTGGATAACGAACAGTCCCAGATACCAGACCCTGATTTTGACGCTTTTTGTGAGCGAATAATCCAGGTACAAGAAGCGGCCCGTTCTGCGTATTTTGCGAGCATAACCCGATAAGGCCCCAGTATCTATTTTTTTTTCAGAGGAGGGGCAATGAAGCCTCTTGATCCTCGCTTGGCTAATTTTTCGACAAAGGATATCGCGTCAGAGTCAGTTCCTTCAGCGAAGCCATAATGAGTCGGAATGCCGATAGAAGCCTTTGTATCAAGGACAGACTCTACCGCGTCATCGATTGAACGCATCGTGTATTTTTGCCCAAGAGGCACGATAGCAATATCACATATAATATCTTTCATCTCCGGAATACGCTCGGTGTCTCCGGCAACATAGAGGCGAATATGGTCCAGAGTGAAAATATAACCTGCATTACCGTCTTTTTGTGGATGGTATTGTTTCTTTTCGATATTGTAAGAAGGAACCGCCTCTATTTCTATACCCGCAACTACAATTTTCTGTCCAACGGCAAAACGGGTAATGTTTTTTGCATCAAAAGGGGCATATATTGGTACCGTTGGGTTGAAGGTGGAAAGGGCGACCGGATCATAGTGATCGCTGTGTCGGTGGCTAATAAAGACAGCGTCTACTCGTTCACTTGGAATAGTGCCGATCGGGTCAACATAGAACACCTTACCTTGCCACTCAATCCTGAGCGTTGCATTGTCTCCACGGGTAATGCCCTTAATAGCGGTGTTGATGGGTGTCTGTGCGCAGGATACACACAATACAAAGGCAAGAACAGAAAGGGAAAGCTGATGTCTACGCATACTACTCATTATAAAACCTCGTAATAATTTATTGGTATAATCGCTCCAGTAGTGCGAGGTTTTCCGCATAACTGAGAGTAGTTTGCTTTTTCATGATCGAGGTGGATTCAAGCGTTTCTATAAGCTCAAACGGGGGGCGTCCCGAAGAACCGATTACACGAGC
>JAFGIM010000145.1 GCA_016929605.1 Spirochaetales bacterium | reverse complement strand
CTCACATCAGGCTTTACCTAACGAGACAAGAATCCCGTGAACTCGGCTTACCTGTGCAGGATATAAGTCTGCTGGAACCGCTTCGGCCCCCGCTGCCACCTTTACCTGATGACGGGCACATTCGGTGTTATCCCCAAGGCAATACTGTTTTTTTAATAATCCAGCCGTTGCTGGCTTATCCGCCATACGATCATTAAAAAAAGGACATTTAGGAAGGCACTCGCACTCAGCCATAACTTTCTCCTTTCCCGAATCGACGGGCTTACCAGCAGTATATACCCCTAACTCAGTAAAGCAAGAACTTTTCCAAGTGCGATATAGTTTATACTGGTAAACAGCACACCGTCATTTCTCCGGCGCCTTTTACAGCAATCACACGTTCGTCGCAAAAGGAGAAACCGGGACCGGCTGACTCGCAGAATTTTTTCGTACAGCAGATACTCATCTCGCCGGCGAGGGATTCCATGCGCGAGGCAATGTTTACCGTATCCCCAAAGATATCGTACAAATATTTTTTAGTGCCAACGATGCCGCCGACGATATCCCCGCAATGAAGTCCTATCCTGATCTTCCATTGCAGAGCTTGGCCCTTGTTCCGCTCAATTAAGAAATCGACGATCTCGCGCGCCGAGCGGGCCATGCGCGACGCATGATCGCTCACTTTGCCGGAAATTGAACACACCGCAAGGTAGGCATCCCCGATAGTCTTGATCCTCTCGCAGCCGTTCCTCTCCATAATATCGTCAAAGGCGGTATACATCGCATTAAGCTCCCCGATCAGCTCCTTGGCCGAAAGGCTCCGCGCATTTTGGGTAAAGTTGACAAAATCGGAAAAGAAAACCGACACATCGCTAAAAAGCTCAGGCTCGCTCACTCCGGTGTTTTTTAATTCCTCGGCAACCCGTTTAGGCAGTATGGTATGAAGAAGTCGCTCAGATTTTTCCCGTTCAATTTCGATACAGCGCTTTGCCTCTCTAAGTGAAATATGCGTAGAAACGCGGGCTAAAACCTCTTCCTTTTGAAACGGCTTTGACACATAATCCACCGCACCCGAGCGGAACCCCTTAACCTTATCTTCGATTTGGTTAAGCGCAGAAAGAAAAATAACCGGAATGTCCCGAGTTGCCTCATCAGCTTTAAGCCGTTCGATTGTTTCGTATCCGTCCATCCCCGGCATCTTGATATCGAGTAAAATAAGATCGGGATTCGCCTTACGGGCTATCTCTATTGCACGTTCCCCGCTCTTTGCCTGAAGCGGCGCAAAGCCTTCGGCAGAAAGGGTTTCGGTAAGGACCGCAAGGTTCTCTTCGATGTCGTCAACAATGAGCACCCGTTTCTTTTCGCGTATCATGTGATTAACTCCTTGCACCGTTTATTGCCCGTATAATTTTTTTAGTCTCTACCTCATCAAACTGCGAAGCAGAGCGCAACAGGGCAGCGCCCGCGCGCGAATCATCGTCTTGGTGTATCGATTGTACAATGGTTTTAATCGCCTGAAAATCATTAATGTCCAGGGCCTCAAGAATCTTGTCGCAAAGCTCGGGGGAAAAAGTCTGAGCGGCCTTTTTATAATCGGGAGAAACGATGGCGGCTTCCGGTGAATCTGCAACGCCCTCCGCGCCGATAAACGAAATACCGGTTTTTTCCTCTATAAGGCGATAGAGCGAAGCGATCTTGAAAGGCTTGGCAAGATATCCGTCAAAACCCGATTGCAGAATCTTCACCTCATCCTGCTTAAAGGCGCTGGCGGTAAGCGCGAAGATGACCGGCGTATGACCTGTGTCGTCTGTACGGATAGCGGACACTGCCGCATATCCATCCATTACCGGCATGCGTATATCCATAAAAATCAGCTCGGGTTTAAGGCTACGATTTTTCCTTACGGACTCTTCTCCATTCTCCGCTTCTTCCACCGTAAAGCCAGTGCGCTCAAGCATCTGTCGTAAAATAGTGCGATTATGCTCTTTGTCGTCCACGATAAGAACCAGCGGCGAGCTTCCATTTGCGATGGAAAGAAGACGTGTTCCCGTTTGAGCGTTTTCCACAGGCGCATCGCTTTCCTTTAATGCGATAGTAAAGCTAAATACCGATCCCTTGCCCGGCTCGCTTGTAATGGAAAGCTCCCCGCCCATCATCTTTATATAACTGTTGGATATTGCAAGCCCAAGGCCGGTGCCTCCTTCGTGCGCGGTAGAAGCAGACTGTACAAAGGGATCAACGATATGATCAATTTCGTCGCTGTTAATTCCCCGCCCGGTATCCGCAACCTCAATCTTGATCATCCCGTTTTCCACACCGGCAAGCAGGGTAATACCACCCTCGTCGGTAAACTTAACGGCGTTCCCCACCAGGTTAATGATAACCTGTCTGAGCTTACCGGTATCCACTTCGATGTACTCAGGAAGGGTGTCAAGTATTTCTATATCCAGGTTCAATCCTTTCTTTTCACATCGAAGGGTAAACATCTCGTGAATCTCTTCCAAAAAGCGATGAATGGCGCACACCGAGGTATTCAGTTCCGCCTTGCCCGCCTCAATCTTGGAGATATCAAGGATGTCGTTAATAAGGCCCAACAGATGCTCCCCGCTTCGGGAGATAATCTTGATCTTTTCCTTTTGACTCTCGCCAATCGTGTCGTCGCTCATAAGGAGTTGAGTAAACCCGAGCACCGCGTTAAGGGGAGTCCGTAGCTCATGACTCATGTTGGCAAGAAACTCGCTTTTTAAGCGGTTCGCGTTTTCTGCGGCGATCTTGGCCCGGGTCAGGTTCTCTTCTATTTCTATCTGAGCGCTAATGTCGCGTAAAATTGCTGTATACACAGGACCTTCCACACTGCGCGTCTTACTTATATTCGCCTCAAAATGAATTACCCGCCCCGCGCCCTTCCCGGAAAATCGCCTGAGTTTATTTTGCTCGCTGATAAGATATTCCACAAAGGCGCGGTTATCCTCGCCACAACCACAGTAATCAATCTCGTCGCGGGTAAATAAATCTTTAAGGATCATCCGCTCAGCCTCGTCCCTGCTTTTACCAAAATAACGCTGAGCCGCCGGATTAAAAATCAGAATGCAGCCTTCATCATTAAACGAGATTACTGGATCGGCAGCATGCTCTATAATCGAATCAAGGCGATCAAGGCTCGATTGGACCTGTTCCCCTTGCTGTTCTATCAGGGTGTTTATTGCCCGGAAGATCGGAGTAAACTCATCATTGGTAACAATATCAATAAGGCCTGTTTCCTTTCCTCCATGAGAGGTAAGAATGTCCAGCTTGGAAGATACGGTTACTAAAGGATTACGGAGCTCTTGTTTAAGAAGCGACAAGAGACGCATTGCCAAAAGGAAACAAAAAAAAGAGCGAAGCACCAACACGCTAAAGCTTTTACGAATTTGCTGGTTTTGCAAAAATCGCGCTGAGTGATAGCTTTTTACATGCTTGCCAATCAAGCCTTCGTCAGCATCTTTCTCCGCTGTGATGGTTTGATTTTCCATTCCTGCTTTAAGATATTCCCGCCCTGTTTGTAATAAATCAAAAGACGTTAGCGCCATTTGCATAAGAAGAAAAAACAAGAGAGAAACAAAGGCAATAAATATTTTTTTTATAAAAGAGTATTTCCGCAAAGGTATGGTAGATCCTTGAAGAAGTATTGCCCTCCTGACGGGAAACAAAATATTGGAAAGGGTCAAGTTAATAAGCACTGCGGCAAAAAGTCCGATAGACCAAGCCTGCAAAAATCCAATTAAAAAAATGTCGGAGGCGGTTTCCTGATATAACCGGGCAGCCCCTACCAGTTCATTGACACGACCAAGGTTAAAACCGATTACACAAAAAGAGATTACCACTCGATCCATCCGGTTTAGATGCCGCATAGCCCGGTCTCTCTCCGATTGAGTGCTGATAATTCCATTTTGCTGGTTATGCCATACCTGAATCATGGGCCGTAAATACTTAGCCATCAATAAGGTGAATATGACTAGATATAAAAGAATCATACCCACATGAGGAAGAGTCGTTAGCGTGTCCCGGGAACTATGAAAGGCATCGGCTATCGTGGGACCCTTGAACTCGGCAATTGCAAGCAGGATAAGCGGAATGCTGATAAACGTGATATACACTCGCATAAGTAAGGGTTTATGTATTTCGCACGTAGCGTATACATGCATTTGGGTTCGTCGCACAAAGGCCTCCAGATACAAGGGGTACGCATGTATGATATACCGTTTCCAGTGGATTAACAATAATTATCAGTGGCTCACAATAGTACGGACCAAGTGGCTCTATGTTTATTCAAGGCGTCAAGAGCGTATTTACCGAAGATAGCGGTATCGAACGAATTTTAAGAAGCACAGATACTATGAGGATTTTGCTTAAATCTTTCGACAAAGATTCGTATGATCGGGATATCAAGGTTCTGCACTCTCTTCATCTTCCGGGAATGCATCCTTAAAAGTAGAAAGATAAATGTCAGTAGTGGTTCGACAGGGCTCTCCATAGACTGTGGTATTACCAAGAGAGGATACCATCGTTAGTACCTTCCAGACAGAACCATAGCGGACTAAGGTAAAACCCGAGTACCACTCAACCCCATTAAATGAGAATAGCGCAACCCTTTCGGTGTATTCTTCAGCGCCATAGAATGTGGCGTTTCGTCGCCAATTTTTTAGATTACGTTCGTTGTCTTCCAGGGAATCATGGGGAAAATCAACACGAAGCAGCTTGATTCCTTTAAGTTTTGTCGCATCAAATCCCTGCTTCAAGGACCCCATAAGAGACGGATCAGTAATATGAGGATTACTGAGGTCAAGCTTGCCGTCAAAAAGAAGTACCCAGGAGAATAGCTTGACTTGCTCCGCAATTTTTGACTCAAGCTTACTGCGGTTTATTGCCCGGTAAAAATCGCTATTGGGTTCGGCATTAAAAAGCTGCGGTATAAACACACCCATGTGGTCTGTATACGCCGGAAGGTTAAAACCATCGGCCGCCTCCTTGCATGCGCACGCGGAAAATACTTTTTCCAGGGAAGCCTCTTTTATGCCTTGCATAAATAGCTCAACAGCCGATTCCGGAGACGATGGCGAGGCTTGAGCCGCAAGAACGACCAGTACAAGAAAGAGAGATACAATGACACACGTTTTTCTTTTCATGCAAACAGAGTAGCGAATTATGAATGTATTGCCAAGTAATATTTCCTGTTCACACTGCTACTGTGCAAAACGGTATAGTCTTTGTTGCGGGATAATCAATATCGTCGCGGATCACGAAGTCTCCTTTCGTTTCGTCTTTTGAGGCTTCAATCGTCCAGCCTGAGATTTCCATCGCTAATATTCGGAAGGAAGAAGGGGATGTCGATATAGAGTGTCTTATCGAGCACGGAGAGAAAACGAAGAGGAATCGCTTATCCAGATCAGGTGGTTGGGGAAATCATCATAAATGGCCTTTACATAGGGTATGTCATCTATCTTGACTCATAGG
>JAFGIM010000015.1 GCA_016929605.1 Spirochaetales bacterium | reverse complement strand
TGTCGTTCGCGGCATCCCTGCCGATCTGTCAATTTTTACCGGATCCTCTGACGTTCCCGCTCAGAAGACGGAGCGCTTCCCTTGCAAGTACCTGCAACCTGCACTGGTTACGCATACACAAAGTATCGGAGTGAGAAAAAAACACTTGAGAGGGAAATGTAAAAAATAGAGATTTTAGTCGCTAGTTGCCCTTGCGCCCAGAAGGAACTCGACAGGTGGTACAGCCAAGGATATGAACATGTTTGGTTCTGTTTGAGCGTTCGAATAAACGAGCAACAAGGTATCCATCTGCGGAGACCGGTTTTTTGCATACCGGACAAATCCTTCTAATGCCTTGTTCCATATATGGATGGCAATGGGGGCATCCAAAGATATGGCAGGCTCGATCCCCTTCGCCGGGGAAGAGCGCGCTTTTTAGTTGTTCTCCAACGTCCAAGACCGTGGTGCATACAGGGCACACGCCTTTTTCACCGGCAATGCCATAACTCGGGAGCTTTTTTCGGGGTTTGGTTTTTTTGTTTCCGGCGGAAAAGAGTGAAAAAGCAAAGGCGAAAAGAAGGATTCCAACAAAGAGGAGAACCACAGCATGTACGGGAAGGATCATCATGTCTTCTATAATGCACCACTTTATGCCTTGTCGCAATCGGGAAAGTGGTTTATCATCAAAATGTGTCAGTTTTATATATTGTAGCTACCCCGATTGGCAATCTAGGCGATATTACCCACCGGGCACTGGAGACCTTTAAGTCCGTGGATGTAATTGCCTGCGAAGATACCAGGCGTACCCTGCAATTACTGACTCATTTTGGTATTCGTAAGCCTTTGCTCTCTTGTAGGGCACGGAACGAGGCTGACGCTGGGGCCAAGATTTTAGCGGTGTTGGCAAAGGGCCAGTCAGTTGCCTATGCAAGCGATGCGGGAACCCCGGCCCTGAGCGATCCTGGCGCGGTTTTGGTACGCATGGTTCGCGAAGCAGACTATCAAGTGGTGCCGATTCCCGGAGCTTCTGCCTTTGCAAGCCTGTTAAGCGTTGCAGGGTGTAACGATAAAACAGTGGTTTTTGAAGGTTTTTTGTCCCCTAAACCGGGCAGAAGGCGCTCCCGTTTACGGGAATTGATGGATAGCGGAAACGCTGCGATTGTGTATGAATCTCCGTTCCGGATTGTAAAGCTTTTATCTGATATTGCCGAAATAGATAGTGAACGGCACATTACTGTTGGACGAGAACTGACGAAATTGCATGAGGAGATCCTGAGCGGGTCTTCCAAGGATCTTTGGGAAGACTATTCTTCCCGCGAAAAGGTTCTTGGCGAATTTTCCGTGTATATATCCGGAAAAAAACGCTCAATTTCTGACGATGAATGACCGATATATACGGTGAAGGCAGGAAAGTATGATGATTGACAGATTAGGGGGCATTGATCCCCTGAAAAACGTACAAAATACTCACAAAGCGCATAAAACGAGCGAGGCTTCCAAGCCCGATTCGATCAGCGTATCTGCGGAAGCCAGGGAACTTTCTGAGGTGTATTACGCCCTTGAGGCCGCCGGCTCTTCTCCTGACGTACGCGCTGATAGAATTGCCGAGGTTATGGAAAAAATGAAGGATCCCAACTATATCAATCGCACCGTCGTAGAGGGTGTCGCAGATCGTCTTATGGATGTCTATGGTCTTTAAAACCTTGAAAGGTTCGTTGAAGGGATAGTGTACCCTGTTCAACGTATAAGGGCGGGCCCTTCGGGGTTCCCGCCTTTTTTTTTGCCTAAAAGATGCTAAAATTGGCGTAGAGATAACAAGAGGTTTGTATGGCAGATTTTGTGTTCAAGATATCGCCGAATGTCGTTCTTGGTCCGTATACTATGGCCCGTCTTGGGCAGGTTGCCCTTACCTGGGGAACCAAGTATATGCTCATTGCCGACCCCATTTTAAAAGAATTTGACCTTGTGGCAAAGGCTGTAACGGCTTTGGAAGAAAAGGGAATTTCGGTGTTTGTGTTTGACGATATTCCTTCGGCCGCTACGTCTTCTACATTGGAACATGCCCTGTCTTTAGCCAGAGGAGCCCGCATACATGGGGTAATTTCCTTTGGCGGAATAAAAACCGCATCTCTTGGTCGTGCAATTGCGGCCTTGTTTAACGAAAGTCATGATGTTTCGGACTTCTTGGCGGGGGCCCAGCCCTATAGCGGCGCCCTTCCCTTTATCGAGGTCCCTTCTACCTGTCGCGACCCCTTTGTCTTTGCCGATCGCACCCCGGTTGTGGACGCACGAAACCGACAAATCAGACTGGTTAAAACCCAAAATGCGGTGTGCAAGGCGGTTGTCATCGATCCAAACCTGTATATGCACATGTCGCCCAATACAGCATCTTCCATGATTTTTCATGCGATATCACTGGCCGTAGAAGGCTATGTATCGACAAAATCGAATTTCTTTTCCGAAACCATTTTGGGAAAATCGATTGAGATGCTCTTGCTTGCCCTTGACCCGGAGCAAAGCAAGCTCGTTGGCACTCCCCAGGAAATGTTAATCGCACAGGGTGGTTGTATGGCGTCCATGGGTGTCGCCATCAGTTCTCCTGGTGTGGCAACTGCTATCTCTCTTGCGTGTAATGCCCGCTATAAGACGTCCACTTCTCTGGTTTGTTCAGTTTTATTGCCCTACATCATGGAAGACGCCTCCCGTGCCAAGGTGGACCGTATCGTTACTATTGGTAAAATGCTTGGCGTTGGCTCTGCGGGTTTGGATGCGAGCGAGGTCGCCCGTGCGGCAATAGACGACATTCGTCGCCGTTTAGCCCTGGCAGGTCTTCCCACGCGCCTGAAGGACCTTGGTCTTTCTATTGATCAGCTTGTTCCGGCAGCAGAGGACGCTTCTGCCCTTGATTTAATGAATTATATACCCCGGGCTATGTCGAGCGACGATCTTTTCGACTTGATAAAGCAAGCATATTAGGCATTTCTCCAATGATTCCTCTTAATAAACTCGAACGTTTAACCCCAGGCCAACAGCGGAGAAAAACCGCCTTGCTTTTGGCGTCGTTTGAACGCGAGTTATTGGAATATTTGGAAACGGATCGGTCCTATCCACAGGCACGCAGGGACTATCTACTCTCTTTGTTGGGATTTGTAGCTAAGGATCCAAAGATCACCCTTTCGATGGATGATCAGATTTGCGCAACAGCAACTATTCCAACCTTGATTCGCGAATGTAACCGATACAGGCATGCGCTTTTACAGGTGATAGGTTTATTGCCCGCCGAGTGGGATTTAGTGCATCTTTCATCCCTGCGGCAAAAAGAAGATATTGATCGGCGATTTTATCCCGGGATTCGCGCGTATGTGGAAGATATTCGGTCTCCATTTAATCTTGGTTCGATTTTCAGGACAGCAGAGGCCTTCGGGGCAGAGCTTTTATACCTCTCTCCTCTGTGTTGCCAGGATACTCATCCTCGTGCGGTTCGATCTTCCATGGGGAGCATGAATTTTCTCCCCTTTGAGAGAACATCCTTGGATAACTTGCCAGAAGGGTTTCCGGTCTTTGCCCTGGAAACAGGCGGCACTCCAATTGCGGAGTTTGATTTTCCGTCTCGGGGGATTGTGATTGTCGGTTCAGAAGAATTGGGCATGAGTCCGGAAGGCCTGGAGCGTGCTACCTACGGCAGGGTGAGCATACCCATGACGGGTATTAAGGCTTCGTTAAACGTGGGCGTCGCCTTTGGTATTTTGATGCAAGCCTGGACGAGTTATCTTGATTGCTCGGACATAAAGCCCCGCTGAAAGCTTTCGCAGATCTTTTGCAGATGTGCTTCTGAAGTGATGGCAAACTGCTTAAGCAGTGCAGGGTCAATCTGATAGAACTCTATAGACTTCTCCTGGTAGTGAATCATCAGGTCTGCAAGGCACACCGTAGCGGCGATGTTACGGTATTCTTCCGGCGCATCTGAAACAGCGTGATGAAAGCGAATAGCCGCTACAAGGGCTGGTGGAAAATTCCACTTTTCTGCCAGTGCCGCCCCGATTTCGGGGTGGTTAATACCTGCAAGCAGGGCATCGTAAACCTTATCCGGAATGTTTCTCTGAACCTTTAAGGCCTGAATCTTGTCCAATAGATCGGGATACACGGCGCTAAATACAATCTTGCCTAAATCGTGCAAGAGTCCGCACACATAGGCGTCTTCGGTAACAACGCGATTTTTAAGGAAATTACGGGCAAGGTTGTAGGTATAAAAGCCTGCTTTGTACGAATGATCCCACAAGCGTTTTTGCTCATCGGTGGCAGAACCCAAAAGATGCATAGTACCGATCGAATATAAAAGGTTTTTGATGCCACGGATGCCAACGAGCTTAACGGCTTCGATTATACTGGTGCACTTTTTTTGCAGGGAAAAGGCTGCGGAGTTAACCAATTTAAGCAAGTCTGTCGTTAATACTACGTCGTTACTGATGTGCGAGGCGATGGTCGAAAGCTTTGACTCAGGATCATTAAGGAGTTTTTCGATTCTTGCAATGTTTTCCGGAAACTGCGGAAGGGTATCGATAAAGGAAACAATATCGTCGGTTAGACGAGTCATGTGCTCCTGGGTTTCCATGTCCATGGGCATAGAGATGCGGGTTATTGTTTCTCCGCCTTCTACCATTACTTCATAGTTTTCATCGTCCAGGCCAACTTTTTTAAGCATAAGAATCATGATTACCAGACCAAGTCCCGCACCTTCTGAGTCGTCCATAACCTGTGAAAAGGCATCCTCCAGGCTCGCGAATTGCCGGGATCTGGCTATCTTGTCGAATACCCGCTTAAACTCTGTTTTTGTCATTTCCGAGTTATTGCGGATCTCTAGGATAATGTTTCGACCCTTAACCTGCATGAGCACCTTTACATAAAGCCCGGCTTCTTTTTGCAGTAAGAGGTAGTGATCGATATTAGAAAGGGTGTCTTCCTTAAAGGTTCTCATGCCCTCTTCATAGTCAATTGAATCGTTTATATCAAGTTTTTTTTCCGCGAAGTAAATGCGTTTGGTATTTGCCTTTTTGGCGTTAGTGGTTAATTCGTTAATGCAATAGACAAGATAGTCTTTAAGTTTTTGCTGGTTCAGTTCTGCCAAAAAACAAGCAAGTACTTCTGCTATATAGAGTTCTATCTCGTGAGGAAGTGTGTAGGTAGTTATGGAGAGAGGGATTCCCATTCGGGTCGCTTTTTTAATCTTTCCGACATCTACTTGAGTCTGACTTTTTGTTTCCATATATGGCCAGTCTATCCTAGGGTTGGGGTTTTTTCCAGTGGTAAGTTGGACAAAGCGAAAAAAACCGGCTGAATAGCGGTCGATTAGGCCTAGCGGTAGAAATCCTTAAGGTGTTCGGTAAAGGCTAGCAGATTTTGGGCCACTGTTTTCCCAAAGTCCACAGGACTCATGCCGGACAGGAGGAACAGTCCTTCATCTATGGTGTCTATTGCCCAAATATGGAAAAGTCCATCCTGCACTGCAGTAAGGAGACGGTCGGACGGTAAAACATTGGGAAGATTCCTTCGGGGAATGATAACGCCCTGTGTTCCGGTTAAACCAAGGAGCGAACAGGTGTCAAAAAAGCCTTCTATTTTTTCGGTAATACCTCCAACTGGTTGCACGTCCCCAAGCTGATTCAGGCTTCCCGTTACTGCTATGTCTTGCCGGAGGGGGAGGCGGGCGATGGCGGAAATAAGGGCAAAAAATTCTGCACAGGAGGCGGAGTCCCCGTCAACCTCGGTATAGGATTGCTCAAAACAGATGCTTGCCGACAGGGCAAGGGGAAAATCCTGGGCATATTTGCCGCGTAATAGACCCTGGATAATCAGATGTGCTTTGTCGTAAATTTCTCCGGACAAGCCCGATTCCCGTTCGATATTAACAACGCCCTTTGTTCCAGGAGACGCCTGCGCGGAAACGGCAACAGGGATACCAAAGGCATGATAGCCTCTGTCCAGCACTGCAAGACCGTTTACTTTTCCGATTGAGCTACCGCTCACGTCTATCACCATTTCCCGAGAGGTAATGGTTTGGGCATATTTTTCTTCGGGAAGGCGCTGCAGGTATCTGCGGTTTTCTATCGCATGGGATACTGTTTCGCCGGTAATAGTCGTTTGACCGGCTTTTCGGGCTTGATAATCGGTTTCGATAATTAAGTCGGATATTTTGGTAAAGCGGGTGGTCAGAAGGGTCCGGTAGTCGGTAAGCCGCGCCGCGTGGGCAATGATTCTGGCAATACCACCGTCGTCAATGGGGAGGGTTCCGGTTTTTCGGGTAAAGTCTGTAATAAAGGTAATAAGGCTCGCCATGTTATCTTCGGTGGCCGGCATAACTGAATCAAATTCGGCACAGACCTTGAACAGTTTTTGGAAATCCGGATCTTCTTGATACAAAAAATCGTAGGAATGCTCTCCGCCAATAATGACTACTTTAAGCTTGGCCTTAAGCACCTTGGGTTTAAGCAGGCTGGGAAGATGATTGCCGGTTGGCGGTGTTTGTATTTCTACCAAGCCCGATTGAAGAACCCGTTTAAGGTAGGGCCACGCACCATCTTCCATAAGCAGATCCTGCAGACGTAATATCAGGATGCCTCCAAAAGCCCGATGGACAGCTCCACTTCTGATACGCAGATGCCCGTTTACCGTCATGTCGTCGTTTGGTCCGGAGGGTTCGATACTGCCAAAGAGGTTCGCAAAGGTTGGGACTTCTTCGTGGACAATGTTCTTCTCTGACCCTGAGTGTTCGCAAATCAGGTTAATCGCGTATCTGCCAAAGAAATTACGTTTGTGTGCAGGGCTTTTAAAGGGTTCGCTATACTGATGAACCCGGCTTATCAGGTCAGTTTTAAGCGCATCAAGGAATTCCAGGGCCTCGGCATAGTCAGGACCGTTTTTACAAAGGCTTCTGAGTACAGCAAGTTCGTTCTCGATGATGGGTTCAGCCGATTGGGCTTTAAGGGCACGGATTTTTTTATCCATGGCGCGTCTAAGGTCGCGGATTTGGGAGAATAACTCTGCCATCTTGTCCAGGCCTTCATAATATCGCTCTCTAAGCGCACCTACATTCTCTGCCGGTACTTTACCGGAGGAAACTTTTTCTTGAAGCTCTTCAAAACTGACCGGTTTTCCCTTCCACAGCGGAACAAGATCCATGGAGCGAGCTTCGTTATCTTTTACTTGAATAAGGGAGAAACCGGAGCCATACATCTCTCCTTCAAATTCGCCAAGCAGCCGGTTCTCTTCTTGATCGTATGTTGAGGCAATTTTCTTGCTTGCTGCGGAAAAAACCTCGCTTTTTGAAATTTGCATGGACTGACGTCTTATTGATTCTATTGCGGATTTTAAGGTTTTTTTGAAATATGCACCCCCTCCGGCAGGAAAGAAAATAGCCCTGGGTTCTAAGGGGCGGTTAAAATTGCAGACATATGCAATGTCTTGTAGATTGGCCGGATTTGCTTTATAGTTTTCCAGTAATTGGCCAAGCACGGTTCTGCGTCCAGTGCCCGAGGCTCCCATGATAAAGATGTTGTAGCCGTCGGCTTCTATGCCAAGACCGAGGTTCAGTGCATGGATTGCCCGGTCCTGACCAATTATAGGCTGCGCAGAAGGCCGTTCGCGTAAGCGGCGGACCGTTTCTTCTGTGATGGTATAATTAATGTGTGTTGCCGTAAGTTCCAGGGTGTTTTCCATCATTGTGCGCTCCTTTATCTCGCAGCGACTAGTATACCCCATTTTACAAAGAAGAGGTTGCCATGTCTGACTTGTTTGTAGCCCAGATTCTTGTATATATTCTCCTTCTTCCTGTATTGGTGCGGCCCTTTGTACGTTCATTACAATGGATTAAGGGTATTCCTGTGTTACCTCTTCTTGCCTTATTGCTCTGTATCGCGGTTGTGGCCGCTAATGGCTTGCCCGTTGTGTTTTTACCTACCTTGCTATGTACAAGCATCACTTTTTTTGTTGGTCTCTCTCGCCTTCTCAGGCTGTTTAGAAGATTACCAACTGACTGGTTTTCCTCCGGGTCTCGCGGTGTACATGTGCTCCTGTGTCTAGGCTGGTTGGCTGCGGTGGGGACCTCTTTTTCGTTTTCTTCAGAGCCTGCATATCTGGCCACTAAAGTGGTCTCTCGTAATACGCTGCATCTTCGCCTGTCCCCAGGGGTCTTTGCAGATGTAGTAGTGTGGATGCCAGATGCAGATACCGAAGTTAAGGGTTTGGTGTATTACGCAGGAGGCCCGTTGCCATCCTCCTCTTTGCGACCTACTATGGGCGCGATAATGGCAGAAAATGGCTTTGTTTGTATTGCCGCTGATTATCGATCGTTCGAGGACTGGGATAACCCATTGTGGGCCTATTCAGGTATCAGATATGTGGCAGCAGTCTTTGAACGGGCTACTGGCAACAAAGGCTTCCTGCCATCCAAGGCGGCGCTTGATGCCGTGCATTCTCTGGATTTTTTCAGGTTTTCCCGCCTGGCCTCTCTGGTAGTCCCCGATGTGTATCGGCGGGTTATCTCCGAGCGTTCATTGCCTCTCTATTTGGTTTTGGAAGGGAGTGCGGTTTCCCCGGGTCTTAACGATCGCCAGTCAACCAGTCTTCCTTTTGCAGGCACTATCTGTCTTGGAGGAGATGCGTCCTCTGCCGTAACTGAATCCGTTCGTATTGCATTATCAACTACATTGCCCGCCTTATCGGCTTCGGTGCCGGTAATGATAGTGGACGAGCTTACTCTTCCGGGCTTTGGCGAACTTACGGCGAGTGATCCGCTTGCTGCCCGATTGATGGGACTTCCCCGTGATGCTTTGCGCAAGGAAGCGGAGCGCACCGCAAGGCGCGTGGTTTCCTGGCTCTTGTTTAGGGATTCACATCTGGCAACTGATATTCAGGTTGTTCCCCAAGGAGTGGAAGATGAAGGCGAATGAGCTTGCTTTGTATCTGGACAATGCTCTTGACTCTGATTGTTTTGCTTCAAATGACCCTTCCAGGAATGGTTTACAGGTAGATGGGGATGGAAGGGAGTTATCCAGGGTAGCCTTTGCGGTAGATGCCTGTGTTGAGACCATAGAACGTGCCGCCGCTGCCGGAGCAGATATGCTTGTGGTTCATCACGGACTTTTTTGGAAGGATATTGAGCTTGTAGTTGCGAATCATCGCAAACGTCTTTTAGCCCTGTTATCAACCGGGATTGCCCTATATGCTAGCCACTTGCCCCTGGATGCTCATTCAGAATTGGGCAATAACGCAGCACTTGCAGATCGTTTAGGTATTCAGGACCGACAGCGGTTTGGGCAATGGAAGGGCTCTCTGATTGGGTGGAAGGGTTGTCTGCCCGAGCCGGTTTCTTTGGACAAGGCCCTGTCTCTTGTTCTTTCTTCCGGAGAGCTGCCCTTGCATGTGTTGCCGTTTGGCCCCGAACGAATTACCTCTGTTGGCGTAGTATCTGGTGGAGGCGCAGCAGAGATGTACCAAGCAATTGACGAAGGGCTTGATCTATTTGTTACCGGGGAAATTGGACACGAGGAATACCATCATGCACTGGAGAATGGTATTTCTGTTATCGCTGCTGGACACTATCAAACTGAAACGCTTGGAGTTCGCCGTTTGGCTGCCCATCTTGGCAGTGAAATCGGGATGGACACCATTTTTATAGACGTACCTACTGGTTTATAGGTAGTATACAAAAGTATGAAAGGATTCATGATGAACGCAACGCACAAAGAACGCTTAATTCCGTTTTCCCTTTGTTTGGGAATTATCGCCCTGGATCAATTAACCAAATTAATTGTTTCATTAACAGTTCGCCCCTGGTCGGTAGGAGCTTCCTTCTTTGATGGAATTCTGCGGATTGTGCGTGTGTATAATCCGGGTATCGCCTTTAGTATTGGCGGCTCTCTTTCCGGATCCGTCAGAGGCGTGTTGTTTGCCTTGCTCCCCTTTATCGTCATTGTTATTGTAACGGCTGTGTATTTTCGCAGTAATGATTTGACTCGCTACCAAAGGTGGTGTGTGTCGGGAATCCTTGGCGGCGGGCTTGGGAATATCATTGATCGTTTTTTTAGACCCGAAGGCGTTCTTGATTTTATTGACGTAAAATTTTGGGGTTTGTTTGGTTTGGAGAGATGGCCCACATTTAATGTGGCCGACTCGGCTGTTGTTGTGTGTGGGATTTTGCTTATGCTTTCTTTGCTTGGCTCTGTAATGCAAGAGGCGCGGGGAAAGCATACAGACTCTGCGGGAGAAGCTTAATGAAAAATAAAAAGGCAAACACTGTTGTTTTTATCGTATGTGGAACAATCGTAAATTTGTTGATGGCCTTGCTCATCATTGTGATCTTGTTTATCGCAGTAAGTCGTATTGCTCTTATAGTAGGCGAGCAAAAAGCAGCCCTGTTGATTCCCTTGGCAATTATTGGGGGAATTATTATTTCCATGATTATCTATCAGCGGCTTACCGCTTGGGTTATAGAACGGTTTGGTCTGGCCGACAAGCTTGATCCGCTTTTTGTATCGTCAAAACGGAAAAAAAAGAGACTCGAATAACGAGTCTCCTGTTCGCATACTTAATATCCGTCGGACATTTCGCGATTCAAGTCGCGCTGGCACAATTCTTGATACACCAGGGCCCGCGGCTTGAGCTTTGCCTTAATCTCTGCAGAGAAAGGCATGTAGCGCCAGAACACCCCGCGAACTTCCTTGTCCAGTTTTTGGATTCCTTCGCTTTCCTTAATCATCCACAATAAATAGTCGTTGATAAAATATTCTTTTACGTCGCCTTTTAACTTTTGTTTTTGGAACCATTGATAATAGTTACCGGTGAGTCCTTCTTCCATCCAATAGTAAGACGCTTTTTCTTTTGCTACCTGCCATCTAAGATCGGCAACTGCGGTCAGGATGGCAATGAGCAAGTTCTTGCCGTACATTGGTATGGCAATGCGGCCCCGGCTTGTTACGCGGTTATAGCGGTCAAAGGGCTCCCAGCACAAACCGTAATCTCCATAGGAAGGAATAAGAATAACAAAAGGCGGTATACGATTAAGTTGAGACTTATAAGTCCTGCAGTACGCTTCTGGATCGATGTTCTCTATCCATCGAAGGGTTTCTATGACATTCTCGCGGATTCCAATTTCTCTGCTTGAGCAATGAAAAAACTCTCGTGTTAGAATTGGAAAGTGATTGCCCTGGCGGCCGCAGGTCATCTTGGCCATTTGGCGTATCGTGTCAAACTCTGCGGATATTCCTGATGCGTTGGTGGTTCCGCCTCCGGTAGAATCGACTTTTTGCTGCAGAACGCGCACGTCGGATTCTGCCGTTCCATGATCGCGAACAAAAGAAGCGAGTTCCTTGTCCAGCGCCATGATTTTTCGTAAAGATTCCGATAAATCGGATATAGAGCGTTTCTGTTGTTCGGTAAAAGGAGCCTTGGCCCCCGGGATGGTTGAAAGGGGCTCGTGTTCGAATATTGATCCAATTCGACTCATCAATTCGTTTTCGCTACGAACTCGCTCTTCAGATTTAGCGCGAACCAGATTTTCTGCGCTCTGTAGTTTTCCTTGGGCTTTTGACAATAATTGCTGGAACCGGGAGGATTCGTCTGAGCGGCTGGTTTTGGCTTCGTCTGTACTTGAAGGGTTTATTTTACCGCTACCGATGGCATAGAGCCATTCATCGATGTAGTACACGGGCTCCCCATACAGGTTTTTATCGATAATCCGGGAAAAAAGATCCTTTTGTTCTGGAGTTAACAGCGTGGGAAGTACAAGCCCAAACCTGAGTGCGTTACGCTTGGTAATCTCTGCCTTGCCTGAACCTGATTTGAGAGCAAGATTAGACATGAAGTCCCAATAGGCAGTAATTATTTGTTGGCGATATACACTGCGATCTTTGGGGTCCTGGCAGGTTAGATATTTTGAAAGAAGGGTATGTAAGCGTTGTGCCGATTCATTTTCGTTTCCCAGAACTTTCTTGTAATAGGCTGGGTCATCGAATACATTTGAAGCGACATCGGAGAGTGTTTGATCTACTTCCGCAAAGGATGTTTTGGTAAGATCTACATCTTCTGGTCCCTGTGGACCTGCGCCGACAGCTGCCGGGGAGCTTGAAAAAAGGTTTTCCTTTTTAAGCTTGGGTTTTGTAACTACAGGGGTATCATCAAGAAGTGCTGCAAGTTCGGGATCAAGACCGAGGTCGCTCATACGTATAATCTTCCGTTGTGTATGGCTGGTAGTTGGTCTAAAGAAACTCGTGGAGGTGAGGGGAATTGAACCCCTGACCTCTTGCATGCCATGCAAGCGCTCTAGCCAACTGAGCTACACCCCCGAGGT
>JAFGIM010000002.1 GCA_016929605.1 Spirochaetales bacterium | reverse complement strand
GGTAGACCCCGTCTCAATATTCGGCGGAATCGTTGGATGTAACCGCGAAATTGACGGAGAAGCCGCTGAAGAAATGTCCAAAACCTTTTTGGAAGTTGTTGTCGCTCCCTCGTTTTCCACAGAGGCTCTTGAAGTATTCTCCAAGAAGAAAAACCTGAGACTCATCAAGGCAGATATAGTCCCCGCCTCGCGAATAGAATCCTTGAGTGTGGACGGTGGCGTCCTTGTTCAAGAGCGCGATGCTCAATTATTCAGCGAGTGGAACGTCGTAACAGAGCGAGCGCCCACAGCAGCACAAGCCGCGGAGATGGCCTTTGGCATGACCATTGCGCTCTTTGTAAAATCGAACGCGATTGTAGTCTGCAAAGACCGTATTGCCCTGGGAATTGCCGGTGGACAGGTGAACCGGATTTGGCCTACAGACCAAGCACTATCCCGAGCCAAGGGCCTTACAGATGCAGGCATTCCTTGCCTTGACGGAACAACCTCCACAGAGAGCGCTTCCGTCATGATATCTGATGCCTTCTTCCCCTTTGCCGATTGTGTGGAAACCGCGGCAAAGTATGGTATACAAGCGATCGTCCAACCCGGTGGCTCAATGCGCGACCAGGAATCAATCGACGCAGCAAATCGTTTGGGCATTGCGATGGTCTTTACCGGGACCCGACACTTTAAACACTAATAAAAAGCAACGCTTTGATCCGATCCCCATCGTTTTGCCAAAACGACGGGGATTGTCCAATCAGGTATTTTAGGTCTACAATGCTCCATGCTGTATTACCTTGCATCAATGATCCAGCAGTATTTTGGCCCCTTACGCCTACTGCAGTCTTACGCCATATTGATTATTATAGCCCTGTATGCGGGCTTTTTTTTAACCGTCAGGCTCTTACCTCGCGTATACCGTTTTTTGCCCAAGGATAGAGGCAGGGAATTTTCCGTTAACGCAGACGCTGCAATGGGAAAGCCGACCGGCGCGGGAGCTTTTTTTATTACCCTGTTTGTTCTTGTTTCGTTTGTCTTTACTCCCGTTACCATCCCGCAAGCGGTAACCCTGCTTTTAACCTGGCTCGTGATGTGTACCGGATACCTTGATGATCGGTCTATCCATCCCTGGGGCGAATACCTTAAAGGAGCACTTGATTTAGCCCTGTCCCTGGGCGCATCTCTTGCCCTGTTGTTTATCTATTTTAATGGATCGGTTCAGTACTGGCTCCCCTTTGTTACCGCCCCGGTCCTTATTCATCCCGTCCTCTTTCTTACCGTTTCCACACTGGTTATCTGGGTGTCCATCAATACCACAAACTGCACAGACGGTGTAGACGGCCTTTCGGGGATGCTCGTATTACTCGCCCTTATTTCTCTTGGAATTATCTTCTACTTTGTACTTGGGCATTCGCGCATAGCTACCTACCTTTTGGTTCCGCATATGAAAGATGGCGCGCAATGGGCTGTATTGGTTTTTACCCTTTCGGGCGTATTGATGGGATACCTGTGGCATAATGCCTTTCCCAGCAAGGTGTTGATGGGCGATGCAGGATCGCGCGCATTAGGTTTCTTTATTGGTATTTGCGTGATTGTGTCGGGTAATCCCTTTTTGTTGTTGATGACGAGCGCTATGATTATGATAAATGGCGGAACAGGCCTTCTAAAAGTCGCCCTGCTCCGCTTTTTTAAGATACGTATTTTGCACACAATCCGCTTTCCCCTGCACGATCATATGCGCAAGAGCCGTTCCTGGTCTCCCACTCAAGTTCTTATCAAGTTTATGATCATGCAAGTTCTTATTACCCTTGCGGTATTGGGTATGTTCTTCAAGATCCGCTAAGTTTTCCCAGATACTCATTGAGCTTTCCGCCAAAATCATCGCGGATTTTCTGTTCGGCAACACGGAGAGCTCTGTGCTCTGCCTCGCTTTGCGAGGTATGACCCTCCCTGCCGTTAATCGAGTAGGGGATAAGGGATGTATTGGCGCGGGTGTCGCGCAGTGCACTGTCTATCTGATAGCGTACAAATTTATTCGGATTCTTTGGAAGATCAACTTCGCTCAGGGCAAGGGTTCCTTCCAGGGCATACCGCGATCCGTCCCCGCCCTGCTTAAAGCCTGCCTTTGCGATAGCCGCGCTAAATGCAGCTGTAATTCTACCGTCCCTGTCGTTCGCAATGGTGACCTTAATCGGAATGGATTCAGCGATATTCATTTGCGTAGCCCGCAAGACCCCGGCATTTGCGGCACCTTGCCTGCGCGCAGCGGCAGAGCCTGGGGAAACAACCGAAAGCACATTCAAGAAGGTTGCATTTGTGTCGGCAACTTCGGCAGCAAGGCCATAACGAGCGTAGGCGTCAAGGGTGTTCCTCTCCGAGTCGGGAATCGAGGTAAGCTTACGAATACTAGCCTCGTTTGTATCAACCAGATCGGCATATATCATTCCCGCCTTTCCCTTGTCCATTACCGCAACCGCCCATATGGTTCCTTTACCGTCGTCCCATACCTCGCGCACATCGGCTCCAACAACAGTCTGTAAGTCATAAGAACTGAGTACCGAGCGACCCACATCCGTATTCTCCGACACATCGATGGTACCGGCTCGCACCGCTTCGGTATATCGGGAGCTAACCACCGTTTCGCCGGTAATTCGCTGTCCAAAAACAGCTACCAAAGCGCCCAGCGCGTTTTTTTCCGCAGACTCCCTATCGGCGCCGCTTCCAACAGCACTGGCATACAGGGCATCGGGATAGACCGCCTTGGGAGAAGAGACCCACACCGGTTCCCCACCCTTCTTTGTGGCTGAAGACGCCGTCTGTTCAGGCGAGCTTGCGCAGCCGAGCAAGGCGACAGATACTACTAGGGCAAGCGCTACTTTATGCATATAGCCTCCGACAAGGTAAGTTTTCCCGGACGTACTTCTACGTCCTTAAAATCAACTGAATGCACCGGGTTATTCGACGCATCATAATAGGTCACAGTATATGAATAGACACCGGGGGGAAGAGTAACACCGACTACATGGGCCTTTGCGGGAAAATACCGCGAAAGCCGTAAGTCTGCCTGCTCGGAAGCCTCGGCATAGGCCTGGGTTCCAAGACTTAACAGGCCGAGTATCAGCGACTCTTCCAACGACGATGCCTTGGATGATTGCTCTTCAAGGATTACAGATGAGGTAGTTTTTAACACCGACCGAAGCACTGTCTTTAAGTAAATTAAACCAGCTTTACCCCGAAAGGTTTCCTGGGCAACCGCGCTCAGATCCTCCAGTAATTCAAGAGGATGGGTTTCCCCGTTAGAAAGAGTCAGTTCAACCCGTGCGACCTTGGTAGGCCGCTTTTTTATAACCGGGATGGCCACCTTGACCCACCGTGAGCCTGAAAGCGGGATACGAACGGTCTCTTCCTGTTTTGCTGGAGAAAGACCGCTAAAGCTGATTACGTTTAGTCGGGCCATCCCGCGGGGAATGGAAAGTTCGCCGTCCAGGGTTGAGGGAAGCGGGAACGGATACATGTCCCTCTGATTGGCAAAGGCGAGTTTAACCTTGTCCCGGTCGATTCTGGCGTCGTCAAAAAGCCCGTCGGCACGATAGAAAAGCATACTTAAATAACGGGCGAGTGCTGAGTTGGAAAACCGGATTGATGCGACGGACGCATCAAAGGGAATGCCTGAATCCTTATCCAAAAGATCCCGCTGGGCATTAGTAATGGACTGGCCGTATTTAACGGACAGATTTTTTAGCTTATTGTCTATTCGCCGTACCTCTACCAGGGCTCCGTCCAGAGATCCGCGATGATAGTAATTAAGAGAGTTAAAGACATTCAGATAGATATCTTCGTAGTCCTCGCCATCGTATTCTTTGGTCATATCGTTAACCAGATACGAGGCTGCTCCCTGAGAAAGACTCTTGGTAAAGGCTACTTCAATAGCCTTCTCGCCCTTACCCAAATAAGCCGACGATTCAGCCCAGCTTTGGGAGTAATGAGAAAGAAGGCCTGCATCAAGGTAAAAAAGAATGGCGTCCTTTTCCCGATAGCCCTCGTTCTCTTCTTTTTTTACCTTTTCCAGGGCTTCGGGAAAATCCCCCCGGGAAACAGAGTCATCTATTTCCTTGTAATGCTCAACAGAGGCGCAAGACACCAGAAGTGCTGCGCACAGTAACAGACAGGGGGGTATTCGTGTAGCTCTCATGCGCTCTTACAGTTTTTTAGACGGTCTCTTGATAACCTTCTTGATTTCGCTGTTTTCGCCGAGCCATACCTTGCGGTTTGATTCAAGCTCGATCAATTCAGCGTATACAAAATAGGTCCGAGTGGCAGTTTTTCCCGCCTGATCAACAATCGTTTTAACAGAGCCAATCATCATGTAATCCGCTCCAGTTTCGTTTGCCAGGGCCTTTGCAGTTTCTTCGCTGGACCAGTCCTGTTGGGCTTGGCGCTCTTCCCGGAGTTCTCCCCGTTCGGCGCTGCTTGCCACGAAATCTGCCTTACCGTTATTCAAGATGGCTGTTTCCATCCGCTTGGTAATAATGCTTGTATCAATATGCTCATCGCTCTGATTGCGGAAAGAGCCGACGATTACGACCGGAAGGCGTCCCTTTTGCTGTTCAAAGCGGGCAACCCGGGGAGAAGACAGGCAATCATTGATAAGCGATTCACAGACGATGCGAACATCGGTATCGTTCCAGTAACCGCTTAAATCAATTTGGGTGTCGGAATCAACGCGAGTAACCTTGGGATTGGACGAGCAAGACGATACCAACACAAGAACTGCGAACAAGGACACTATCGCGAATACACTTCTGTTTTTCATATGTTCTCCTTAACATGGATGGAAAATAGTATAGCTCCAACCGGGTTGGAAAACAAAGACTGTCCAACCCGATCTATCTTATTCTTCTATAAAATCCAGTTCAACTCCGTTAGGGTCAACGGCGGTCATAATCTTTTTTCCGTCCTTTATGGTCTTTGGGGCAGAAATAATGCGAACCCCATTGGCAACAAGATGCTTTTCCGCGCTGGCTATCTGGTCTACCACAAAGGTCAGGGACACACCTCCTGGGCAGATGTCCTTATTGCGTTCGTTGTACAACAGTTCAAGTTTGGCAGACCCGGCTCCATCAGAAAGAAAGGCAATTTGCTTCCCCGGCGCCGCGGAAATCATCGAATCAAAGGTAAACCCAAGGACTTTTTCGTAAAAAGTAATCGATTTCTGGATATCAGTAGTCCTGATAACAACGCTTTTCATGTTCACCTGCGTACACTCCTTATCATGCATCGTAGCGGTAATACCATTAATAATAGCCTATTACGCTTACTCCTGGCAAACAAAACCGGCGCCTATACCATTCATAACACCATAGAAGTCCGGAAATGTTACCGCACAGCATTCGCCATCCAAAACAGTTACCCCGGGGCCCTCAATAGCAAGACCGGCTACCGAGAGGGCCATGGCAACCCGATGATCGTCATGGCTATTCACAACCGCCCCATGGAGAGCCTTTCCGCCCTTTCCGTGCACGGTTAGCCAGTCCGGACCTTCTTCCACATCTGCGCCAAGAAGGGTCAGTTCCCGATTCATCACTGCGACTCGATCGGTTTCTTTAAGCCGACACACCCCTATATCGGTAAAGGTGGTATCCCCTTCGGCAAAACAAGCGGCAACCGACAGCGCCGGCAGGGCATCGGGAAAGTCCGCCAGGGCGAAGGTGCCGCCCCGCAGGCTACGGCCAGCTTCAGGGGCATGAACCGAAAGGATACCCGTTTGCCGGTCCAGGGATACTTTTGCTCCCATGGCGACGAGAACATCTACGATGGCCTCGTCGCCCTGGCTTCCACTACAGTCCACATCGAGAATAGAAATTTCCGAACCGGTAATTACCGCAGCGACCAGGGGGAACGCGACTCCCTCCCAGTCCGAAGGAATAACCCGGTCAAAAGATGAAAAGGCTTGAGGGCCGGAAATCTCGAACCGGTCAAGCCGCTCGGGATCATACGAAACATGAACTCCAAGAGACGCAAGCCAGTCGGCCGTCATCTTGAGAAAGGGGGTTTCTTTAGGATCACGCAGACGGATTACCGTAGTCCCGGAAATCCTGGCTGCGGCCATCATCAGTCCGCTTACCGGTTGAGACAAATGCCCTTCAAGCTCTACCGTTCCGGCAACAAAGGGCCCGCCAATGACCGCAGGCGGGGCATCAATACCGGGCCGGGTTGTAAAGCCCTTGCCACCCAAATCACGGATAGCCTGAAGCAAGGTATCGATGGGACGAGTGCACAAGGATTCATCGCCGGTCATAACCGTCCAGCCAGGAAGCGTCGCCGCTATGGCCGACATAAAATAGAGTACCGATCCGGAATTCTGGGCATCGATGACTCGTGCGGGAAGGCGCAAGCCACCTTCGGGTGCGGTTACCGTCCATAAGCCCTTTTCCCGGCGCACACAGGCGCCAAAAGCTTCTATAACATCCAGACATGAAAGACAGTCCGCGCTTTCCAGCGGATTTCTGATATACGAGGTTCCCGACCCAAGGGAAGCGAGAATGCCAGCCCTGATGGTATGACTTTTAGACCCGGGTACAGTGATTGCCCCGGACAATCGGTGTGCGGTTGAAAGAACGTTCATGGTTTAAGCTCCACAGCCCCTTTTTTTAAGGGGGGTTTTATTTCCTGCTTCGTCTATAGCGACAAAGGTAACCTTATTGGTAAATATCAGCTTTTCCACACTCTCGCCGGGAATGTCGGCAAAGACGTCAACCGAATATAAAACAGAGGTTGTGCCCTCATGCATACATTCGATATGAAAGCGAAGGATTGATCCATTGGGAACAGCAAAGCGGAACTCGCTGTTATCCATGGCGCGGGTCACCAGAACTGAGCCGGAATAGTCCCGCGCGGCGGCAAGCCATGCAAACTCGTCTACCCACTTTAACAGCTGTCCGCCAAAAAGCTTCTTGTTATGATTAAGGTGCTCGGTACGCACCAGAGTAAAGGTGTCCATAATAATTCCCCTTAAGAAAACAATTCGTGAAAAACTTCCGGGTCATAGGGCTTAATGATATAGCCGTCTATAATATCCCCGTTCTCTTCAAGGACTCTGGTGTTTTCGCTTGTGGCGGTAACCGCAATAATGGGACAGCGTATACCGATTTCTTGCTTTAACACCCTCGCTGCATCATACCCGTTCATTCGGGGCATGTGAATATCCATGAGTACCAAATCAAAGGCATCCGGGCCTTTTTCACGACAGATATCAATTGCCTCGAGCCCATTGGTGGCTCGCAAAACCTCAAGCCCTTCCCGAGCTAACAAGGTTTCAACGATTTCTCCGTTAATTTCGTTATCTTCCACCACGAGTATCCGCCCGCTATGCCGCTCAATTCGCGGTAAGTTCATGGACAGTTCCTCTCCGGTTAGTTCAGTCGGTTTTTTAAGTACGACTACAAAATGAAAGGACGAACCCTGACCAGGTAGGCTATCCACCCAGATAACCCCGTGCATCAACTCCACCAAACGTTTACAAATAGCCAAACCAAGGCCCGTTCCCTCGTGAGTCTTAACCAGTACCTGACCGAACTGTTCAAAATCGGTAAAAATCTTGTCCAAATCCTTTTCTGCGATTCCCAGCCCTGAATCCCGCACCGTACAGCGAAGGATAATCTCGTCGCCAATATTTTCGTGATTGAGCGAAACCTTGATAAACCCTGTTTCCGTAAACTTGAGCGCGTTGCTTACCAGGTTCATAAAAATCTGAGTCAGGCGGAACTGGTCTCCATACACATAAAATCGTTGGGGACAATCAAATTCAATACGTAATTCCAGGGACTTCTGAATTGCCTTAAGGGCAAAAAGATCGGTTAGAATCTTTTGAAGGTCAAAGAGGTTAAAATTCTCCGGGTTCAACGAAAATTTGTGCTCCTGCATCTTGGAAAAATCAAGGATATCGTTAACAACCGAGAGCAAAAGTTCGGAGGCATTTTCTATTTTGCTTATATACTCAAGGCACTTCCCATCAGAGCAATGACTGCGGGCAAAATAGGTCATACCCAAAATAGCGTTGATGGGCGTGCGGATTTCATGGCTCATATTCGCGAAAAAATTATCCTTGGAAAGGGCATATCGATGCGTTTCTTCTAGCTGGGTGGAAAGTTTTTGCTTAATGTCGTCTTCGCGGCTGCGATCCTCAAGAGATATTACAAACACCCTGCCCAGGCGGCTATCCCGCAAGCAGTAAAAGTCGCACAGGATGCACAAGACGCCTGAGTTCAAAAACACGCGATATTCCCGCGTAAAGCGCTCCCCGCTCTCCATGGAGGTTGCAAGCTTTTCTGCCACGGGAACCAGGAGCGGATCGACCAGCTCGCTGTAGTGCATCAATTGTGGAGGCGAGCCGCTCTCCCAGCCCAAAAGCCGACAGCCGGTGGTATTGATATACCGAATGCGGCCCTGCCCATCAAGGACCAAAAGCCCGGTAGAAAGGCCGTGGAACACAGACTGATAGAGCTGGGAAAGACTGATATGTAACCGTTCGCGGGAATCCATAACCCCGCTTACCGACAGTAAAATAAGAAGAAGAACCAGGACAATAAGCGGGATGACCATGAGGGCAAAAGTGCGAACGGCAGGAATTTCATTGACAAGGCGATAGGGATACACCTCGGTGCCCCAAATGACCATACCCAAACGGGAAAAAAGAATCAGGACCATAAAGATCGAGAGAATAATATGAATGGTTTGCGCGATCTTTTTGAGCTTCATCTTTAGACTTCCAGTATAGGCAGAATACAGGGTAAAAAGCAAACGGGCGGATCAAACTGCCTGGACCTGCTATGCCAAGCCGCAGAGCTCCCGTGCCTTTGCAGTAACCGCATCCTGAATACTGGCCGATCCACGGCTTGCATTGGTAGATATCAGATTAACAAAGGCTGAACCGGCCACTACGGCATGAACATGCGGAGAAAGTGCGCGAGATTGCTCCCCGTCCTGAATACCAAAACCGCCCAAGACCCGGGTACCGTTTCCACTTAAAGACGCCAAAAACGAAAGGGTTGCCTCATCTATACTTGTTTTACTGCCGGTAATACCGCTTCTGAGCGCTGCGTATACCAGTGGTGCCTTATGGGACAAGAGCTCCCGCTTACGAGCGTCGCTCATGGAAGGAGCTGCGACTGGAACAGAAAGAAGCCCATGGCGAGCACAGGCTTCGCCAAGGCCCTCGTCCGAGTCGAAGGGTAAATCCGGGATAATCAAGCCGGAAACCCCGGCTGCCGCGCTTTGCTCGACAAAAGAGTCTATACCGCACTTATACGCAAGGTTCCCGTAGGTCATAATATATACCGGGATATCGGGGTAACGCTCGCGGAGAGCGCGAACCATCTGGAACCCCCTGGCTACGGTAAAACCCGCGGCAAGGGAGGCTGCGCATGCGCCCTGGATAGCCGGCCCGTCCGCACTTGGATCGCTAAAGGGGAACTGAATTTCAAAGAACGAAACACCGCCTTGGGCAAGGGCGCTGGCTGCGGCAAAAAAATTCTCTTCCGATGGAAAACCCGCAACCAAATGGGCCATAAGCCTGACAGGAGCGCGCGATGTGTGCGCAAGGGCAAACTCTGGTGCTTCTATAGATACGTTCATGAGTTTCCTCCAAATACGTGAATGTCCTGACCTGAGTCAAGTCGGGCAAGTTCCTGGGCAAGAAAGTCCTTCCATGGACCGGGGCGAAACACGGGAGAAGTAATAAAGATATCCTTATCCCCACGCCCGGACATATTAACGATAACCGCGCGATCGGGAGAGCCAGAGCGGGCAAGAGCCAGGGCCGCGGCGCCCGCGTGGGCACTTTCCAGGGCAAATAACACCCCTTCGCTGCGGGCAAAAAACTTGAGCGCTTCCAGGGCCTGTGAGTCGCTAACCGACACAAACTCGATGCGGCCCGATTCTCCCAAGGCAGCAAGCTCAGGCCCTATCCCGGGATAATCAAGGCCGGCGGAGATAGAGCGGGTTTCGGCAACCTGCCCGTCCGCAGTGGTTAGAAAACGGCTTTTATACCCGTGAATAATCCCGTCAGAAGAGGCCTCTCCGCTCATGCGCACCGCGTTTTCTCCTGCGCCAGGGCCAATGCCTCCTGCCTCTGCCCCAACAAGCCGGGGAGCGGAAAGAGCGGTAAACGGGGAGAAAAATCCTATGGCGTTTGATCCGCCGCCTACGCAGGCTACCAGGGCTTCCACATCCAAAGCCCGCTCGGTAATCTGGGCGCGGGTTTCTTCCCCAATAACTGACTGAAAATAGCGAACTATGTCTGGAAAGGGGGAAGGCCCCAGGGCTGAACCAATCAAATAATGGGTAGATTCAAAACTCGCAGCCCAGTCGCGCATTGCCTCGTTAATCGCGTCCTTAAGGGTTCTTGACCCTGCTGTAACGGGAACAACCGTAGCCCCATATAATTCCATGGAAGCGACATTGGGCTGCTGCCGGCGAACGTCCACCTCTCCCATGTACACCACACATTCAAGGCCGACGCGCGCGCAGGCAGAGGCGGTGGCAAGCCCATGTTGACCCGCGCCAGTCTCCGCGATGATGCGCTTCTTGCCCATCTTTTTTGCGAGCAGGGCCTGCCCCAGGGCGTTATTGATCTTGTGAGCTCCAGTGTGCGCAAGCCCTTCCATCTTGATATAGATTTGAGACCCGCCGTTCAGGCGGCTCGCGTTTACCGCGTGCAACAGGGGCGTTGGCCGGCCGATAAAATCGCGCCTAAGCGTATCCAGGTCCTGACAAAAAGACACATCGGAAAGCGAGTCGATAAAGGCAAGCTCAAGTTCCTCAAGCGGACGGCGTAATACCTCGGCAACGTACCTTCCGCCAAAGCGGTCAAAATATCCCTTATTGCTCATCGGTCAATCTCCCTAAAAAAGGCCTTAAGTAGCACCTGATCTTTTATGCCCGCCTCGGACTCAAGTGCGCTTGAGGCGTCGATCAATTCCGGGTCAAACGCTTCTATACACGAGCGAACGTTGGCAGGTCCCAGGCCCCCGGCAAGCCAGAGG
>JAFGIM010000014.1 GCA_016929605.1 Spirochaetales bacterium | reverse complement strand
GTTTTTTTTACGTTCGTGCCACTAATACCATCGTCCTGGCTTTTTCATTATAGGGTGAAAAATCAAAGTCGCCATATATCTCCACCGAAGAAAAGCCCGTTGCCATCATAAGCCGTTTTAGTTCAACGGCAGAATACAGCCGCTGCACAAAGACATGGTCAATCTTGCGCCCATTTTCATCAATAAGCATCCATCGCGAACGCAACCCCTCCCAGGCTCCTTCCACCGAAAACTCGGTTAAGACAGTAAACCCGCCCCTTTCAAACCATTCACCCTCGGTAAAGTCCCGTACCGCGATTTCGCGACCGGTCATCTCAAGAATAAACCAACCGCCAGGAACCAGAGCGGAAGCAATATTTCTAAGAATCGTCATATCCTCTTCGATGGTATCGCAGTACCCAAAACTCGTATAAAGGCTCACCGCAGCGTCAAAGGCACCCGGTCTGGAAAAGGTTCTCAGGTCAGCTTGCACCAACTCCAGTTCCACCCCCTCGTCCTGGGCGCTTTCAAGGGCCGCATTCAAAAAGGGCCTGATAATATCCACTCCGGTTACCCGGGCTCCGCGGGCAGCAAGCTCAACGGAAATTCGCCCCGGGCCGCAGCCTGCGTCAAGGATAGCCGGACCTTCTTTTCCTTCAACGTTTGCAGCGCCAATGATATGCAATATTCCCTCCGCGACCGATGGAGCCTCAGCCCAACGCTGCGCGTCGAATAATACCGGGGCATATTGGGCCCAAAAAGACTCGTTCTCGAACCAGTCTCGTTTTTTTTCCATCTCATCGCCTTCCTTATTCGTGATCTGGCCGTATTTTACTACATAACACCCGTCCCCGCCACCAGGGAAATACCGAGTCCTTGAAAGAGACCTTTAATAGGTTTACACTGGCTCTTATACGAAACAGCGCATAAAGCGCACACAATAATCAGGAGTTAGTATGGTCATTCTTACCCTCAATTGCGGCAGTTCATCCGCAAAGTATCAAGTTTTTGACTGGGATCACCGGGACGTCATCGCCTCCGGCGTTGTTGAACGGGTTACCCAGGAGGGCGGGTCCATCACCCATAACGCCAAGGGCAAGCCAGAATACAAAATAAGCCATGAATGCCCCAATCACACCATCGCGGTTGAGCTTATCATTCACACCCTTACCGATCCCGAAGTTGGGGTTATTAAGGATATGAGCGTCATTCGAGCTGTAGGACATCGGGTGCTGCATGGCGGCAATAAATTCACCAAATCGGTTGTTGTTACCCCGGAAATCCTGGAAACCTTCCGGGAAGTCCAGGACTTAGGGCCCCTCCACAACCCGGCAAATATCATGGGAATAGAGGCAGCCCAAAAGGTGCTTCCCAATGTACCCCACTGCGCCATTATGGACACCGCCTGGCACCAAACCATGCCGGACACCAGCTATATGTACGCCGTTCCCTACGAATGGTATACCGACTACGCCGTCCGCCGCTATGGCTTCCACGGAACAAGCTTCCTGTACACCGCAAAACGAGCCTCGGTTGTTCTTGGTAAAAAACCCGAGGACACGAACGTTATCATCGCGCATATCGGCAACGGTGCCTCCATGTGCTGCGTAAAAAACGGTAAGTGTTGGGATACCACCATGGGTCTTACCCCGCTTGAAGGTCTTGTTATGGGCACCCGATCGGGCGACTGCGACCCTGCCCTTGCGTTTTATATGATGCGTAAAGCCGATATGAGCGTTCAGGACATTGATACCGCCTTAAACAAAAAATCGGGTCTTCTTGGTATTACCGGTAAGTATGCCGATCGACGGGACGTAACCAAGGCAATGGATGCGGGAGACAAGCGGGCTCAGCTTGCCTACAACATCGAATGCTATCGCCTTCGAAAATACATTGGATCCTACATCGCCGCGATGGGACAACTTCCCGACGCGCTTATCTTTACCGCGGGAGTTGGCGAATTCCACGCAGGGGTAAGAAAAGGCGTGTTAAGCGGTCTTGAGCATCTGGGTATCAAGCTCGATCTTGCAAAGAATGAACTTGCCAGAACCCGTAACGCAGAAACCTGCATCAGCGCCGACGATTCACAGATCAAGATCTTTGTAATCCCCACCGACGAAGAGCTGGTTATGACCGAGGATGCCTATGCCCTGATGAAGGGAACCTACGACGTTCACACCAAGTTTACCTACTCCTTCCAGTCTCCCGACTATGTAAACAAGGGACGGGAAGAAGGTCTTATCCGTGATCTCGAGAAAAATCCGGGGTTGCGTGATATTATTGTCAAGATACCAGGTACCAAAAAATAGAACCAAGGAGCGCCAGTGACGGATATTCTGGGAATAGGGAACGCCCTGCTTGATATCTTTTGCTTCTCGGAAGAGGAAACAGCCCTCTCTCTGGGTATCCATCCAAACAGCACAAACCATGTTTCACCGGACAGGCTGGACGAACTCCTCTTGGGAATTCGTACCCCTGTCCTGGTTTCTGGCGGTTCAGCATCTAACGCCCTAAAGGCAGCCTCCTCTCTGGGCTTACAGTGCTCGTTTGTCGGATGCACGGGAACGATCGAAGGGGAAAGCGACCGATGGGCCCTCGTCCTGTGCGCGGATCTCGCCTCGTACGGCGTACACCTTGCCATAGAAGACCGCTCACACACCACCGGCCGATGCCTTATTATTCACATGCCTGGCGCGCTAAAATCCATCGTCTGCGCCCCCGGAGCCGCCCCATCCATCAGACCTGAACAAATAACCCAGGAAGCAGTTAACAACGCCCGCATCGTTATGCTCGACGGACAACTATTACGCTATAATGAGCTTTCAAATCATATTTGTACGCTTGCGTCCCAGGCAAAGGTTCCCCTTGCCCTTGATATTGCCTCGGTGGATATCGCAAAAAACCACAGCATTCTGCTGCCCGGCTTACTTACCCGGGGCAAAACCATCCTCTTTTGCAACGCAGACGAGGCAGAAGAATTAGCCCTGGTGCTCGCCGATACTGTTCCCGGGGATCGCGGCTTTCAAACAAGAGAAGAACTGGTCCATTCCGTGTTTTCGTTTTATACCGCCCGAAAACGAAGCTTCCCCTGTATCGTCAGAAAGGAAGGCCCGCTTGGAGCTACGGCCTGGTGTTCGGGAAGTGTTATTCACCGGGAAGGACAAGCGATAGACCTGCCTCTCGATGATACGGGAGCGGGAGATGTCTTTGCCGGAGCCTTTTTGTGTGCATGGCTCGCTCATGCTCCCCTTGAACAAGCCCTGGACTTTGCAAACAAGGCGGGGAGAAGCTGTCTGACAGTGCCGGGTACCCGGTTAGACTGGGACTTTTTTACAACACTTAAAGAGGAACTTCCTGTTTATCAGGGATGAGCGTTAGTTACAGTGCCCCTCGCCAATTGATGCGCCACATCCTTCCCTTCCAGGGCCTCCACCAGGGCTAGAGAAAACTCTCCCGCGGTACCCGGCCCTCGAGAGGTAATAATCTTCCCGTCAACAACAACCCGTGACTCACTCACCCGGACCCCCAGCGCTTCTTCTTCTCCGGGATAGCAAGTCCACGTCTTTCCCTCTAAAAGCCCCCAGGGGTACAGGGCAACCGCAGGAGAAGCGCAGATAGCGGCAATCAACTTCCCCTCACGGGCCATCTCCCTAACCAAGCGACGGACGGGTTCTGAAGCGGCTATAGCACGACTTCCCTTAATCCCGCCGGGAAGCACAATCAGATCAGGATGGTTTTGAGTCAACACATCTGCCAATAGAGCATCGGCGGTTACGATAAGGGATCGTGCGGATACCACCTGAAGTGAATCAAGGGCCACAACGGTAACGTCGACCCCAGCCCGGCGTAAATAGTCGATAGGAGTAATCGCTTCAACTTCCTCAAATCCCTGTGCCAGGATTATATATGCTCTTTTCATGGCTTACCCTTTAAAGATTCCGGATTGATCGTTATAATAGTAGTCTATGAAACAAGTATTGTTAATAGATGAGTCAAATGTTTTTCGCGACTTTCTCAAGCACAAACTCGATAGTTGCCAAACTATTATGGAAATCGGCCTTGGCCAGCCAGACAGTCTTTCCAAGATGCGCTCCCTTATCCCCGATCTTGTTATCATAGACTATAACTCTGCGGAATCCTTTATCGTTACCCTTCTGGAGCAGAAGAAGAAGGACCCCAACGCCGTATCAATTCCGGTTCTCGTTCTTGCTCAAAAAATAGACAGCGTTACTAGCGAACGATTAACACGTCTTGGGGTTAAATGGATATTGCCCAAACCGCTTAAGATAGACCAATTATTATCCATCATGAGCGACGTCCTTAAATGCAAATTTGAAATTGATACCACCCCCTGCATCCTGGAAGCCCATGTTAACGACAACATCCTCTTTATCGAAATAGCACAGGGCCTTAACCGGGAAAAAATTGACTTGCTCAAATACTCCCTCAGGGAACTCATTGCCCTTTATAATCTGACCAGCCCCAAGGTCCTTATCATGATGACCGACCTATCCCTGTCCTTTGTGGATGGACCAAATCTTGAACTCCTTTTGGACACCATCCTGGAAAATCCCTCAGTCCGCAAGCGAAACGTCAAGGTGCTAACCATGGACAGTTTTGCCAAGGATTTTATCGAAGGGAACAGCTCCTACAGCGAGATTCAAGCGGTTGCCGATTTAAGCAAGGCTATCGACTCTCTTCTTAAAGACGTTAATCCCATAGAGGATGCCTCTACGGTTATAAGCGAGCGCATCCTTGCCCCGGCCCGAGAGGGAAAGCTTTCTGAAGCCAGTTTCGAAATGCGTTTTAAAAGCGAAATTCAAACCCTAAAAACAGTTGGTAAAAACATCCGAATCGCAGTGGTCGACGACGATGTAGTAATACGGTCTGTACTCACCAAAACCTTCTTGGCCATTCAGGCAAACGTGGATCAATTTGAATCCGGTGTCTCGTTTCTCCCGCAAGGACTGTCGGGTAATTACGACCTTATCTTCCTTGATTTAATGATGCCGGTAATGAACGGGTTTGAGGTATTGCAAAAACTTAAGGAAAGCGGAATACAAACACCCATTATCGTTCTTTCGGCAATCAGTCAACGCGAAGCGGTTATCAAGGTTCTTTCATCAGGGGTTAAAAGCTATATGGTCAAGCCCCTTAAACCAGAGCAGCTTCTTAAAAAGGCAATCGAAGTCCTTCAGGCGGTATAGGTGATGAACAAGAACGCGGAATTCGGTTCCTATCTTTTTTCTTCGATCGTCCCCTGTATGATCGTTGCCCGCAACGGATTTGTTGAACACTGGAATCCGGCTTCAAGCGCATTGTTCCCCACTCTGGACCAGGCTCCACGAATCGCCCTGGCAGACCTCTTTTTGCAACAGGCACACGAAGAAGACGCCGTGCGCCTTGAATACCTGTTAAAGGGCAAAGAAGATTCATTCTTCTTTGATTTTTCCCAACACCTTACCGATGGAAGCGACCGTTGGTTTAAGCTCATCATGACGCGCCAATCAAATGGCAAGTATCTTGCCATCATCGATGACATATCTACACAAAAAATAAAAGAAAGCCATCTAATGGCCGCAAAGGAAAACGCGGAACAGGCCAGTGTTACCAGAAGTCAGTTCCTTGCCAATATTAGCCATGAAATTCGCACCCCGATCCAGACCATAATCGGTATGATGGAGCTCCTGACAGATACCCGCCTGGACGAAGAACAGACAGAATACGCCCGCCAGGTTCGCTTTAGTGCGGATGTTTTGCTC
>JAFGIM010000144.1 GCA_016929605.1 Spirochaetales bacterium | reverse complement strand
TGGTTAGTGATGAACCGTATTCATGAGCGCAAAAAAGTGTTCGGGTTTGCCCGTGCTAACATACGCGTACCAGGCTTCCAGAGTCTCGGCCGAGAAAACACCGGTATGCTCGATGATGTGCTTTGCCCAGGGTAATGGTGCGGTAGAGCCGGCGGTAATCAGGTTTGCATCTGACACAGACGGCTCGTCTTTATAGAAGGCCTGTCCGGTGTAGGCGGGAGACATCATTTCCAGAAATCCTGGACCGTTACTGGTATGAGGGCGGCTGTTCAAAAGTCCCATGGTGGCAAGAGCTACGGTAGCTCCGCAGATGGCGCACACGGTACCACCGGCTGAGAGCAAGGTTCGAGCCTTCTCGAGAATAACCCCATGCTTGGGATCGGCCCAGGTATCAGCACCCGGCAGAAGCAGCGTTGTGGTGTCGCTAATCGCGATATCATCAATGACGCAATCGGGGATAACGGTAAGGCCGCCCATGGTGGTAATTACTTCGCGGCTGTAACTGACTGTTTTGACCGATACAGCGGGCTCTCCTTTTTTGAAAAACCTGCCAGATTTGAGCTCCGCGGTAACATACCCCAACTCCCAATCCGCCAGGGTATCCATAACATACACGTAGATTGTCTTCATATAACGGCTCCTTGTAAGGAAGAGTATACAGTGGTTATGCTGACAACAGTATGGCAGGGTTTAGGGAATAATGTAGATAATGCTCGCAGGATTGTTGGTATTTTCCTTAAGAGCCGAGTCTTTTTTTGCGCTCATTAAGCACCGCAAGATAGCTGCACTTTCCCATATCGATTACGCAGGGTACACAGAGTGTGTAGATAACTTGGGTTCCCTTCTTTTCCAGTTCTATCAGGCCAAGATCATGGAGAAGGGACAGGTGTTTTGACGTAACTGACTTGTTTAATCCAAGGTCCAGGGCAAGGTCGCAGACGCACCAAGGCTTATCGGCGAGCTTTTCGAGCATGGCAAGTCGGTCAGGGTGACCGATTGCCTTAAATAAGTCAGCGGTCATTTGTAGTCTTCTTTTTTCCGATTCCTTCATGCTGTTATTGTTGCAATGTTAGGAAACTTTGTCAATAAATAGTCCAGTCTCTTGACAATTAGTGCAATGTTTCCAATAATTGAAACACAAGGAGTTTTACCGATGAAAATTCAGATTCTGGGGACTGGTTGCCCAAAATGCAAGCAATTAGAGGCACATGCCCGTGAAGCGGTAGCGATTAAGGGTGTTACCGCAGAAATAGAAAAAGTTACCGACATAGATCAGATTATGGAGATGGGAGTAATGATGACTCCCGCCCTTGTGATAGACGGAGAGGTTCGAAGCGTGGGGAAACTGCTAACAGTAGATCAGATAGCAGCTCAATTGTAAGGTGGATATCCATGGCAAAGAAAGTCTATAGCCCGAATGTGGTCGTGCTTGCCCTTGCGTTTGTGTTTGTAGCGATTTATTTTATTCCCTGGGATGCCCCTCGTGTAACGACAGGAATTCTGGAAGGATTCCAGATGCTTGGTGAGTATGCACGGGAACATGTTCTACTGTGTCTTGTCCCTGCTATGTTTATTGCCGGTGCGATTGGAGTATTTCTTAATCAACAAGCGGTAATGAAGTATCTTGGTCCAAAGGCGCCAAAGCCAGTAGCTTATGCGGTGGCAGCGGTATCTGGGGCGATTTTAGCAGTGTGTTCCTGTACCGTACTTCCGCTTTTTAAGGGGATATACAAGAAGGGTGCGGGAATCGGGCCTGCGATCAGTTTTTTATATTCAGGGCCGGCAATTAGCATTATTGCGATTACGATGTCGTTTCAGGTGTTTGGATGGAAGATTGGATTGGCGCGTACGATTGGCGCAATTACTTTTGCAATAGTCATTGGGCTTTGTATGCAGATGATCTTTCGAAAAGAAGATGAAGCCCGCCTTGCCGATGAGCGACTTTTTAAGGCGCCTCTGGATGAAGGGGGAAGAAAGCTTTGGCAAACTGTGGTGTATATCGGTTCCATGGTAGGTTTTTTGATTTTTATTAACCTGTCTTCTTCAAAAGGAACCTCGACGCTCTGGGATGTCATCTATCGAGGAAAGTACATCATTAGCGGAGCGTTTGTACTGATTCTTCTTTTTGCGATACTTAAGTGGTTTAAAAGACATGAAGTAGCCGAATGGGGAGCTGCTACCCGCGATTTTGCGTTACAGATCGTACCGCTTCTTTTTATGGGTATATTGGTTTCGGGGTTTTTGCTTGGAAGGCCAGGTCAGGAAGGATTGATTCCGAACGCCTGGATTGCCGGACTTGTGGGCGGCAATTCAGTATTCGCTAACGGTATCGCGGCAATTTCTGGAGCCTTTATGTATTTTGCAACCCTTACCGAGGTGCCGATCGTGCAAGGCCTTCTGGGAAGTGGAATGGGGCAGGGGCCAGCCTTGGCGCTTTTACTTGCCGGGCCGAGCTTGTCTCTTCCTTCGATGCTGGTAATTGGAGGGGAATTAGGCTTTAAGAAAACCGTGGTGTATGTACTTTTGGTACTCCTGATGTCGACAAGCGCCGGAGTACTTTTTGGCTCGATTGTGCAATAAGGAATGAATATGGATAAACGTAAAGCCTTGGTAAGAGGCGCGGTAATCGCGGCTATTGTTGTGATAATTGTTGGTATGTTCTTTATTAAAAAGGGTACAGCCAAGGAGGACGCTTCTGTTATTGAATCCGTCATACCTGTTGCTACTGATTCACTGATATACGGCCCTCTTGAGTTAACTGGACCCTTTGATCTTGTTGCATATCGATCATCTGGCCTTCCCACAATCATCGATTTTGGGGCAGATTCCTGTGCGCCTTGTAAAGAGATGGCTCCCGTTCTTGAAGAACTTTATCGCGAGCTTCAGGGAAAGGCCATAATCAGGTTTATTGATGTATGGAAATATGGGGATATTGCACAGGGCTATCCGCTAAAGGTTATTCCGACGCAGATGTTCTTTGATGCTACTGGTAAGCCATTTACTCCAACAGAGAGTGTACAGCTTCCTTTTAATCAGTTTATGACTCGGGATACTAATGAACATGTATTTACTACTCATGAAGGTGGCTTGACGAAAGAAGAACTGCTTTCGGTTTTATATGAGATGGGTATGAAAAAATGAGCGAAGTAATCAATACCTATCTTGAACAGCTTTCTGTGTTGTTGCAAAGAAGCATGTTTCTCTCTCCGTTACTCGCCTTCCT
>JAFGIM010000143.1 GCA_016929605.1 Spirochaetales bacterium | reverse complement strand
CAATTCTCGGTGGGTGTAGTTCAGGGGTAGAGCACCAGATTGTGGATCTGGCTGTCGTGGGTTCGAAACCCATCACCCACCCTTGGAAAACGTTCAGAACCATCTGAGCTGTTTTCCGCCCGTTTTACGGGATGTATGCGCCCGTAGCTCAGCTGGATAGAGCACCGGACTTCGAATCCGTAGGTCGCCCGTTCGAACCGGGCTGGGCGCAGAGGCGCAAAACGCGCCTGATTGACAAAAGATCGTGTTTACTGTAAAACAGTAATCCGCACGGGCCATTAGCTCAGCTGGTAGAGCAACAGACTCTTAATCTGTGGGTCGAAGGTTCGATCCCTTCATGGCTCAGTAGAACAGGATAACTTGAGGTTCTTGACACAAGTTTTCTTGTTCGGTAGACTACCGACACCTGAAAAAGGGTGCACGCTCACCCAAACGGGCGAGAGTGGTGGAATTGGCAGACACGCCAGACTTAGGATCTGGTGCCTAGGCGTGAGGGTTCAAGTCCCTCCTCTCGCATTTCCGCCAGCGTGACCAAGATAGGTGCTTTAGTACGATTTTGCGGGAATAGCTCAGTGGTAGAGCGCGACCTTGCCAAGGTCGATGTCGCGGGTCCGACTCCCGTTTCCCGCTCTTACTCGGAAGGCGATCCGGTAGAATCCGGATCGCCCTTTTTTTATGCCTCCTGACAAGGGGGCAAACACATACCGGTACTTTTACACCAAAACCATAGAAAGGACACACAAATGAACCTGAAGAAGCAGTTAACCAAACTCGACAAATCACGCGTCAAGCTGGACGTTACCATTGCAAAAGATGATCTTGCAGCGGCATATCAGGAATCTCTGCAAAAACATGCAAAGAACATTACCCTTCCCGGTTTCCGTAAGGGTAAAGTTCCTGTATCCATTCTGGAAAAAAAATATGGCGAAGCCCTAAAGGCAGAAGCCGCAAGCGATATCATGGAAAAAGCCTTGGGTGAGGTTTTTGAATCCGCTTCCGAAACAGAACGACCGCTCCCCTACTCCCAACCAACTATGGAAGAAGCACCTGAGTTCAGTCTGGATAAGGACCTTTCCTTTAGCGTTACCTTCGACGTATTCCCGTCGGTGACCCTTTCCACTATCGAAGGATTCAAGATTGAGCTTCCCCAGGTTACCGTTGGAGACAATGAACTCAAGGAAGAACTTGAAGCAATCCGGGAGAGAAATGCCCTTGTAGTAGAGAAAAACGATGGAGATAAGGCTGCCAAGGACGACATCGTTACCGTAAATTATTGTGAACTCGATGATGCAGGGGCTACTGTTCCCGCAAGCGAGCGAGAAGATTTTGTATTTACCATCGGCACCGGCTATAACATCTACAAATTCGATGATGAAATCATTGGTATGAAGAAAGGCGACACCAAGGAATTCTCAAAGAAATTCGCCGAGACGGAAGAAGATAAAGACCTTGCCGGAAAGACCAAAAAACTCAAGGTTACCCTTACCGCCCTTAAGTCTCGCAAGCTTCCTGAACTGGACGATGAACTTGCCCAGGATGTAAACGAAAAGTACAAGACTCTTGAAGACCTGAAGAGCGACATTCGCAAGAATATGGAAGTCGCCCTGGAAAACAAGATGAAGGAAATAAAGAGCAATACGCTTTTAGAAAAAATTGTTGAGGCGAATCCTTTTGAGCTTCCTGAATCCATGGTTCAGGCAGAACTTGAATCCCGCTGGCGTATGCTCGCACAGCGATTCCAAACCGATGCCGCCCAGCTAGAAAAGCTTATTATCTCATCCGGCCAGTCCAAACAGTCCATGCTTGAGTCCTGGAGGGAAGAAGCGGAAAAACTTCTTAAAAGCCGTGTTGTGGTGGAAATACTCCTCAAGGACAGGGACATTGCCGTTACACCGGAGGATGTGGAAGCTGAATATGCTTCAATCGCGGAACGTGCAGGAATTTCCGTTGATGAGGTAAAAAAACACTATGCGGATATGCGTAGAAAAGAGTATCTTATTGATGACATCAAGGAGCAGCGCCTGTATGGACAACTTCTTGAGAAGTGCACCATGGCCAAGGGCAAGAAAACTGCCTTTGCGGAACTCTTTAAAGACGGGAATCAACAATGAATGAACAGATGAACAATCTGGTACCTTACGTTATAGAGCAAACCGGAAACGGTGAGCGCTCGTATGATATCTTCTCTCGGCTTCTTAAGGACAGGATTGTTTTTATCGATGGAGAAATTACTGACGCAACCGCTGATTTGGTGGTTGCTCAGCTTCTTTTTTTGGATTCGCAAAATCCGGAAAAAGACATTAATCTCTATATCAACAGTCCCGGCGGTTCTGTTACCGCAGGACTTGCCATATACGATACCATGCAGCAAATACGCTCCGAAATACAAACCTTCTGCCTTGGGCAGGCGGCGAGTATGGCAGCCCTTTTGCTTGCAGGAGGCTCTCCCGGCAAACGCTCGGCGCTTCCCTCTTCCCGGGTTTTGATTCATCAACCCTGGGGTGGAGCGCAGGGCCAGGCCGTCGATATCGGTATCCAGGCTCGGGAAATTATTAGACTCAAGAAATTAACCATTGAGTATTTTTCCTACCATACCGGCAAGACAGTCGAAGAAATTGCTCAGGGGATGGAACGGGATTTTTTTATGTCACCCCAGGAAGCTGTTGAATACGGCATCGTGGACAAGGTGATGACCCGGAGGAAACATGGCAAAACTGAAGAATGACAAAGAACAGATTTGTTCTTTTTGCGGTAAGACCGCGGATACCTCACGTCGCATCATAGCGGGACCCGGTGTATTTATCTGTGATCACTGTGTAGACGTGTGCAAGGGCATCCTTGACGAGGAAAACCAGCAATTATCGACCGAATTTACCGGGGATATTCCCACGCCAATGGAAATGAAGGCCCATCTTGATCAATATATTATCGGTCAGGAGCAGGCCAAGAAAACGCTTTCCGTTGCCATTTATAACCACTACAAACGCATTGCAAACCCCTCAAAGAAACCCGAGGATGTGGTAATAGAAAAATCAAACGTCTTGATGATTGGGCCCACTGGCTCTGGCAAGACACTGCTTGCCAGAACAATCGCGCAAAAGATGAAAGTCCCCTTTGCGATTGCTGACGCAACCACGCTCACAGAAGCTGGATACGTTGGCGAAGACGTAGAAAACATCCTGCTCAAGCTTATTCAAAACTCGGGCGGGAATATTGCCGCAGCTGAACGCGGAATAATCTACATCGACGAGATCGACAAGATAGCCCGTAAGGGAGAGAATGTTTCCATCACTCGCGACGTTTCCGGAGAGGGTGTACAGCAAGCCCTTCTTAAGATTATCGAAGGCACAACTGCTTCAGTGCCCCCACAGGGCGGACGAAAGCATCCGAACCAGGAGATGATCAAGATAGACACCACCAACATATTGTTTATCTGTGGTGGCGCCTTTGTAGGACTAGACAAGATGATCGAAAGCCGAATTGCCCAGCATCCAATGGGTTTTGGCGCTGACATTAAAATCCAAAAAGAGAGAAACCTTCAGGAACTGTTTAACCACATCGCTCCTGATGACTTGATCAAATTTGGTATGATTCCTGAGTTTATCGGGCGACTTCCTATTACCCTTGCCCTTAACGAACTTGTTCGAGATGATTTGCGCCGAATCTTGACCGAGCCAAAGAACTCCATTGTTCGGCAATTTCAAGCCTCGCTTGATATCGACAAGGTTGCCCTTGTGTTTGAAGATGACGCAATTGATGCAATTGCAGATTTGGCGATTAAGCAAAACACCGGAGCCCGTGGACTACGCGCTATTGTAGAAAAGATGATGATGGAATTGATGTACGAAATTCCGTCCATAGAAGGAAACAAGCGAGTGGTGATAACAAAGGAAGTGGTTGAAAAAAACCGCAAGCCAGAAATCACTATGGCGGATCAAAAGACCGCATAGACTTTTTCTTCAGGAATACAAAGGCCGGTAATCAGCAAGAAGCTGATTCCGGCCTTTTTTTATAGGGAATCAAGGGTGCGTATGGTTTGTTCTGCGCAAGATGCCCAGCTAAACTGAGTGCTTCTCTCCAAGGCCTTAGCGATCATCTCGCGTCTAAGTGAATCGTTTTCCCCGGAAGGAAGACGCACCAAGCGTTCAATGCAATCGGCGATTTCTTCAGGTTTATTTTGATCAAAATAGAGGGCAGCATCTGCGGCCATTTCGGGTAAGGCGCCGGAGCGAGCGCAAGCAACGGGTATACCGGATGCCATAGCTTCAAGCACAGGGAGCCCTACCCCTTCTGTTGCAGAAGGGAAGATACAAGCGTCGGCGGCAGAATACAGTTCACTTAAATTCTGATGCGGAAAATATCCGGTAAGCAGGATATCCGGGGCCACCGAAGACTTAAGAACTTCGCGGTGGACCATCTCGGCGTTAATGCCGTCAGAACCTGCCAAGACGAGTCGATGCGGGGAACCGGTTTTTTTCTTGAACAGTTCAAAAGCTCGAATTAACTCAACGTGACACTTTCCCGGGTAGGCCACACGGGATGCGTAGATTATATAGGGACGGCGAATGGAAAAAGGATGGATAAGAACTGCTTCGTTATTTTCCACCGGATGGGGATAAAACAAAGAGGTGTCAATGCCATTATGAATAACGGTAATCTTTGATTCAGGTACCTTGAGGTTTACCAGATCATCGCGGATATATCTACTTGCCGCGATAATCCTTGCGGCCTTTTTAAGTTGCATTCGCAACAAGCTGTCTACAAAGGTATCGTCAGAAGTTTTTACCGATTCCGATAAAATATCCTGAACGACAACTACTGAAGGTACCTCAAAGAAGGCAGGAAGAAGACGTACTCCTGCGGGGAATAACACAGCATCATATTTTTGCTTGGTAACAAAGCGGGGATAGTGAAGCAGGTGCCATATTCGTTCGGCAAGCAGACTATCGGAAACTGATAGACCTGAGTATGAGGCCTTTTCCTGCCCCGAGGTATAGGTATAACGATCCAGTTCAGGGCCAAAAAGGTCAATAATCGCATCGTTTTGAGGAAGATTCCGTACCAATGACAGTATATACGAGCCGACTCCGGAGCGGCCATGATCGCAACCAAAGGCATCAATACCAATTTTCAAAAGTGTCTTCCTCCAAAGCTGCCGGGTATAAAACCGATTATAGCACTTTTATCTCCAATATGCTATCCTGAACAGGTGAATACCTTTACCGACCTTTCCCTTTCCACGGACCTTGTAGAAGCTCTTGGAGCATCCGGAATTACCAAGCCCACACCGATACAGTGTGCAGCCCTGCCCCGCCTTCTTACAGGCGAAAATTTACTCTTTAGCTCAGAAACTGGAACGGGGAAAACTCTTTGCTACCTGCTGCCAGCCTTTGAAAAATGTCGGCAGGAAACCGAGCGACGCGCTCCGGCAGTGTTGATTATTGCCCCAACACATGAACTTGCCTCCCAAATTAAACGAGAGTCACTATCTCTTGCAGAACGCTCACATATCCCGGTTACCACAGCGCTGCTTGTGGGTGGAGCCCCGCTTAAACGTCAAATTGATGTACTCAAGCAAAAGCCCCGTATCGTGGTAGGAGGTCCTGCCCGTATTATTGAACTTGTACGTCTTAAAAAACTGGATATTCGATCTGTGTCCATGTTGGTACTGGACGAGATTGACCGCATGCTCGCCCCGGAAATGAGGGATATGGTTAAGGAATTGAT
>JAFGIM010000142.1 GCA_016929605.1 Spirochaetales bacterium | reverse complement strand
TTTATTGTCCCCGGAAGAAGACTTGAACTTCCATGCCCGTGAAGGCGCTAGTACCTGAAACTAGCGTGTCTACCAATTCCACCATCCGGGGGTGCTCAGCCTGTTTGGATGAGCGGTTTTTAATGTACTGGAAAGGCTTTTGGCTGTCAAGCTGAGCTCAGTCTGAACTGATTATCTCTGCTGTTTCCGGGGGAAGCGTGGTGGGCTGCATGACTGCAGGAGTGGTAGAGGCGCGATAGGCCATAACGGCGGTAAGGGCACCCAAAACCATAACAATAACGGCGATGACAATAGCGGCAATAATCCGGCGATGGGATATTGACCGGGGAGTACGTTTTTTCCCGGTCAACTCAATTTCGGTTGGCTGTAGTTCAGTCATGAGGCAGAAGCTCCGGTAATGGCTTCGAGGGCAATTTCCATCATATCGCGGAAGGTGCTTTGCCGCTCTTCGGCCGTGGTTGCGGTTCCCTTAGCGATGTGGTCCGAGACCGTCAGAATCGCAAGGGCTTCCCGATTGAATTGGGCCGCCAGGGTATACAGCTCGGCGGCTTCCATTTCGACGCCAAGAATACCGTATTTTGCCCAAAGTTTCCAAGCCTCTCCGTCGTCGTAAAAGATATCTGACGACACAATTGGTCCAACAAGCGGTTTTATTCCCTTGGCATTCGCCGCATCATAGGCAGCTTTAACCAGGTTAAAATTCGCAGTAGGGGCAAAGTGGCGGCCGGCAAAACGATGGGTATTGATTGCCGAATCAGTTGAGGCGCTCATAGCGATAATAATGTCTCTGAGGTTTGTGGACTCCTGAACCGCGCCAGTGGTTCCTACCCGGATAGCCCGCTTGACGCCATAAAAACGGAACAATTCGTTTACATATATAGAAAGAGATGGCTGTCCCATACCGGTGCCCTGAACAGAGACTCGTTTGCCTTTCCAGGTTCCCGTATAGCCGTACATACCGCGTATTTCGTTATAACATATAGGATTATCCAGGTAGTTTTCCGCAATGAACTTTGCCCGTAAGGGGTCTCCGGGTAACAGGATTGATTCGGCAATCTCGCCGGGTTTAGCGCCGATGTGGGTACTCATTGACTGCTCCTTTTTGAGGCAAACTACTGTTTATACTAACAGGGAATTGCTGTTTGTGCAAATTTGGATGTATAGTGAATTATCATGAGTAAAATTGAACTTCTTTCTGCCGACAAGTTCGGCTATGGTTTTATACCTTCCGAGTACCTGCCGGAGGGCCAGGATGAGTATTATTTGCGGAACATTCAAAGCAAGGCAGACACACACACGTGGAGGGCGCTTGCCCGTGACGAGATAGAGTTACTCGTCTGGAACGATAATACCTGTACCGATTGGTCAAAGATATTGGTAGAAGACCCCTTTGATTTTTCCTTGATTCGCAACAACCTTTTTGCCGGCTTGGTTCGCATTGGATCCATGCAAAATCAGTATCTTCGCTATCATGATTTTATGGTTCCCGCGGGAATTTCCAATAGCCGCATTATTTCTTGCGATATAGGCGCTAATTGCGCCATCCATGATTGCGCCTATCTGTCTCATTACATCATCGGTGAGTCCGTTATCATGAGTCGTATCGACGAAATGTCTACGACCAATCACGCTAAATTCGGCGAGGGAATAATCAAGGAGGGGGAGAGCGAGGATGTCCGCGTCTGGATAGACCCCATGAACGAGGCTGGGGGCCGCTCCGTCCTTCCCTTTAATGGCATGATATGCGCAGACGCCTGGATATGGGCTACCTATCGAGAAGATAGCGATCTGATGGATCGCTTGCGGGATATCACCCAAGCGGGTGTTGATTCGCGTCGAGGGTTTTATGGCGAGGTAGGGGATAACTCAATAATCAAAAGCTGTCAGGTTATTAAGGATGTGCGTTTTGGGCCCTGGTCGTACATTAAGGGCGCGAATAAACTCAAGAACCTGACGATCATGTCAAGCGAAACAGAACCATCCCAAATTGGCGAAGGATGCGAATTGGTTAATGGCATAATCGGGTACGGTTGCCATATCTTTTATGGGGTTAAGGCTGTTCGCTTTGTGCTTGGAAATAACTCTAACCTGAAATATGGGGCGCGGCTCATCCATTCAATATTGGGGGACAACTCTACTATCTCGTGTTGCGAGGTGCTCAATAACCTGGTGTTCCCCGGTCATGAACAGCATCACAACAATTCCTTTTTAATTGCTACCCTGATCATGGGCCAATCCAATATGGCCGCGGGAGCGACTGTTGGATCGAATCATAATAGTCGGGGTAATGACGGAGAGATTATCGCCGGTCGCGGTTTTTGGCCCGGGCTTTCCAGCACGCTTAAACACAATTGCCGGTTTGCGAGCTATACCTTGCTTACCAAGGGAAGCTATCCGGCCGAGCTGGATATCCGCCTTCCTTTTTCCATGGTATTGGAAAATCGCAAAAGCGATCGGCTTGAGGTTATGCCTGCGTATTACTGGATGTACAACATGTATGCCCTGGAACGTAATAGCTGGAAATACCGCACCCGGGATAAACGGAAGAATATTGTACAACGGATAGAAACCGATCACCTTGCCCCCGACACTGCCCGAGAAATGATCGAAGGAATGCGCTTGCTGGAAATATGGACGGGTAAGGCATGGTATTCCTCCGAGTCCACCCAGGGGTCTATGCCTTCTGAAGAAGTCTTGGCGGAAAAGGGGCGAGACTTGATTACCCGTGAACCGGAAATCGTAAAGAGCCTATTTGTTTCTGGAGAGGCAATGGAGAGAGGGAATCGCGAGGTTCGGATTCTCAAGGTAGTGCAGGCCTGGAATGCCTATCGACAGATGCTCCTTTTTTACGGGATCAAAACGATTGCCTCATATCTGGATGAGTACAACATCCATTACGAATATTTTAGCGCGCAGGTGCCTCAGTCTATCAGCCTTGAATGGGTTAATCTGGGTGGGCAGCTTGTTCCCGAGACTAAGGTAGACGGCCTTCGTTCTGCGATAAGAACCGGATTGTATTCGTCCTGGAAGGAAATTCATGAACAATATGAGTCCTGGTGGACTTTGTATCCGCGCGACAAGGCAGAGAACGCATATGCGATTCTCCGCTTACTCTGTAAGTGCGACAATATTTCCCCGGAACGCTGGAATGCCCTGCTTGAAGAAGCTAAAGGAATACGAACGTATATCGAAGAGCAGGTATACATTACCAAGAAAAAAGATTTTGAGAACTCGTACCGTATGATTACCTATCGAAATACCGCAGAACGTGATGCGGTATTGGGTACTGTTGATGATAACGGTTTTATCAGAACGGCAAAAAAAGAATCGGCAGAGTTCTTTGCGCTTTTGGAAAGGGTTCGGGGGTAGTCGTGGCTATTATTCTTTCACACGACAATCTGCAATTAACCTGCGAACTTGCCGGGGAGCGATATCGCTCAAGCCGCTTTGACTGGAATGGTCTTGTCTCATCCGCGCGATGGAAGGGTATTGAACTTTTGGGGGAAGAGAAACCCTTGTTTCACCGAGACCCGAGTCGCTTTGGGAGAGGGCTTCATAACGAGTTCGGGATAAAGACGTGCATCGGCTATGACGAGGTTGCAGTTGGACAGTGGTTTCCAAAGATAGGCACTGGGTGGCTCAAGAAGGACGCCAAGCCGTATTTTTTTTATAACGATTATCAAATGGAAGCGCTTTCTTTTACGGCAGATCGCGATGGGGCAAACGCGCTTATCTTTTCTTGCCTCTCCGGGGAGCGGAATGGCTATGCCTATGAATACCAAAAGCGCATATCCCTTGCCGACAAGGGATTCGCCATTACGTATACCCTTACAAATACGGGCGAGCGGCCCCTCCAAACAGACGAATATGTTCACAACTTTCTCTGTTTTGCCGGGAAACGGATGGACAGGGGATATAAGCTTTCTTTTCCTTGGGTAATCAATGAATCCCTTCTTGGCGAAAAGGTGAATCCAGACAAGGCCTTGGCGCTCTCTGGGAACACGGTTGAGTGTATACGCAAAACTTCCAAGCAGTTTTATCTTGGAGGTCTATCCAATGGACACACTTCTCCGGTTGCCCTTTGGACGCTTTCTCATGACGGGTTGGGAATTTCCCTCAGCGAAGCGGGATCATTTGTTCCATCAGCCGTTCATCTGTGGGGATGGAAGCGAGTAATTAGTCCCGAGGTCTTTTTTAGTTTTTCCATTGCACGAGGCGAGGCGGTTAGCTGGGAACGGCGCTACTCGGTTACATAGACGCGGGGTACGCGGGGTGCGATAGAGCAGGTAATCTCGTAGGGGATGGTATCGATCATCCGGGCAAGCGCGTCTGCTCCGTGCCCGGGGCCAAAGATAACCGCGGTATCCCACCTGCGTACTGCAGGTTCTGGCCCTACATCGATCATGCATTGATCCATGCAAATTCTTCCGACTATTGGATAATCAGTCTCTGCGATGCGAACGGTAAGCCGATTGGAAAGAGATCTGGCCAAACCGTCTCCATACCCAACGGGTAATGTCGCGATTACCGTATCGCGCTCGGCAGTCCACGTTCTTCCGTACGAGATGCTGGTTCCTTTTTGTACTTTTTTCATGTGGACTACCCGGGTTTCAAGTTTCATTACCGGCTTTAACTCGATTGTGTGTCCGGTAAGAGAGGACGGATCGCTTGGGTATCCATATACGATAATTCCGGGGCGCACCATGTCGAGCCAGGATTCGGGGTATTGGAGAATCCCTCCTGAATTGGCGGCATGAACGATGCCGGGATCAATGCCCGCATCGCGGATGGAAGTAACGGCGTCCGTAAATCGCTTGATCTGGGCATGGGTAAAGTCGATATCTTGAGGTTTTGCTGAATCGGCGACGGGTAAGTGGGTTGCAACTCCGGCAAGAGAAAGGCCTGAATCCAGGATGTAACGGGCAAGGGATGGCGCTTCTTGGGGCACGCATCCGATTCTGCCCATGCCGGTGTCTATCTTGAGGTGCACGGCCAGGGAGGTATTCATCTGTTTGGCCTGTAAGGCAAGGCCAGCGATTTGATCTTTATCGGCTACAAAGGCTTCGCAGCCGGTTTGAACAAGCAGGGGATATTCTTCGGGGATTACCAGACCAAGGAGGAGGATTGGAGCAGTTATGTCTGCTGCCCGGAGGGCTGCTGCTTCAGAGACCGTGGCAACCGCAAGGTGACTTACTCCTTCTGCCAACAGCTCCCGCGCAATGCGGATAGCCCCGTGGCCATAGGCATCTGCCTTGACCGGCACACAGATGCGTCGGTGTGCTCCGACAAGGCGGCGTATTTCCTCAATATTATGAGCAAGGTTCCCTAGATGAATAATCGCTCGTGTTGGGTGCATGCTGTATCTTACAACCCCGCACACGGGCTGACAAGATGTCGAAAACACTGGAATTATTGGAGTTTTGGTGATATCCTGTAGCCAACAAAAAGTTTATTTTGTTTATTTGCGTGTTAGCACTCAATCAATCTTTCTCATGAGGTAACTATTGTGCACTATGCCGTAGTTCGCAGTCTTATCTGCGTAAGTATTCTGGGTATCTTCTTTTCATGTGCTTCTTCTCCGTCTTCTTCTACCGAAGAATCTGGAACGGTTGAGCGCTTTGGCGCCGGCGGAATTGAGGAAGAGTCAACCAATCCGGCGAATAGACCGGCAACCGAAAAGAAGGCTGCCCCTCCAGCCGGTATCAAAAAGCTTAAGACTTCAGAGGCTCTTGCCCAGGCTACCATTGCCGAAGCGGATATGGAAAACGCGATTTCGAGTCTTTCGTTTCAGGTAGCCCTTGCTTCTTTTGACAGGGCTGCCTATCATCTTTCCACGGTTACTTCTGCAGCAGAGCGACTTTCTGCCCTTAGGGCCCGTATGGAGAGCGTTCTTGATCAGCTTTCCATGGAAGTGCTGTCCGCTCCGAGCGAAACCGTGTCCGGTAAGGCGTTTAAGAAAGATTTTATCGCACGTTTGGTGCATACCAGCGACAGTGGCGCAATTACAGTCCAGAATACTCCCTGTGTAGTGGTGTATCCCTTCGTTGGAGAGGATGGAACACCTGGTACAAAAATGGAACATGTTGTTACGGACGCAAACGGGCAGGTACGATTTACGGCACCTGTTCCTTCTCAAACCGGCAAAAACAAGCTCTATATTGCATGCGCACTCACCAGCGATGATCCGGTTATCAAAGAATCCCTGACCGCACGCCGGGAGTCTGGTCGCCTATCTGTTTCCTTTACTCATGCAGTAGGAACTGCGCAACGAAGCGTTCCCACCACAATATCAATTCTTGATTTTAATCAGACAGGCGCCCCTATCAAATCAAGTAATCCTTCTGCGACGACATTGCTTAAGCCCCTGGTTCAACGCGGGTTTACCCGAATTGGTATGGCCGACTTTCCCAATCAACTTGCTTCTGGGGACGAAGCGGCCTTGATACGCGCCGCAACGGCCCAATTTGGCACAGCCGTGCAACGGTTTATTTATGGGACGGTTCGCATTGAATCTCTTGCTCAGGGCGAGGATCAGCTGTGGTCATGCGCTCTGGTGGCCCAGATATCTGTATGGGACTTTTCCAAGGGACAAAAGGTTCTTTCTTTGTCTTTACGGCAAAGCGAGGCAGGCCCTACTGCTGCCCGTGCGATCGACAGCGCACGAAAAAAACTCGCTGGAGAGGTACTCGTAGACTCGCTCGTCTTTGGGCTCTAAGTTGTTTCCCGCTTGCAACAAGCGGGACTTGCTGGTACCATACCTCTGCTGAGACGCATCGAGAGCCTATCGGCTACATTCATACCTGGAGTTTTTCACATGAACGAACTTGTTCTTTTAGGTGACGAGGCGCTTGCCCTTGGAGCGCTTCATTCAGGCGTATCCGGTTGTTTCGGGTACCCTGGTACCCCGTCAACCGAGATTCTTGAGTATCTGGTTGATAATTTTGAGCGTGCTTCCGGTCCGGTTGCTCAGTGGTGCGCGAACGAAAAAACCGCGTACGAGTCTGCTCTTGGCGTGTCCTTTGCCGGCAAGCGCGCTATTGTTACCATGAAGCACGTTGGGCTTAATGTCGCCGCCGATCCCTTTATGAACTCATCCCTTTGTCAAATCAAGGGCGGTCTTATCTGTGTGGTCGCCGATGACCCTTCGATGCATTCTAGCCAGGGCGAGCAGGATACCCGTTACTATGCGGATTTTGCCATGGTTCCCCTGTTCGAGCCGATTAACCAGCAAGAAGCGTACGAGATGGTGGCAGAGGCCTTTGAAATTTCCGAGCGATTACATGTTCCCGTTATTATGCGCATGGTAACCCGACTTTCGCACTCGCGCGCCCCTGTTCATCCTGTTGCCAACATCAGGAGCCAAAACGATCTTGAGAAGGGCTCTCCTGCGGACTGGATGCTTCTTCCCGCTTTGGCCCGCAAGAACTACCTCAAGATGATTTCCAAACAAGAAGAGCTGGTATCCTGGTCGTGCGGCTATGAGCGAACACACTTGACTCTTAATCCGAAGCGAACGGATATTGCGATTATTACCAGTGGACTTGGACACAACTACTTTGAGGAAAACCGCAGCGATTATACGGCTCTGTGCGCAGACAAGGGTCTACCCTCTGTGCTTAGAATAGCAGCCCTTCCGCTGCCCCTGGAACACATTCGTGCCATTGCGCAAACCGCCCAAACAATTTTGGTTATAGAAGAAGGCATGCCTTTTATTGAACGCCAATTGCGTGGCCTTGTTCCCTCGCATAATCAAATAATCGGAAAGTTTACCGGCCATCTTCCCCGAACCGGAGAGCTTAATCCCGACTTGGTACGCACTGCCCTTGGCCTTCCCGCTCATCACAGCGTGAGCGCTTCGTTCAATCCCGCAGACTTGCCGGGTCGTCCGCCTCAGCTCTGCAAGGGCTGCCCACATCACGATTCCTATTCCGCATTAAATGCCGCCGTTGAGCTTCTTAATAAAAAAGAGGGAAAGGTGTCCACCGTGGTTACTGCCGACATTGGCTGTTACTCACTTGGTGCGACTAATCCCCTTAAGGCCATCGAAACCATCGTCTGTATGGGCGCCTCCATTGGTATGGCCCGCGGCGCATCCCTTGCCGGATATAAGTATGCCTTTGGCGTTATCGGGGATTCAACTTTTTATCATTCAGGTCTTACGGGTATTGTGGACGCAGTGTCAACTAAAACGCCGGTTACCATAATCATTCTTGATAATTCCATCGTCGCAATGACCGGCTGCCAGCCCACCATGCTTCCCTCCAGTCAACTTGAAAAGGTTCTGCTAGGACTGGGCATTGAACGCGAGCACTTGCGGGTTATCGAGACAAAGCCGGGAACCGTTGAGGAAAACACACGTATCCTGGTGGAAGAAGCGGAGTATCGCGGACCTTCGGTTATAATTATGGTTCGCGAATGTCTTGAGGCTTTCCGTCTGCGTAAAAAAAAGGACGCCATCACCAATGGCTGAAGTCGCAGACACCATGGTTCCCCGATGGAATCTTGAGAGTATCTTTGTCGGTTTTGACGATCCTGTATATCTTTCGGCGTTGGAGGAGCTTTCTTCTGGCGCTAAAAAGTTCGAGCGTCTCTTAGCCGAAGTTCCTCAAGAAGGCTTTGCCCACAAGGGCGGAGACATCGCCGCTGCCGAATGGCTCACCCGGATGATAGAGTTGCGCAGCAGGATTCATATCCTGAGCGAAACGCTTAGCTCGTTTTGTTATGCACGTTACTCAGTCGATACCACCAATACGCAGGCGATGAACAACCTTAATCGGGTAGAGGAATTACTGGTTCCCTTTAATCGACTGCTCACGCTGTACCTGAATGCGCTAAAAGACAATGCCGACGTCATAACCGCTCTTTTTACTCGTAGCGGCGATTTACAGCAGTATCAACATCTTATAGAGGACGAGATTTTTTGGCAGGCCAGGCAAATGAGTCCAGCCGAGGAAGATCTTGCGGCCGATTTGGCGCGAAGCGGAGCTTCTGCCTGGAGCAGACTTCAGGAGCAGATGACCTCTACCGCCTCGGCTCTATGGGATGAAAAGACAGGAGAGCGAAAAACCCTGGTGGAGTTACGAGCCCTTGCTCACGATGCCAATCGCGAGATTCGGAAAAGGGCATGGGAAAAAGAAATTGAGCTTTGCAAGACGATTTCCTTGCCGGTCGCCAGTGCGCTTAACGGTATAAAGGGAGCGACGATTACGCTGAACGGACGAAGATCCTGGAAGGGCTCTTCTTTTGAAGCGGCAATTGCCAAATCCACCCATCAGGGATTATTAAGCGAGCGATCTCTTTCTGCTCTTATTCACGCAATGGAAGAAGCCCTGCCCCATTGGAGACGCTATCTTGGTGCCAAGGCTCGGCTCATGGGCCTTTCTTCCTGTGCCTTTTACGATTTGTTTGCCCCGGTCGGGAACGCCGGCACGCGATGGACATTCGATAAGGCGCGACAAAGGATTTGCGAAATCTTTGCCGACTTCTCACCACGCATGGGTGCCTTTGCCGAAAGGGCCTTTGCGGAATCCTGGATAGACGCCGAACCTCGTGCAGGCAAGGTGGGAGGCGCATACTTTACCTTTATGCCACTGGTTAAGCAGGGCAGGGTTCTGGCCAATTTTGACGGGACATTCAGTTCTGTGCTCACCCTGGCTCATGAGCTCGGTCATGCTTTTCATGCCGAAGTGATGAAGGATGAAAGCGGATTGTTGATGGGATCTCCCATGACCCTGGCAGAAACCGCTTCAATTTTCGCGGAAACCCTCGTATTCGACGCCGAATTGGAACACATGAAGGAAGCCGATAAATTGGGGCTTTTGGAAATGCACTTGCAGGACGGTTGCCAGATTTTGGTAGACATACTTTCCCGCTATTATTTTGAGCGTGATGTGTTTGCCGCACGCGCTTCGGGAGAAATTCCTGTCGAGCAACTATGTCAGATGATGATTGCCAATCAAAAGGCAACGTATGGCGACGGCCTTGATGGCCAGGCCCTTCATCCATATATGTGGTTGGTAAAGGGACATTACTATTCAAGCGATCTTGCGTTTTATAATTTCCCCTATGCCTTTGGACAGCTATTTGCTCTTGCCCTGTACGGCCGATCCCGTCAGGAGGGCTCTTCATTTGCCGGTGTCTATGAGGATATCTTGCTCGATACGGGAAGAATGGATGCGGTAAAGGTAACCGCCAGAGCCGGTTTTGATATTGAATCGCCGGATTTTTGGCGGCAGGGAATTAACCACTTTATAGAAAAGATAGAAGAATTTGAGCGACTCGTGGAAGGCCAATCTGGCCGCGATAATGGGGGAGATACACAATGACCTACGATATTATTCTTGCTGGAGTTGGTGGACAGGGAGTTCTTTCTCTGGCGACCATTATTGCCCGTGGGGCTATGATTGACGGATTTGAGGTTCGACAGTCCGAGGTACACGGAATGAGTCAGCGGGGCGGAGGGGTTCAAGCCCACATGCGTATTTCGGATAAAAAGATTCATTCCGATCTGATACCGCTTGGGGGCGCAGATATGCTGTTGTCCATGGAACCGCTTGAGTCGTTACGCTACCTATCTTTCTTAAAGGCAGAGGGTATTTTGGTAACTGCCTCTGAACCCTTTGTTAATATTCCGGATTACCCCGACACAGAAGATCTGTACAAAAAGATCAGAGCCCTTCCGAGGAGCACCATCGTTCATGCCGAACAGATTGCCCGCGAGGCGGGGAACCTGAAGGCGGTTAATATGGCCTTGATTGGAGCCGCTTCGCGCCACCTTCCGGTGAGCGAGGCCTCTTTGGAAAAAAGTGTCCATGATATCTTTGCCCGCAAAGATCCTCGACTCGTAGAGATTAACATGAAGGCCTTTAAGCTTGGAGAACAGGCTCAATAAAAAAATAAGGAGCTACGCGATGGATACGGTGAGTATTCCGTTCAGGGATAAAGAGATTGAGTGTGCGAGTCGGGAAAAAATTGAGGCAATTCAACTAGAAGCTCTTCGCCGACAGGTAGAACATGCCCTTAAAACTGACTTCTATTCCAAGCGCTTTGCCAAGGCGGGCATTACCGGTCCGCAGGACATCAAGACACTCTCTGATATCAGTCGCCTGCCCTTTACCACCAAAGGAGATTTGCGCGAAGCCTATCCCTTTGGTTTACTTGCTGTTCCGCAAAGCGAGGTAGTGCGCGTGCATGCCTCAAGCGGTACTACCGGGACTCCCACGGTTATTTACCTTACGCAAAAGGATTTGGACCTCGCCAGCGACACCATGGCTCGCTCGCTTACTGCAGCTGGCGGTTCCAAAAACGATATTATTCAGAACATGATGACCTACGGCCTTTTTACCGGGGGCTTGTGTTTTCATTATGGTGCAGAGTTGATGGGGGCTATGGTTATCCCGACAAGTGCGGGAAACACGCTTCGCCAATTAAAGTTCATGAAGGACTTTGGCACAACGATGATTCATGCAACACCGAGCTATTTATTACACCTGCATTCTGCCATTGAAGAATCCGATGAGCTTAAGCGGGAAGACCTGCGGTTGCAGAAGGCGATAACCGGAGCCGAGCCTCACTCGGAGGAACTAAGGCAAAAAATCCAGGATGCGCTCGGGATAGAGGTTTACAATTGCTTTGGTATGAGCGAGATGAATGGCCCGGGTGTCGCTTTTGAATGTATCTTCCGAAGCGGTATGCATGTGTGGGAAGATCGCTACATTGCCGAAATACTTGATCCTGATACAATGGAGCCGGTTGCCGATGGAGAAACCGGTGAACTCGTTTTGACAATACTATGCCGGGACGCTATGCCGCTCATCCGTTACCGCACCCGCGACCTTACCCGCTTTATCCCCGGCCCCTGTGCCTGTGGCAGAACGCATCGACGTCTTGCCCGCTTTACCGGACGCACCGATGACATGCTCATCATCAATGGGGTAAATGTATTCCCCAGTCAGATCGAGGAAGTGCTTCTTAAAACCCCCGGGGTAGGATCGAATTATTTGATTGTAGTCGAGAAAACCGGAGCCCTTGATAAACTGACCGTGCAGGTAGAAATAACCCCGGCGATGTTCGCAGACGACGCTCGTGTTATCAATGCCCTGCGTGACCATCTTAAGGCCGAGATGCAGGCGCTTATAACGATTAACCCCGCAATCGAAATTCGCCAACCGGGAAGCCTTCCTGTTTCCGAGGGTAAGGCAAAACGCGTAGAGGACCGCCGCACCGCCCTGTAACTCAGGAAATCCGGTGGAGCTTTTTCTGGCGTTCCTTGCCAAAGCGGTGTATAATCGCTCATTATGATTTGGAACCCAGAAAGCGAATGCATGGAAGCGACTGCCCTGCAGTCATTGCAGTTTGCCCGCCTCAAGAATCTTGTGGAGCGGGTCTATACAAACGTTCCGTATTACCGGAAAAAATTTGACGAGATGGGCCTTACGCCATCCGACATAAAAAGTCTGTCGGATATCGCCAAGCTCCCTTTTACCACCAAGGATGATTTACGCGAGACTTATCCGTATGGGCTCCTTGCCGTTCCCCAAGCGGAGATCGTCGAGATTCACATGTCCAGCGGCACAACCGGCGTACCGGTCGTGGATGCGTATACCAAGCGCGATATGGATGACTGGGCCGAGGGTATGGCTCGCACCCTTTCGGGCGCCGGTGCAACCCGCAGCGATACTGTTCAAAATGCGTATGGCTATGGCTTATTTACCGGAGGCCTGGGGACTCATTACGGCGCCCAGCGCATTGGCGCAACTATTATTCCAATATCCTCCGGCAATACACAAAAGCAGCTCATGCTGATGCGCGATTTTAAGTCTACCATTTTTACCTGTACTCCTTCATATGCCCTGTACATGGCAGAACAGGCTCATGAAATGGGCATTGATCCGTCAACGCTCGGTATCCGCTCTGGCTGTTTTGGGGCCGAGCCCTGGAGCGAAAACATGCGTAAGGAAATCGAAAAAGCCTGGCATATAAAGGCCTACGATATTTACGGCCTTACCGAGATTACCGGCCCTGGCGTTGCCTTTGAATGCGAAGGGCAGTATGGCATGCACGTAAACGAGGACCTGTGGTTCCCGGAAATCATTGATCCTGCAACGGGTAAAAGTCTTCCCGACGGCGAAAAGGGAGAGCTGGTAATAACGACGATTACCAAGGAAGGCACCCCGCTTATTCGCTATCGAACACGGGATATTACCTTTATTATCCCCGAGACCTGTGGTTGTGGACGAACAACCCGGCGAATACATCGCCTCTTTGGTCGCACCGACGATCTATTGATTATTCGCGGCGTAAATGTCTTCCCCAGTCAGATAGAACATGCCCTTATCGAGATACAGGGCGTAGACCCGAATTATCTGATTATCGTTGACCGCAGTGCTCAGACTCATCTTGACGATGTTGAATTGCATGTAGAGGTCAATCCGGCAGCTTTCTCGGACGAGACAAAGGACATGGAATCTTTGCGAAATCGCATAGAGGCTACCATGAAGAGCAAGTTGGGTATTACACTTAAGGTTAAGCTGGTTGAACCAAAGAGCATCGAACGTTCAATCGGAAAAGCCAAGCGGGTAATCGACAAACGTCAAATCTAGAAAGGGGGAACCGGATGAAGATACAACAGATTTCGATTTTTTTGGAAAACGCGGCCGGTCGGCTTGCCGAGGTTACGCGAGAACTTAAAGACGGCGGGGTTAACCTTAGGGCAATCATGATTGCCGACACGGCAGATTTTGGCATCCTTAGAGTTATTGTCGACGATCCGGCCAAGGCTATATCAATACTGGAAAAAGCGCAGTTTACCACCAAGACCACCGATGTACTGGCGGTAACTATTACCGACAAGGTAGGCAGTCTTGCGGACGTGCTTGAGTTATTCGAAAAAAACGGGGTCAACATAGAATACCTGTATGCCGCCCTTAATAAGGCGGGAGAGACCGCAGTTATTATTTTTAAGGTAGAGGATATAGCCCTTGGCCTTGATATGGTAAACAAGCACGGTCTGTATAAAGACGCACCGTTTTAAGGAAGTGTAATCGTGGCTGTTTCTATACGGGATGTCGCCAAGGTCGCCTCGGTGTCCTGCGAAAGCATACTTGAAGCGCTTATAAGTCCGTCCTCCCTTGAGCCGGAGGTTGTTCGGTTTGTTATGCAAACCATCAGAACCTCCGGGTTTTTGGAGACCTTTTCTCACTGGAAAAAAGGAGAACAACGGTCAGCCATCGCTGTCGCAGTTCCTTCCCTTGAATCTCCCTACTATGTGGAAATATTCAGGGGGATTGACCGGGCCTTGTCTTCCCTTGGGCTTAAAACGGCTACGATCGTCTTTCCAACCAGAAACTCACCGGTGTTTTTGGAAGAAGTCCTTTTTAGTACCTTGCATAATCCGGTTGTCTCGGCAGTTATCGTCATAAGTCAGTCTCCTTCCCTGGGTATTGTAGAAAAATTCGAGGCAGAAAAGAAACCGTTGATCCTGTTACAGTCAACGGCTCAGGGGGCTCAGTCGGTATTACTGGAAAATCAAAAGGGAATGTCAATCGCGGTAAATCATCTGTTTCATAAGGGTAAGCAGAGAATTGCTCTTATCAATACGCCTACTTCGGGTAGGGACAGCACCTCGGTTGCTTCGGAGCGCCTGATGGGATATGTAACCGCCCTGCACCGTAACGCCCTTGATTTTGACGAAAACCTGGTGTTTGAAGCGGCAGACTGGGACGGAAACGACGGGATAGCAGCCTTTGACTATTTTTCTTCTTTTGAAAGTATGCCCGACGCGGTTATCTGCGCATCTGGTGATATGAATGCCATGGGCTTTATAAATGCTGCTCGTTCCGCTTCACTTCGGATTCCCGAGGATATCGCGGTTATGGGCTATGGGGATCTTAAAATCGCCTCACTAATGCATCCCCCCCTAACCACAATCCGTCAACGACTGATGATCGCCGGCGCTGGAGCTCTCGTTCTGGCCCTTGAGTCCTGTATCAACGGACGGGGCGAGAATTTGATTATTATGCCCGAGCTTGTGGAGCGCGAAACGGTATAGACAGCCCGATTGTCCTCCTGTGGTGAATTCGCTATACTTATCGCTATTATGGACAACACGAGAGCAATTCACTGGGCGGATCAAACCGCCGACAAGATTATCCGCGAGCGCGGCGACCTTCCATTGTATACCTGCGCTTCCGGCATCACCCCTTCCGGTACCGTTCATATCGGAAATTTCCGCGAGATTATCTCGGTGGACCTTGTCGTCCGCGCCCTTCGCGCCCGAGGCAAACAGGTTCGCTTTATCTACTCATGGGATGATTACGACGTATTCCGCAAGGTTCCCGCCAATATGCCCAAACCGGAGGAGCTTGAAAAGTTTCTTCGCTTCCCCATTACCATGGTTCCCGATACCTTTGGCCGCGACGAAAGCTATGCCCGCCATCATGAGGTGGACGTTGAATCAGTGTTGCCCACTGTCGGCATTACACCCGAATTCCTGTATCAGGCTGAACGCTATCGCAGCGGTATGTATGCCGAAGGGATGAAGACTGCCCTAAACAACAGGGCCAGGATTAAGGATTGCCTTAATCGCTATCGGGATGAGGCTCATCAAATTCCTGAGGCCGAGGAGTATTGGCCTGTCTCCATATTCTGCAATGCGTGTAACCGGGACACAACCTCGATTACCGGCTGGGATGGTGAATGGGGCCTTTCTTATTCATGTGAATGCGGGCATAGCGAAACCGTGGACATTCGTAGTGCAAAGGGCGTTAAGCTTGGTTGGCGGGTAGACTGGCCTATGCGCTGGAAATATGAAAAAACGGTCTTTGAACCGGCCGGGAAGGATCATCATTCCCAGGGAGGTTCATTCGATACCGCTCGTCTTGTATCCAAGGAAATTTTTGACTGGGAGGCGCCGGTAACCTTCCGCTATGATTTTATTGGTATTAAGGGTACCCCGGGAAAGATGTCTTCCTCCAAGGGAAAGGTTGTCGATTTGCCGGATATCCTTCGCGTGTATCAGCCGGAAATCGCCCGTTATCTGTTTGCCGGAACCCGACCGAATACCGAGTTTGTTATCAGCTTTGACCTTGATGTTATCAAGATTTACGAGGATTACGACAAGACCGAGCGTATTGCCTGGGGTCTGGAAAAGGCCAAGAACGAAGAGGTGTACGCAAAAGAACGCCGTATTTGGGAGTTATCCCAGGTTGGCGAGTTGCCCACCATGGCTTCGTATCAGGTTCCCTTCCGTCATTTATGCAATCTTTTACAAACCAACGATGGAGATATAGATGCGGTTATTGCCTCCTTTGGGGATGTTCACCCCGATCAAGTTGAACGGTTACAGACTCGCTCTCGCTGCGCCTGGTATTGGATTACCGAATGCGCACCAGAAGACTTCCGTTTCGCGCTCAGGAAGGATGGTTCAGTCGCCACTTTAGGAGTTAACGAACTGACCGCAGTTCGGAAGATTCGCGATGAGGTGCTTCCCAAGATGGACGGCGTGGATGAAAAGGGCTTGTCCGAGCTGGTCTATGCTGTTGCCCAGGAGGCTGGCCTTGAGCCAAAGGCCCTGTTTACCGCCGTGTATCAGGCGCTTATTGCCAAGGACCAAGGGCCACGGCTTGCCTCGTTTATGAAGATTATTGGTAAGGAGCGAATCGCTTCTATCCTTGCTTCGTATTGAATCGTTAGCATCAAAACGCCGGGTAGTGTATACTACAAGGTATAATTTACAGGGGGTATAACACCATGCTTGAGAAAAAACCACTTATTACCGATTTGTACAGCGCCGATCCTTCGGCGAATGTGTTTAATGGAAAACTGTATATCTATCCTTCCCACGACCGCGACATCGAGATGGAGTCCAACGATAACGGCGATCAGTACGACATGGAAGATTATCATGTGTACGAGATGGAGGATATGAATACACCTCCCCGTGATTGCGGTATTGCCCTGCACATTAAGGATATCCCGTGGGCTTCCAAGCAGGTGTGGGCACCGGACTGTGGCGAAAAAAACGGCAAGTACTATTTCTATTTTCCCGCACGCGACAAAGAAGGCATATTCCGCCTTGGCGTAGCCGTAGGCGATCAGCCCTGGGGGCCGTTTAAGGCGCAAAAAGACCCGATAAAGGGGAGCTTTAGCATAGATCCCTGCGTCTTTACCGACGATGATGGCTCTTCCTACCTTACCTTTGGCGGTATTTGGGGCGGACAGCTCGACAAATGGAAGACGGGCACCTTCGATCCAAATGGAGGCGAGCCACCAGATGAAGCTGATGCGGTGTATCCCAAAATCGCCAAGCTCACCGCCGATATGCTTGAGTTCGCAGAAAAGCCGCGGGACCTGGTCATAACCGACGATGCCGGGAAAGCCCTTAAGGCTGGTGACCGTACTCGCCGCTTCTTCGAAGGACCTTGGCTCCATAAGTATAATGGCACCTATTATTTCTCTTACTCTACCGGCGACACTCATCAGTTGGTGTACGCTACCTCCAAGAATATCTATGGTCCATACACCTGGGGAGGCGTTATCCTGACTCCGGTATTGGGCTGGACAACACACCACTCAATCGTAGAGTACCAGGGTAAATGGTATCTGTTTTATCACGACTGCGAACTCTCCGGCGGCGTAAACCACAAGCGTAACGTCAAGTTCACCTCTCTGGAATACCGCGCAGACGGTTCTATCGTTACAATCAATCCCTAAGACGGGATTAGTGGCGAACCTTTGGGGAAGAAAGAACCAGTACGATAAAAGCAATAGCATAGGGGAGGCCCAGGATTACCGTAGAGGGTAGTCCCAGTCCCCCCTGCAGGGTGTTTGTAAGATATTCGGCAAGCGTAAAAAGAAAGACTGCGGCAATGGACGGAAGTATGCTCCGTCGTCCTAAAAAGACAACGGCAAGCGCCGTCCAGCCCTTTCCGGCGCTCAGGTTCGGCACATATGCTCCTAGACTAAAGGCAATCACTCCTCCTGCGCACGAGGCAAAGAAGGACGCTACGGTCCACGCGATAATGCGGTAAACTTGGAGAGAAAAGCCCCTGGCCCTGAGTGCCTCTGCAGCATTCGCGCTAACCCTAAGGCGCATACCCTGCGGGGTGTAATAGAAAAAAAAGTATACAATCCCGACACAGATCCAGGCTCCCCATATAGAAACATGATGAGGAAGGATGATCTGCCGGGAAAACTCCGAAAGTGCGATAACCCCGCGTGTTCCAAACAGTGATGATGAAAGCCAGGAGGTAAGTCCTGCCGAAAAAAGATTTACCGAAAGGCCGACCAAAAAAGGGTTCGCTCCTGTTTTTTCGGAAAACAGGGCGAGAAGGGCGAGCGTTGCCATGGTTATCGCGCACGCGATGATAAATCCCATCACTGGATCTCCGGTATAGATGGTAAAGGCAATCGCCAGAAAACCGGCAATGTTTATCGCTCCATCCATACACACTGCCAGGACTCCTGCCCGCTCGGATACCAGAGCTCCAAGGGTCGCAAATAAAAGCGGTGTAGAGGAAGCGATAAAGGCTATGATGTTCACTTCCATTCCTTCTTCCTCCCCCGCCTTAGGTGTGGCAGTGTTCGTGCCGAGATAAGAAGCAAGACGACCGCTTGAATGAGCGCAGTTGAATCAAAACTGAATTGTGTGGAAAGCAGGGCCGTATCCGTTGCTGTTTCCAGCCAGGCAAAGAGCAGGGCCGCGGGTACTACCGCGCCGACATTTTTGCCTGCGATAAGGGCAATAGTAAGGGCACTCCAGCCCATTCCGCCACTCATCCCCTGATGACAGAGGTACCAGGTACCGGTAACGGCAAAGAAACCGGTTAGGCCATGTAGGGCCCCCGAGGCGGACATAGCCGCGATTTTAATGCGAGATACGGCAAATCCGCTAAAACGGGCAAATTCGGGAGCTGTTCCGGTTATCCCCAAACGATACCCCCCCCTGCTGGTATGCAGGTATACAGCAAGAAAAACTGAGAGGGCCAGGATAAGGGGAAAACTTGCATTTAGGTACGAGGGGGCAAGAAAGGGCCTAAGCCGTGCTCCCTGGACAATAGCCTCGGTTGCCAGAAGATTCTTTGCCTGATCCCGTAGGGGCCCGCCCACCAGGTAATCCAGGACGGGGAGCGATGCTGCAGAGAGTAAGAAACTGGTTAACAGGGCACTTATCCCCCGTGTTACCGACAGAATCGCAGGAATCGCGGCCAGCAGGGCTCCGGACAGGCACGAAAGGCAGAGGGCCGCCATGAGTTGAAGGGGAAGGGGTAAAAAGGAGAGCGGCGAATATGGAGCGAGCATAACCGCGGTAACCAGGGCGGGAGCATATATTTGCGCTTCTCCACCCAGATTATATTCTCCAGATGTAAGCGATATAGCTGAGCCAAGAGCAGCGCAGAGCAGAAGGGAGAATAGATTGAGCATATTGCCTATATGCCACCAGGAGGAAAACGGTCTGGTAAAAAACCGGTAAAGGGTAGTTCCGCTGTCCGCGCTTGATAGGGCCAGGAAACAGGCGGTAATCGCGATTGCGCTAACAAAGGCTGCGATGGGGGCTGCTCGTTGAATCGTCATCAGCGAAGCTCTCCTTCAAGGTAAACAGTCTTGGTGTAAAAGTGTGGTATGGTCATGGTCTCCGGTGTATCGGTCAGGATAATAATGGTAGCTCCCTGCTCGGCTTCTTGAATAAGTCGTCTTCGCAACAAATAAGTGCTTTGCATATCAAGACCCCACTCCGGTTCGCACAGAATAATAATGTGGGGTTTGCTGGAAAGCTCTTTTGCCACAATGAGCCGTTGTAATTGCCCTCCCGACAGGGTTCCCGCCAAGCGGTGTATCTGTGCGGGAATGCCTTCTTTTGTACTCGGGGTACCATATTCCGTATCCGTGGCGCGCAGTATGTCCTGTATTGTTAGCACAGGATTGGAACCGCGAAACGCTCTATTTGAGGGTACCATGGCGACTGAGCAGGCGCGTAGAGCGCGTGGTGTAAGTGTATGGCGGGTTAGCTCAATGCGACCACAGGAGCCATGGACGGTAACTGTTCCGCTTGTTAGCGAGATCATACCGCACAGAGCGTCTTCCAGTGTACCAAGCGGACTTCCTGGATAGCCAAAGATACCGGTAATACCACCTTTGTGGGCGGTAAGGGAAAAGTTGACAAGGGGAGGGCGGTTTCCATCTACCGCACAAAGATCTTTGACCGCAAAGGTACACGGCGCGCCGCTTGCCGACTTCTCTTCCGGTGTGTCCGTCCAGAGTCCCTGATTGCCCTCTGTCGCTATCTCTGCGCGCATAACAGCAAGGATGGCTTCCTGGTTAAACACCTTGTTTTCGGTGAGCTTGACGCGGCCTTTTTTTAGTACGGTAATCCGGTCTGCCCAGCGTACCGCTTCTTCAAGATGATGGGTAATCAGGATTATGCCCCGTCCCCGAGCGGCTTCTTTTTGGACTGCTTCCATAAATGAAGTGCGATCGGCAGGGGAGAGTACCGCCGTTGGCTCATCAAGGATTAAGAAGGCGGGGTCTTGGAGTAAGGCTCCAAAGAGGGCTGTTTTAAGCCGGTCGGATGGGGATAGGTTTTTTGCCTTTACCGACAGATTGAGTTCGCTTCCCCATTCGGCATTGATTCGTCTTACCTGCTCTGTTGCGGTTTTCCTTTGTAGCAAGAAACCGCTCGCCGACAACAGGGTATTGTCCAGTGCAGAAAGTTCGTCGCAAAGAAGCGGACGTTGGTGAACCATAGCGATTCCCCGTCTCAGCGCGTCTTTTGGCCCTTTTAAATAAAGGGGTTCTCCGTTAAGGGAGAGTCTGCCGCGTGTTGGGGCCAGAAGGCCCGAAAGGATATGAACCAGGGTGGACTTTCCCGCCCCGTTTTCTCCCAGAAGCACATGGATAGATCCCGACTGGAAAATGATATCAACCTCGTCCAGGGCGGTAAAGGTGACAATACCTCCCGCCTCGTCTCCGGGGGATTCATATACCAGGGAAACACCTTCCAGGGCAACGGTTGAGTGTTGGTCCATCGTATGGCCGAATTATCGGGATGGAAGAGCGAGCGATCCATCGGCAATGCGGGCGAGCATCGCCTTCATTTGCTGTCGCAAAGCAAGCGGAACCGTTTCTATGTATCGCTCGTCCTCGCTGACAAAGGCGATATACCCGTCTGTCATGCCAACGGTGGTGTGAACGCCCTTTTTGAGCGTTCCGTTTATGTAGGCAGCCACCTGCTCATGAACGAGTTTTTCCTGTGCCATGATGGCACTTGATATGACAAGGGAGGGAGCCTTTCCGTAACCGTTGTCGTCAAACCAGGCTATATAAAAGGACAGCTCCTTGGCCGCCGCGATAACGCCCTGATTCGCCCCTCCCGAGATTGGCATAATAACGTCGCATCCGGCGTTTTGCATCGCTCGCGCGAGGTCTGAGCCACGAGAGGCGTCATACCAGTTACCCACAACCCTAAAATCAATCTCAAAAGATGGGTCAACTGCCCGGGCTCCTTCTGTATAGGCGGGAAGGATAATCTCCGTCATGGCAGGGTATTCCTGCCCGGCGATTAAGCCAATTTTTTTAGCCTTGTTTGCATGGGTCATTGAGCTTGAGCTTACCAGGGCTGCCATGTAGCCTGAAATATAGGCTTGCTCTCGCTGATTGTAGCGGAAGGTCGTGATGGCTGGATTTCCCTCATGTTTGGCGTCAAAGACCAGAAAGTCCTGCTTGGGAAATAACAGGGTTATTGGCTCTATTATCTCGGGCATTGCTGGATTGGAGGTGATGATAAGGGAATAGCCGCCCTCTGCTGCGGTGGAAACCATCTTGGTTCCCCAGTCAGCTTGTCGGGTCCCCGCTTCAATAACGGTAAGGCTTACCTTTGTACCGGCGGCAACTGCCTCGTTCACTGCGTTTTGCGCGCCTGCCACAAGCATCTCGTATACCGGGCTTCCGGAAACCACGCCGGGTACAAAAACGGCAATCGATAGTTCCGAAGTAGATGGCTCTGTGCGGCCAGCTGAAAACAGCGGAAGAGCGCTTAGTAGGGTTAATGCGATGGCAGATACCATGATTCTATATACAGAATGTTTCATGAATAAAATATAGTAAATACACGCGGAATATGCTACCGTAGAAACATGACCGGATTTTTTTTGAAAAAGAACCTCTATGATGGCTGGGATAATGTGTTGACCTTATTAGCGATTAACGCGCTTTTATTGGTGGTCAATGCTCTTTTTTTGTTTAGCGCGCTTTCCCTTTCGTCACATCAGGCCCTGGCCTGGCTTTTGCTTTCTCTTGCCTGGTTGGTAACGGGAGGCCTTTTAGCCGCAGTTTCGGCTGAATGTTATCGGGTGGCGTCTTTTAAGTCGTTCTCGTGGAAGTCTCTTGTCTCTCATCTTAAAACCGAAAGTATATATGGAATCTTATGCGCAGCCCTTTCCTTGCTTGCGGCTCTGATCCTTTTGGTGTCGGTGCCCTGGTATGCGCGCTGGGGAAATGGTATCGGTTTGGCCTTTGCCCTTGTGCTCATTTGGATTGCCTTGGTGGTAATACTGTCGCTCCAATGGTTTTATCCCATTCGTTCGCAGCTTAAGGTGTCGTTTATTCGATCGGTCCAAAAATGCTTTGTGATTTTTTTTGACAATCCGGGGCTATCTCTTTTTATGGCCCTCTATTCACTGTTGTGCATTTTTATTTCCCTGATAACCCTTTTCCTCTTGCCCGGTTTTTCCGGTCTTATCCTTGCGTATAACGAAGCCTTCCGGCTTTTACTGTACAAGTATGATTGGGCCGAGGCTCATCCGCTTATGGATTGGCGCGTCGCGAGAAAACAGGTGCCTTGGGATGATTTACTTGCCCATGACGAAGAAACCCTGGGGGATCGCAGCTTTAAGCATTTTATCTTCCCCTGGAAAAACTAACGTTTCTTTTTCCCTGGCCGTCGCAGGTTTGATCGCGCGGCAAGGGGGCACGATGCACTTTCGCGGTTACGGATCGGACGGGGTGCCTTTGCCTTCATTGTTACCGAGAGGAACTCTGCCGGTTCGCTCTTTTCGAATCTAAGCAGGTCTGCGGTAAAGGGATGGCGAAAGGCAATAACGCGGGCATGCAGGGCAAGACGGGAGAGGCCCGAAGGTGGCGCCTTCTGTAGTCCATACACCTCATCCCCCACTATAGGATGGCCCAGATGGGCAAGATGAATTCGTATTTGGTTTTTTCTGCCTGTTTCCAACTCGCATTCAAGTAAATCGTAACGCTCTCCCCGGGCAAGCACCTTGTACCTGGTTACCGCCCGTTCCGCCGCTTTCAGGAGCTTTGGCTCCTTTCCCGAGGGAACAAAGCCGACGTGTTGCCGGTTATAGGCAATTGGAAGATCGATCGTTGCCGCGTCCTCAAGGTCATCTCTCCCCTTAACCCGCTCGCACACACAGCGATAGATTCGTTCGCTCACAATGTCTTGCCAGTCATTCATAAAACGTTCGGATACCGCCGCGGACAGGGCAAATATCATAATTCCGGAGGTGTCCTTGTCGAGTCTATGGACTGCGGTTATCTGCCGCTTTCCCTTACTCTTGAACATCTGGGAAAGAACATCTTGCGCGCTTTTTCCCCGGTATCCCGGATATCCAACGGATAACATTCCTGACGGTTTGGAAATAACCACAATCCATTGATCCTCATAGACGACCTCGAGTCTTTTTCCACGCCCTTCCATGTGCTACTTCTCTCCGTAGGTTTCAACGATTTCCGAAAGGATGGGCATAAGCTGCTTTTTCCGCGACACAACATCCCGCATCATGTATAAGGAATTTTCCATTCGTGGCAGGGATATTGTTTGCTCAAACTCGCGATCGGAGGCGACCAATAAAAGACTCGACAGTTCGGTAATATCGGTTACCATCAAGGCGCTTAACAAATACCCGCGCTGCTGACGGTAGGCTTCAAGGGCGGAGATAAACTCTTCCTTACGCGAAAGAATTTCGTGGGGATCTTCCACCTCTATCTGGCTTACGGTAAAGGTATGACCGGCTTCGGTATATTCCTTCATGTCCTGCTTGATCAAATCTTCGACGCTCCGCCCGGCGATGTTGCTTGCCGCGGCAAGTAAATCCCGACCAAGGGCCTCTATATCCAGGTTTGTTATGTTTGCAAGGTATTCCGCCTGAGCTCGATCGTCCCCTGTTGTGGTAGCGGACTGAAGGACAAGGGTGTCGGCAAGGATACCGCATAATAAAATCGAGGCGGTCTCCAGGGAGAGGGGAATCCGGTTTTCCTGAAACAAGCCTGCTATGATGGTACTCGTCGCTCCAACGGGTTTATTGATAAAGGTGATGGGATCTCTGGTCGCCAGAGTGCCGATGCGATGATGGTCGATAATTTCCAGAATGCGATAATGATCGAGTCCTTCAACCGCCTGACTTTGCTCGTTGTGATCTACGAGAATAACGTTGATGTTCGGCTCTCGATACAGGTCTCCTTCGGAGACAATACCAACAACCCTGCCATCGTCATCAACCACGGGGAGGCTTTTCCCCGGAGCCAGGGCCAAAAGGGGGGCAATCTTCCGTGTGGTGTCGCTTCGGTTAACCGGCTTAACCTGATCGTTAGCCATGGAAGAGACCGGCATTGAATAGATAATGAGCAAGGAGGTAGATGCGGTATCATAGGGACTGATTAATACGGAAACACCGCGTTTCTCGGCCTTTTCCCGCAGATCCTTATCGATCATCGTTCCATTGGTAATAATAAGGGCGCGCACTCCGCACTCTATAGCGTACTTCTGGATGTCCACCCGGTTACCGGTTATTAAAATGGTGTTTTCCGGAATATGGGATCCAAGATGTTCCTGAAAGGTATCAAATTCTGCAGCAGCAATAATGATGGGGCTTTTGCGGATCTCCTTCTCATTGTGAACTACCAGGGCCTGGGTATGTAATACCGAGGAAAGCAATTCTATGCTTGTCTGAATAACGGTTTTTTGCTTGGGGTTAATCATCTTGAAGACTTTTTGGGCAAGAAAGCTGTAATGGAGCAGCGAACGGTACTTGCCCTCGCCATCCACAACGGGGAGTACCCGAACCGTACCCGATCCCAGTATTTCCATGGCTTCCCACAGGGATGTTTCTTCGCCGATGGTGGTGATGTCCGGATTATAGTGGTAGGCAACCTTGGGTACCAGATCCGAGACAAACTCTGGAAGGGGAACCTTAAAACGGTTAAAGATATATTCAGTTTGCGGCGTAGGTTTACCCGCGCGGGCGGCGACACAGCCTGAGTATCCTTGCGCCTTTTTAAGCGCGGTGTAGGCGGCGGCTGAGACAATAGAGTCGGTATCGGGATTACGGTGCCCGATGATATAGGTTTTCTTCATGAGTGTGTCTTTCACGTTGCTGGAAGTATACACTAAAACGGAAGTTTTCGGTACAATGGCCACATCATGATCTCGCTTGTTGCCTTCCTGGGAAACCACGGAAAAACCTACCGTCACAACCGTCACAATGTCGCCTGGCTTTTTGCCGATAGCCTGTCTCTTGCCGCTTCTCTTTCCTGGCAGTCCAAGTTCAAGGGCCGTTATGCCTCTTGCTCTATCGCTCCCCTGGACGGAGGGCCACGCCGGGTTGTTCATTTTCTTAAACCGGAAACCTTTATGAATCTTTCCGGGGAAAGCGTGGCCGAAGCCGCCGCCTTTTACCGCATACCACCCGCCGACATCCTGGTGGTGCACGATGAACTTGAACTTCCCCCGGGAACAGTGAGCCTTAAGTGGTCAGGCGGACTTGGCGGGCATAATGGACTGAGGTCTCTTAAGGCCTCGCTCGGTACGGCAGACTTTTGGCGGCTACGATTTGGAATTGGCCGCCCGGTCCATGGAGACGTTGCCTCCTTTGTACTTTCGGATTTTACCGGCGACGAACAGATACTGATGTCTCAGGTGTGGTCCTTAAGCGAGGATCTTTTTACCCGCACACTCAGCTCGGAACCGCAGCAGCTTCTGCCTGAATGGGCTAAAAAACGGCTTGTGGAGCCGTAAAGGAATACTGTTATGAATACTCCGCTTTCCGCAGAAACGATGAGCGCCTTTAACCGATTGTACGAAACGATCATACGTTTACGCGCCCCAGGGGGCTGTCCCTGGGATATAGAGCAAACACCCAAGACCCTTAGGGAAACGCTTATAGAAGAAGCCTACGAGACCGTAGAGGCCATAACCGACGAAGATCCGGAACACGTAAAAGAAGAAATCGGGGATGTGTTTCTTAATGCGGCGATGCTCGCCTATATGTATGAGCAAGAAGGAACCTTTACCGTTGCCGATTCCCTGGAGTCGGTGTCGGACAAACTTATTCGCCGTCATCCACATGTGTTTGGCCAGACCGAGGGTTTTGCCGGACCGGGTAGCGAGGGAGCAAGTGATACAGCGGAAAAGGTATTAGCCCAATGGGACGTTATAAAGCGTGGTGTAGAAGGCCGTCGGGGCGCATCTATTTTGGATGAAGTCTCCCGCGGGATGCCCGCCCTTGAACGGGCGAATAAACTGCAAAAAAAGGCTTCAAAATCCGGCTTTGACTGGAAGACACTCGATGATGTGTGGCCCAAGGTAGACGAAGAGCTTGCCGAATTACGCACAGCCGTATTATCCGGGGACACCTCTGCGATAGAGGATGAACTGGGAGACCTTTTGTTCGCCATCGTGAATATCGCCCGTCATCTTAAGGTAGACCCGGGGGTAGCCCTAACCCGTACCAACGCCAAATTTACCCGGCGCTTTACCTATGTGGAACATGCGATGAAAAAGGCGGGACTTCCTCTGGACAAGGCCCATTTAGGGGAAATGGATGTGTTTTGGGACGAGGCAAAACAGCAGGAACGGCAGAAAAAAGGGTAAACCCTGTACGGTTGCCGTTTTTTTTGCTACATTCAAGATACAACATAAGGAGAGATGAGTGAAACAAGCCAGATATACCGATATACGCCGTGCAATGCGCAACGAAGAGGAAGAAGAAGACGAGCAGGAGAATAAGGCTCCCGCGGAAATTGATCCTCTGGCACATAAATTCTTAAAAACACGCCAAATTTTGCTTTCGGGCGAGATAAACAAGGCCCTGGCCGAACGGATTATCAGACAATTACTCGTATTGGAAGCCGATTCAGATGAGCCAATCAAGCTCTTTATCGACTCTCCTGGCGGGGATGCCGACGCTGGCTTTGCTATATTTGACATGATTCGCTTTATCAAGGCACCGGTGTATACCATTGGGATGGGACTAGTAGCAAGCGCAGGCTCGATTATCCTGCTCGCCGCTCCCAAAGCCCGACGTTTAGCCCTTCCCAATAGCCATTACCTTATTCATCAACCCTTGTCGGGGATTAAGGGTGTTGCTACCGAGATTGAAATTCATGCCCTTGAGCTAGAAAAAATGCGGGTCAGAATCAATGAGCTTATTGCCGAAGAAACCGGTATGGCGGTAGATCGGGTAGCCCGGGACACCGATCGAGATTTCTGGATGAGCGCTGGCGAGTCAAAGGAATATGGCCTTGTGTCCAAGGTGATTACTACCCGAGCTGAGCTTGAAAGCCTGTCTTGATTTTTTTCCATGAGCTGGTAATACAAAAGGCTGCCCAACACAACCGTGTCGGACAGCCTTTTTTTATGTTGTTATTGTATGTTGGTTCCCTTATGGGGTAACAAAAAGCTCAAAAGGCTCCCTGCCGGCAAATCGCGCGGTAATACCGAGTTCGTCCTCGATACGCATCAGCTGATTGTATTTGGCTACCCGGTCAGAGCGGCTCATAGAGCCGGTTTTTATCTGCCCGGTTTCAAGGGCCACGGCCAGGTCGGCGATAAAGCTGTCTTCGGTTTCGCCCGAGCGATGGGACATAACTGCGGTGTAACCGGCTTTTTGGGCCATACGCACCGCGTCTATAGTCTCGGTAACCGTTCCGATTTGGTTTAACTTGATCAGGATGGAGTTACACGCGCCACGGGAGATACCGTCCCTAAGGCGTTTGGTGTTGGTTACAAAGAAATCGTCCCCTACAATTTGTACCCGGTTTCCCAGCTCTTCGGTAATGCGAACATAGCCGTCCCAATCGTTTTGATCGAGGGGATCTTCAATCGAAATAATTGGGTACTTGTCCACCCATTTCTTGTAGATTGCGATCATCTCGTCCGCGCTGAATACCTTATCCGGATTGGATTTCCAGAATTTATACCCTTTTTTTCCGCCTGCGTCATAAAGCTCGGAGGCTGCGCAGTCCAGGGCTATCATAATATCCTCTCCGGGGCGGTACTTGGCTCGCTCTATAGCCTTCATGATATATTCCAGAGCTTGCTCGTTTCCGATATCCGGGGCAAAACCGCCTTCATCTCCTACACTGGTGGCATGCCCGTCATCTTTAAGGATTCCCTTAAGGGTATGAAACACCTCGGCTGTCATGCGCACTGCCTCGCGAAGGCTTGGCGCACCTACGGGCATGATCATAAACTCCTGAAAGTCTATCTTGTTGTCTGAATGCTGTCCGCCATTGATAATATTAGCCATAGGAACCGGTAACTGCAGGGTGTGGGCGCCGCCTAAATAGCGATAGAGCGGAATTCCCAGCGAATCCGCCGCGGCCCGGGCAGTTGCCATGGAAACACCAAGGATCGCGTTGGCGCCGAGTTTTGCCTTGTTAGCCGTCCCGTCAAGGGTCAACAGCATGCTGTCAATCTCTGCCTGATCCAGGGCGTCGGCCCCGTCAAGTTCCTCGGCAATCAGTGTATTGATGTTCTCTACTGCATCCAATACACCCTTTCCCTTGTATCGTGAAGGATCTGCGTCCCTGAGCTCCAATGCTTCATGTTCTCCTGTGGAGGCTCCGGAAGGGACAGCCGCGCGGCCTCTGCTTCCGTCTTCAAGATATACGTCAACCTCTACCGTGGGATTCCCCCTTGAATCAAGGATTTCCCGACCGTCGATATACGCAATAACACTCATATACATTCCTCCCTGACCATAGTGGTCAACCTTTATAATACGGGGTATCCGTGGTAAAATCAAACCAAATGGAATTTGAGTTAACACCCGAGATAACCGACGAGATTATTTTTTCCATGGAAGACCAGGCAGGCATCTTCCTGTTTGACACCTGCGAAACCCGTTGCGTCAGTTCTGATGCTGCCACCCAGCCTGGTGGGGAAACCGAACGATATTACGCCATACCCCAGTGGGATTCGGTAAGCGGATTCAGGATGATGGACCGTTTTGCCGCCCAATTGCGCAACCCCGTGGTTCGTGAAGACTTACGGGTCGCCCTTTCCTCCGGTCAAGGTGTATTTCGCAAGTTTAAGAACATTCTAAAAGAATACCCCGAGGTAGAACGACTGTGGTTTACCTATAAAGAGCGGGAAATGCGCTCCATTGTTCGTGAATGGTACAATAACTTGCGGGATTTTTGGGGTTTGGAGCGAATTGGAGAAGAGCCTGAAGAAACTGAAGAGCTTGTTCGGGAGGATTTTACCTTCCGGATTATTCACGGGCCCGTTGATACTGCGATAACTGAATTGATAGAAGATGCCGAACGGGAGCTCCTAATGGATCTTCCCCTGGGACTTCATGATGCCCTTTCTCTGGTGATTAGTCGGCTTCGTCCTGAGATATCGGGAATGGTAACGATTGTCGTGGATGATATGGAAGGCCTGTCGGTTGGCGCAGCCCGCTCGGGACCCCTGCCATCGGATAGTCTCCATAGCGCCGCGTTGGAGACTATCGCTGTATTACCCGAGTTTAGAGGACTCGGCTTGGGTAAAGAGCTCGCTTCCCGGACGGTGCGCTACTGGCAGGAAAGACACTATCGCCATCTGGTCTGTGCCGCCCCGGTTATCCCGCAGCCCTTTTATACCGTATTACGCCGATTGGGGTTCGAGAACCTGGGGCACCTGTCGGTTCTGAACTTTACCCAGCGGCGAGACCATTGAGTAAGCGTCATAATTATGGCATTATTGACTACAGGAGAATGTTATCGTGTCAGAAAAGAGAAAAAGCGCCCTGAATGCAGATCAGATTACCGAATATCTTCAGGACGTTGTTAAAAAGATCAGGACGGAAGAAGATCCCCTCCTGCTCAATCAGTATCGCCGTTTATTCCGCTCGTCAGTACCCTTAACATTGCGGTCATATCTTGCGGCATACCTGCTCAAGCAGATTGATGATGGAGCCTTCCCTGGCTCATTTGGCTCAGCCCTTCGAACGGGTCGTTCATTTCGGGATAAACGAGATCGCAGTGATCGAAGCGAACGTAGCGATCGAAGCGAACGCAGTGATCGGGGAAATCGTGGTGAAAAAGCTCCCCGGGCCGACAAGGGAGCAAGAGCGGAGAAGACAGAACGGGCAAGCCGTGAGCGACCTTCTACAGAAAATCGTCCGGTAGAGCGGGTAGTACTTCCCGAAGAATTGGCGACCACCCTCTTTGTGAGCATTGGACGCAATCGGCGTGTGTTCCCCCGTGATCTTATTGGCTTGATTATGCAGAATGTGGAGATTGACCGCGATCATATCGGAGATATTCGCGTGTTGGATAACTACTCATTCGTCCAAGTAATAACCGAGGACGCTGATCGGGTAATAGAAGGCTTACACGAGATGGAATATCGGGGACGAAAACTCGTAGTCAGCTATTCCAAGAAAAAGGAAGAATCGGCCGAACAGGAAACTGACGAATATACAGAGGCAGATTCATCCACCGATGATAGCTTTGCCCAGGATGACTATTCCGAGCAGGATACCTACCTATCGGACGGAGAAAGCGATACCCCGGATAACGAAGAGGATCAGAGCTCCGTTTAAAAGGACGCCCAATCCTGTTAACACATAGCCGACGGTCAGTGACTGTCGGCGTTTTTTTTTGTCCTGAGCCCTATCCTGTATCCGATGCGACCATAAGGTAAGCGCAAGTCCTGGTGGTGCCCAGGGAAGGGCCTTGCCAAAGATAGCGATCAGGGCCAACGAGCTCGCCGTATCAAGTTCCCCCCCGGTAAAGGCAGAAAGAAAAAAGGCAAACTCTAAAAAGGCGCCAAGAGCTACAAAAAAGGGAGTGGCGGGATCCGACAGATGATGATGCATCCGCCGCTCTCTCAGGCGCTCGCGGAACGCTTTGGCATTTTTCTCTTCGTGAAATACACAGTAGGTGCGACGCTTACCGCTTGCCGGAAGATACACCATAACCGTAGAGCCGGTTTCCACTGCAAGAAGTCGTTTCCAGGGGATCCATTCGGTTACCCCATCTGAGCTGACGGACATAAACGTTGTTTGTTGGGGAACCAGAACAAGCGGGGTATCAGAATCTTCTTGACGGTGATCGGCTGTAATCCATATTCTTCCATCCCGGACAGTGGTAACACTGCCGGAAATACCGACATGCTCGTCAATGTCGGTCAGAATCCCGTTGTAGTGCTTTTTTTGCGCCTCGCGCGAAAGCAGGGGTAGGGCCACATAAAATAATAGAGCGGTCAGGATGATCAGGGAAACAAGGACTGTCATGAATCCTCCTTTCGCGGTATACTCGCCCTACTTATGAAGATATCAAAACTTACTGGCGGTCCGCTGGCGGTTAATACCTGGTTCGTCTTTAATACGGATGGATCGGCTATGGTGATAGACCCGGGGGTAAGCGCCGACTCGATTATAGCACACCTTAAACAAAACGCCATCGAGGCCCTGTCCATCGTCTTGACCCATGGGCATCTCGATCATATAACCGCAATTGCGGAACTTACCTCCCAGTATCCCTCGGCTAAGGTCTACTGCCATCGGGATGACGCGTTTTTTTTGGGAGAGGGGGCAGTAGAGCGCCATCGCTCCTTTTTTGAACAGATTGGAGCGGATTTTGTTTCCCGGTTTATTCCGGAGCATATCCCGCAAGCGGATGAATTTTTGGAAGAGGGACAGACGCTCGGGGAGTTCACTATTTTACATACCCCCGGTCATAGCCCCGGCTCGGTTTGCCTCTATGCCCCCTCTGAGCAGGTACTGTTTTCGGGAGACACCCTGTTTAATGCAGGATGGGGTCGTACGGATAGCCCCGGCGGAAGCGATGCAGCCCTGTTTGAAAGCCTTACCCGGCTATCGAAGCTGCCCGGTCAAACCCGCGTCCTGTGTGGACACGGGGAGGATACCACCATCGCCCGGGAGTTTTTACTTCGTGGCGGCCAGAGCCTCTGAGATACTAAAGGCGTGATCGCCAAGCTTTTCGATACCGCGGACAATATCGATATAGAGTAGCTCGGCCTTAACATTCGCTCCTTCCTCAAGCCGCTTTCGGGCGGTTTTTTTCAAGTTCTTCCGGAACAAATCTATTTGATCTTCCATCTCGTGGGCAAAATCAAGCTTATCCTTACTAAGGGGCTTATTAAGATTTTCGTAGACAAAATTGAGGAAGCGTTCAACCAGACCAATGTAGGGAGTCAGAAGTTCAATATCGTCTCCCCTAAAGTTCATCTTTTTGTCGCGGCTCCGCTGAATCAGCATGGAAATGGAGAAGATGTCATCAGTCATGCTTTCAAGATCGTCCACAATACGAAGCATAAGCCGCACGTTCTCGCGGGTACGGTCGGACAGGGGGAGCTGCGAGGTCTTGACCAGGTATTGGGAGAGCTCTTCCTGCATCTGATCTGCATAGTCCTCCTGATTACCCAGTTGTTCCAGGATGAACCCTGCCTTGGACGGATCATCGTCTTTAAGGAGGGTAGTCAGGGTGGTAAACATCCGGTTAACGACGCCGGACATAGAAAGAATTTCTTTTTCTGCAAAGAAGATAAAGGATTCGGCGTTTTCGCGGAAGGCAGAGGCGGGAAAGACCAACCGGTATTGCTCGGGCGGCTCGTGTTCACCCGGTTTAACGATTACTTCAACAAAAGACGCAATTTGCTTAACAAACGGAAGGAAGATCAGGGTGTTCATGACGTTAAACACCGTATGAAGCATCGCAAGATGGGTGGTAATGTTATCGGGACAGAGACTTCCGGGAACAATCAGATCCACCAGACGTAAAAAAGGATGGAACACAATCATCGCGATAACCGTACCGCTTATGTTAAAAAGAACGTGAACAGCGGCAGCCCGGCGGGCATTAAGCTTGGTCCCGATAGATACCAGGACCGCATCAATGGTCGTACCAATATTGCTTCCCAGAACCATTGCCGCGGCAAACTCCCAGGGAAGAAGGCCGTTGTGGGACATCGTCAGGATAATTGCCGTTGCCGCGCTCGACGAGTGGACAATCATAGTAACCACTAAACCCAGCAAGACCCCGGCAAATAAACCCAACACTCCCCGGTCAGTAAAGTATTCAACAAAATGGAGCTGGTCTGCGGAGACAGAGGGCATGGCCGAAGAAAGAATCTCAAGACCCACAAAAAGGAGTCCAAAGCCCATAATCGCCTCGCCAAGACCTTCCCGATGGAGCCGCTTAAAAAAGGTGATAAAATAGCCGATTCCAAAGGCCGGGATGGCAAAGACCGCAAGCTTAAACTTAAAGCCAAAGAGCGATACAATCCATGCGGTAATCGTTGTACCAATATTGGCGCCAAAGATAACCCCGATCGACTGCTGCAGGCTTAAAAGCCCTGCATTAACAAACGAGACGGTCATAACCGTAGTCGCGCTGGAAGATTGAACAATCGCAGTGATACCAACGCCGGTAAGCACCGCAGAAAGGCGATTGCCGGTCATAAAGTTCAAAATACGGTGGAGAGAGTCCCCCGCGCTTTTTTGAATTCCGTCGCTCATTAACTTCATCCCGTACAGGAGAAGCCCAAGGCTGCCGATTATCTGAAAGATGGTGGAGGCGATTTGCATAAACCGACAATACCAGAATAGTATGCCCTTTTCAATGCCCGAATTACCGGTTATGATGGACAAACGATGAAATTAGTCGCGACTTTTATTGCTCTAGCCTGTTCTCTTTGCCTCTTTCTTTCGTGTACCGCCAGAGGGGAACCCGCATTCTTCCCGCATACAGAAGGATTATCGACACCCCAAAAGGCATCGATTGGCTCTCCCCGCCGCCATCATCAGGGCTACCGGGTACTTCTGGTAGCGGGCCCGCAATACATAGCCCTGACCGGAATAGACGAAGAATTAACCAAAGAATTCGGAGCAGAGTCAGGGGGCGGCATGTACAGCCGCGTTGAACGGCTTCGCGATCTCTCCTACCTCCCCGATCGCTCGATCATCCTTACCATAGGAGCCCCCGAAGGCACCGTACGGGACATCGTTCGTCTACACGACACCTTCCCGACCCTCCGTGTTGCAACCCTGATGCCCCAGGAAGACTCACTTGCCGTGGAAGAAATCTCCGACCTGGTAGTAAATATAACGCAGAGCGACGAACCCCTGGCCCAGGAAGGCAGTGAACAGCTGTTAGAACCCGGGGAACTGTCCCTTCTTTTATTGGCCTCGGCCCTGTATCTGGAGCAGGAAGGAGCTACGGGCCTTGCGGAAACGCGAATGCCGCAGGTGCTCGACATTGTACGAAAGCGCGTTAAACAAAAGGATGCGGGAAAAAACTGGCATTTTACCGCCTGGCGAGATCCGGAAAACTCCCTTAAATCAAAGAATCATCTGATATTTGTACCTGCTGGAGGACAAGGCGAGCCATGAATTGCCTTGAGCGACCGCTACCGGGAATACTGGGGGGCGAGGCCGATCTGGATCGCCTTAAGCGACGCGACAGTTCCCGGCTGCTTGTTATCTCGGATTCCCATGGACACTATCAGGCGGTAGAACAGATAATCAAAAAACAAGGACCCTTGTGCGATGCGCTCCTTTTTGCCGGAGACGGCATTTGGGATATCGTTCAATATGTGGAAAATACCTTTACTTCCAGCCGGCTCAGGGATGCCCTCCCCCCGGTAGTAGCGCTGGTAGCGGGTAACGGGGACGGGGATGAATACCGCATAACCCTGCCTTCCGATGCCGCTCCGGAGGAGGCCCCCGGCCTTTCGCTTACCGTACCCGACCGGCTTATCGTTCAAGCCTCCGGCTACCAGGTGTTTTTAACGCATGGACACCGGTATTCGGTGGACGTGTCCCTGGATATCCTGCTTGCATCGGCTCATGCAACGGCCTGCGATATAGCCATCTATGGACATACCCACATACCCTTTACCGAAGAAGTAAGTCACTTAACCGCCTTGAACCCCGGCAGTGTGTCCCGACCGCGGGGGAACTCCCACCCTTCGTGCGCCCTGCTGGAGCTGGATAGCACCCGAACACAGCCGATAGTCCGCTTTATTCACGTTAAAGCGTAAAAGCTACCAACAATCCTGCGAGCACTCACAACACTTTAGCAAGGAACTCGCGTGTACGGGGATTCTCCGGCGCGCTAAACAGCTTCTGGGCACTCCCTTCTTCCACGATAATCCCTTCATCCATAAAAAGCACCCGGCTTGCCACTTCCCGGGCAAAACGCATTTCGTGGGTTACCACGGCCATGGTCATGCCTCGCTTGGCAAGATTATTCATTACCTGCAGGACTTCGCCAACCATTTCCGGGTCCAGTGCGCTCGTGGGCTCGTCAAAAAGGAGCAGTTTTGGCTCCATGGCCAGGGCCCGGACTATAGCGATTCGCTGTTTTTGCCCGCCGGAAAGCTGGGCTGGGTGGGCATGGGCCTTGTCGGTAAGACCGACCTGATCGAGTAAGTCAAACGCCTGCTCTTCGGCGCTTTTTTTGGAAAGCGAGTGAACCTTCATGGGCGCAAGGGTTATGTTTTCCATAACGCTCATGTGGGGAAAGAGGTTAAAATGCTGAAACACCATTCCCATGTTTTGCCGCACGCGGTCCAGTCCGCCCTTTTTCCAGGATTCCCGGTTGGTTATCTCGTTGCCATCAAAGTAAATTTTTCCGTAGGTGGGTTCTTCCATCAGGTTGAGGCAGCGGAGAAAGGTGCTTTTTCCCGATCCTGAGGGCCCTATAAGGACTACAACCTCTCCGGCCGAGATGTGTTCATCGATGCCATTAAGGACTGTTAGGGCGCCAAAGTGCTTATGAAGGTTTTCAATTTTTACGATCGGTCCAAAAGCCGGTGTGTCAGTCATGGGTTCTCATCCTTTTTTCTACGCGAGCGAGGAACTTGGAGAGGGGGAAGGTGAGCATAAAATACACGAGAGCGGCCACCAGGAGGGGCTCAAAGGGCTTGAAGGTATTGCCGCGTACTGTATTCGCCTTGTACATCAAATCCGCGATACCGATTATAGAAACGATAGAAGATTCCTTGATAATAACAACAAATTCGTTACCCAGGGCGGGAAGTACGTTGCGTATTGCCTGTGGGAGGATTACATATCGGAGCGTTTTTGGCCAGGAAAGGCCGAGCGAGCGGGCGGCTTCGGTTTGTCCCTTGTCGATGGACTGTATTCCTGCCCGGAAAATCTCTCCTACATAGGCACCTGAGTTGATGCCCATGGTGATTACGCCTGCCATAAAGTCGGCAAAATTGATGCCCAGCACCCGGGACGCCAAGGGTATATCGGGAAAGCGTATGCCGATTGCCTGTAGCCCGTAGTAGATTATAAAAAGCTGCACCAACAGGGGTGTGCCGCGGATAAACTCCACATACGCTGCCGACACAAACCGAAGGGGCTTATCCTTGCCGATACGGCACACGGCAATAAGCATCCCGATTGCCACTCCGATAATAACCGCAAAAAACGCGAGCAAAATCGTATTTTTGGCCCCAATCACATAGTAGGGCCAGTACTTGGAAAGAAAACTAAAATCCATGCCCTTACTATACCCGAGTCCGGCATCCTTGGTTAAGCGGTTTAGCGAAGCGGGCCAAAAAAAAGGGCCACCGGCCAAAGCCGGCAGCCCGATCAGAACAGAAAACGCGCTTACGCGGGATTATTCCTGTTCAACGTAGGCCTCTCCGCCAATCATCCATACATCTCGTCCGTCAGCGGTTTCGCCACCGTAGGAATAGGTAAGGCCAGAGGGATCGCCAACATACTGATTACTTATGGTAGTAGAGGTAGTACCGGCTGCGTAGGTGCGAATAACTACAGAAGAAGCAAAGTTATCAGGAGTATAGGTGCTTGTGGTGGTTACACTGTCCGTCATAAGAATCTTGGTAACATCAGTAGCATCTGACTTCTTGTCCTTATACTGATACCAGGTTCCGGTAGTTACATAGGTGCTTATAGTCTTACCAGCAAATCCGCTGAGATAATACTCTGTAGAGTAGCTTACACCAGGTACAACTCCGTCAACATACTGTCCATCTGCGGCAGGAGTATAAGTTTCAGTAGAACTATAGGTATAGTTACCGTCTTCCCCGAAAACAAAAGTACCAGTCTCTTGAGTCAGATAGATGGTGCTTGATGTGGTTGAAGCTCCAGCAATACTGAACTTGGTGATGGCATTCCCATAGGTAGGTATGAGCTGAACAAGAGTCTTGCCTTCGAAGTCGAAGTTGTCAGATCCCTGGGGGAGCTTGCTGATTTCGATGGATTCCTGTTCGCATCCGGTTACCAGAACCAGGGCGAGGACGAGCGCGGCGATAAGCCAAAGTGCTTTCTTCATAAAAAATTCCTCCGTATTAGTGAATTAACCTTTTTTAACCTGCGTGTTATCTTGGTGCCTGATATGCGGTCAAGCGGGCAGATTCACGGTACGTTTTTCTTTGAGTATTCCATACAGAACACCCCGTTACATTATTACCTGTAACTTTTCTTAAGTGTACCACGAATAGCAAAAAAATCAAGCATAAAGAAACCAAAAATGTCTAATCCAGAGAGAAATTTCGAAGTTCCTGAGCGCGAAAAAAACTGCCCCCGGGCGCGTCGTCAGGAAGGAGGCAGGGCACAAGTGCCCCGGGAAGAACCGCTTCCGGCTCATGATCGGCATTAGGTCCCCCCAAATCGGTTTTGAGCCAACCCGGATCAAGGCGGCTCACAATAACCCCGGATCCCGCAAGGGCTGCCGCCAGATCGTCCGTCCACTTGTCAACCGCCCATTTAGACGCGCCATAGGCGGCCAACTGGGGAGTCTTGTCGATACCGCTCGTCAGATTGATAATCCTTCCCCACTTTTTTAGCTTCATCGGAGCAAGAAGCCGTACCGTAAGCATGACAAGAGCGAACACATTAACCTGAAATGACCAGGCCCAGTCCTCAAAAGAAAGCTCCTCGGGGGAATCCCTCCAGGGATGCATGACGGCCGCGTTGTTGTAAAGAATATCTACACCGCCTGCGGCAAGGACCCGATCGGCCAAAGATTCAACCTGAGCGGGATCGGAAAGCTCGGCGGGAAGAATAACCGCCTTGGCTCCCCGACTCTCGATTTGACGGGCTGTCTCCCTGCATGAGGCCTCGCTCCTGCCATGACAAAAAATGGTAGAACAGCCAAGATCCGCCAGAGCAATGGCAACCAAACGCCCAACCCCGCGGCTTGAGCCGGTAACTAAGGCGGTTTTACCCGTGAGCTTTTTCTTCATAGTAACTCCTTGCGCATACCATACTGGTACTAACTGACCTTAATATGGTGAAGAAGGAAACAAATGTCAATAAACCTTAGTATTCCACAAGCTCGCTTGCTTCTGCCACAAAGGCTTCTATTCGACCTTCATCTTGAAGACGGAGAATAGTCTTGTTTATCGCCTCCACAAGCGCCTTCTCTCCTTTCTTGACCGCAACGGCAGAGCCGCCGTCATCGTCCTGGAAGGTGTAAGAAGCAAGCACTAAGTCAGAATTCGCCTTAAGATAGGAGCGGGCCACCGGAAGCTCCACAACAACCGCGTCGATTTTTTTATTCTTGAGTTCCATAATCAAATCGGGCAGCTTACCCAGTTCTTTAACCTGTGGATGGGGGTTCTCCGCTTCTTCTTCGCCGACACCCTTGATACGAGTTTTTGCCAGGTTTACCTGAATGGCGCCTCTCTGGGCTCCGATCATCCGGTCTTTGAGAGAATCGGGAGCAACACTGTATAGGGACTCGTCGGCTGTACGGATTACCACCCCATGCTCGGCAAAATAATAGATATCGGAAAAATCGACATTCATACGCCGCTCTTCCGATGGCGTCATCCCTGCGATAACAAAATCGACGTTACCCGAGGCAAGGGCGGCAAGAAGACCGTCAAAGTCCATATCCTTGATCTCGAGAGTAACGCCAAGATCCTT
>JAFGIM010000141.1 GCA_016929605.1 Spirochaetales bacterium | reverse complement strand
CCATTCATGACGCAGGCATAACTTGGGAGCGTCTTGAATGGCTTGGTCTTGAGTATCGTTTTACCGCAGAATACCTGCAAGGTAAGATTTCATCCTACGACCAGTATGTACAAGCCTTGTATACCGGTATTTGCCGATTCGCAAAACGACAGGAAACATGGTTTAGGGGGATGGAGCGTAAGGGAGTGGTTATTCACTGGATTGATGAAGGAAATAAGGAAGCGGCGGAGAGCCTTGCCCGTAAAGCCCTCGGCCGCCTTTGAAAAGAGGAGAGAATTGTTATGCGATTGCGCTTGCCGGCTTATCTTCCATTTCCAGAAGATATCCGGTTCGTATACAACTGTCAAACAGGACGCGGGTCATGTATTCGTCAATCACCTTTTCATATCCATCCAGATCACGATAAATTCGAACCATCAGACCTTCGTCAGTTTCATTGAGTATAGAAAGGTAGTCGGCGGAGCCTGGATTGCTCCTGATATAGTAGTTTTTCATGGAAAACCTCCCGCCCTTATATTTTCGGGAAGCTAACGGATACCTTTAGAGATATAATTACAAGTATGTACGTTGACGCACATCTTCATATAAAAAATGCGGTGGATCGCCTTGCAGATCAGGGCTATCCCGATGAAAAGACCCTGGTATGCGCCAGCTCTTGCACGCTCGAAGAATTTGAATGGCACGAGGCCTTTGCCCGCACCAGAGCGGGCAGGGTGTATCTTTCACATGGAATTCATCCACAGCAGCCGCTTGTCGACCATGCTGCGCTTCTTGACTCTTTATGTCAGTCGCATCGGCTTGATGCGATTGGAGAGGCCGGCTTTGATCTTTTTACTCCCGAGTATCGGACAACCTTACCCCTGCAACGTGCTGTGTGGGATCTTCAGCTAGACCTGGCTCATGCCTTTTCGCTGCCATTGATTATTCACTGCAGAAAGGGCATGGACTTGATCTTTGCCGATTCACGTCGATTAAAAAAACTGAGAGCGATTATTTTTCATGGTTGGCCGGGGTCCGCGATAGAAGCTCAATCCTTGTTGGCTCGGGGCATTAACGCCTGGTTTTCTGCCGGAAAGGGTCTATTGCGAGGCGATCGATCTCTTATCGAAACCGTACGCACTGTGCCGCCTCAGAGGCTCTTGTCGGAAACTGACGCTCCCTGGATGCAGATGAAAGGTGAGGTGGCCACACATCCACATGATATCAAGGCGGTAGTAGCCCTGATGGCGCACATACGACAGATATCCCCGATGCAGATGGAAGGCCTTCTTGAGCTTAACTTTCGATCTGTTTTTCCAGGAACGCCATGATAGCCGGAACTTCGGCGAGGGTTTGATTATACAGTTCCCGAATAAGGGGTGTCAGCACGTCAAGCCCATCCATGGTGCCGCTTCTCAGGATTCGCTCCCCCGTTTCAGCCTGAGCTGCAAGCGCGTTCGCGCCAAGGGTAAGGGCAGCTCCCTTAAGCTTATGAATATGATAGAGCGCTTTTTCGCGCTCTTGAGTAATAGCCGCTTCTTCAAAGGCCAGTACATCGGTGTCCCCTGACTCAAGAAAAGCTGCCAATAGTTCATGATAAATGTCTGCATCCCCGTCAAAACGGTCGATGGCCTCGTCAAAATCAATGGCGATCATGATATACCTCTTTAGAGCATTGAATAGAAATCGTCTCCACGTCCATTGGTAAGGACAAAGCAGGGAAGATTCTTTACTGTTACCAGGCGTACCGCTTCCATTCCCAATTCCGGATAATCGAGTATTTCGCTTGCACTAATATGGTTTTCACTGATAAGGGCTGCAATACCCCCGGGGGATCCAAGGTATACCGCATTCCATTTTTTACACGCCGCTGTCCATTGAGCGCTACGGTTTCCTTTTGCAAGGGTAACCAGTGCTGCCCCTCCTCTCATAAGTTCATCCGCATATTCATCCATGCGTCCTGCGGTGGTGGGACCAAAGCTTCCAAGGGCATATCCATCCGGCGTTTCTGCGGGACCTGCGTACATAATAATGTAGTGTTGCAGATATTTCGGAAGAGGTTTGCCCTCCCGGAGTAAGGCTCTCCAGCGAGCATGGGCCGCGTCCCGGGCCACCAGAATTTTCCCGGAAAGAAGGACCTGAGTTCCCGTAGACAGCGAAGCGAGCGCATCCCTGCAGGCAATAAGGCCAATCGAAGTATCAACGCGCACCGCTTCGGTTGGTTGAGATGTGCACAGTGATGCCGCTTCCAGCAGACCCGGTATTTCTTCTGGTCGTTGTACGGTGCTTTGAAGATGAATGCCTTTATGGTCGATTACCGCGTATAGATTGCGATGGGCGCTACAGGAAACTCCGATAGATACGGGGAAGCTCGCTCCATGTCGCGGGAGCCTGAGTACCCGCGCCGAAATGGCAAGGGCTGTTCCTCCAAATTGGGCTCCAAGGCCTGTATGTGTGGCAAGAGAGAGAACGGTAGATTCAAGTTCCTTATCACGAGTCGGCGTAACACCCATAATGCGCGTATCAAAGCCTTCTATTTCTTCATCAAAATATCCACAGGTGGCCAGTTTTAGGGCAAGCAAGTTTTGTTCCGGACTAATACCTCCGGCAACAACTGCGATAGAATACGGGGGGCACGCGGCGACCCCAAGGCTTGCAATTTGTTTTTCAAGAAAGGATTGAAAGGCCTGGGGATCAAGCAAGGCGGGGGTCGCTTGAACAAGGTTTGTTTTATTGGATGATCCGCCCCCCTTTGCGCAAAAAAGAAACCGAAGCGCGGGCTTTCCATCTTTGGGAAAGGTTGCACACAGATGAATTTGAGCGGGAAGATTTGTTCCTGGATTTACCTCGCTAAAGAAGGTCTTCGCTTCCAGCGTGGAGTTTCGAAGGAAACAGTCTTTCCAGGTACGAGCTATACCCTGACTTAGCGCTTCGATGCCGTCTGAACCAAGAATAATCCCCTCATCTTTCCAGGCAAAAACTTGGGCTGTGCCGGTATCCTGACAGAGGGCAAGCTTCCCCCGGGCGGCAACAAGGGCGTTTTTCAGCATATACGAGGCGATGAGCCGATCATGAGCACTGGAGTGCGGGTTCTGTACAATCGAGACAAGATGAAGGAGATGGGAGCGTGTAAAGGTAAACGAGAGGCGTTTAAACGCCTCGGCGGCCAAAAAGCTCAGATTCTCTGCTGAAATACGGGGGAAATTGGTTTGTGGAGGGAGGATCGTATCAAATTCCATAGAAAAAACAGTATAGCGTTGCCCACTATTTTTTGCTATACTAATTTTCTGTTTGGAGGTTCCATGACCATTCTCTTTACTGTCTGTGCCGCCGTGTCGGCAGCCTTTGCATTAAGCTCTTTTTTACCTGGCTCCGCTGCCGCCCTTGTCTCTCTTAGCCTATCCTTTGCTACTGCCCTTGCTTTTTTTATCGCGACCAGACGACTTATAAAAACCCCCTCGCGTATGAGTCTTTCGCTTGTCAGAAAGCTTTCCGAGTATGTACCGTTTATCCTCTTTACCGCCTTTATTATTCGCCGCTCGGGAGACAGGGAAGGCTCGTTCGCTTTTGACCTGGTGTCCGCCCTTTTATGGGTGGCCGCGTTGGTCAGTTCCCTGATCATTCAATGGCGCCTTGCAGATAAACGTCTTGAGCGATTCCTTCCTTCCTGCGCATCCTTACCCGCCTCTCCGATGCGAAAAAAAACGATCATTACTCATCTTCTTGAATGGGCAGACGCTCTGTTACAGGCGGGCTGTCTTGTTCTTCTTATTAATCTCTTTATTTTTCAGATGTATGCGATTCCCTCTGAATCAATGGTTCCCGAGTTTATGATCGGAGATCGTGTTGTAGTATTAAAGACACCATCGGGACCCAAGTTTCCATTAAGCGAGGTTGGTATACCCCGTATGAGAGACTATCATCGCGGGGACATCGTGGTTTTTTCTAACCCGCATTATAACGATACCCGGCAGGACCGCATCCGGTCCTTTGCATCCCAGTTAGTGTATATGCTTACCTTTACCGCGGTT
>JAFGIM010000140.1 GCA_016929605.1 Spirochaetales bacterium | reverse complement strand
GGTTTGAGTGTAAAAAGATCCGTATTTGATAAACCAGCGATTACTCCGTGCGGTGGCCGGGTCGTGATTGGGACAATCGGGGTTTGGACAGAAGCGTGGGTAGCGACAGCGAAATATGGTAGTAGGTGGGGTAGCTATGGAAGACTCCTTTGAGGAGCGCACGGCGTTCCTCAAAGGTTATTATGCAGGAAAGTTATTATGGTGGCTTACTTTTTTATAGGAAAAGGAGGAAAATACCAACAATCCTGCGAGCAGTAATTTAGTTCTTCTTTATCTCGTCTGTCAGGCGTGATGTGTTCCTTTTGGAAGAAATCCCCATTTTTGCGGCAACCACCAGGGTGGTAAAAATACCCGCAGCAACTGCCTCGGGAAATCCGTTGGCGATAAAGATTGCCCAAATAACAGCCCACAAGGTAACCCCGTCAGCCCCGCCGGTAAGCACCCCGGAACCAGCGGTAACAACGAGCATCGTTAATACCAGAATTGTATGGATAATCGTTCCGGCTACCGAGGCAACTACAACCGCCGGTAGGATCTTGATCTTGGAGCCGAAATAAAATATCGCCCAGGTAAGAATCGGGAAAAGGATGCGGGGTAACAGTGATACCAGGGGATTGCGAAAGGCAAAATCTATGGGAGAGGCAGGAGACGTGCTTGCTTGAAAGAAGCTAAATGCTCCAAAAATTGCGCCGATACCTGCGCCAACAACGGGGCCTTCCAGGATAGCGCCAATAATTGCCGGGATATGGAGAATGGTGAGCGATGCGCCCGAGATCCAGGGGAAAATACCCAGACGGGTTATACCAAGAAATATTGCCAGGGCGCCCAGAGCGCCGGTAACAACCAGTTTGCGAATGTACACACCGGAAGATGTTGTCATTGTGTGCTCCTTTACATAGTAACGTGATTGTATGATGACAAAACAGCTGTTAAGTGTCAAGATAAAATACGTTTGCTATTGTTTCCGCCCGGTGGTTTTCGCTATAATTCTGGGCAAGAGGAGCTTTTATACATGATTAAAGTAGCAACGATTGCCGGGTCCGATGCATCCGGTGGCGCCGGACTTGAAGCAGATCTTAAAACATTTCAGGAGTACGGGGTATACGGCATGGCCGCAGTTACCCTTATTGCTACTATGGACGGGGATCGGGATTGGGCTCATCAGGTATTTCCCCTTTCCGAGGAAGTCTTGCGCGCTCAGCTGCATACCATTTTTGACGGGATTGGTCTGGATGCCTTAAAGACCGGCATGTTAGGGAGTACCTACGCGGTGGATATGGCCGCGGATATGATTCGCACCCATGCGATTGACCGGTATGTACTTGATCCCGTTATGGTGTGCAAGGGCGCAGGCGAAGCGCTGCACCCCGAATTGAATGAACGAGTTGCCTCCGTATTACTGCCGCTTTCTATTGTGGTAACCCCTAATCTGTTTGAAGCCGGTCAGCTTGCGGGTATGGATACCCCCGCTACGATAGATGAGATGAAAGAAGCCGCCCGACGGATTCACGCCCGTGGAGCCCGTAATGTGTTTATTAAAGGTGGATCGCGTCTTGAAGGGCAGGCGAGTGCCCTGGATATCTTCTTTGATGGTAAGGATTTTAATCAGGTAGAGAGTGCGCTTATTGATACCCGCTGGACTCATGGAGCAGGCTGTACCGTGGCTGCGGCTATTACCGCAGGGCTTGGTCTGGGTCTTGAGCCCTACGAAGCAGTGAGCCGTGCTAAAAAGTTTATAACCTATAGCCTTAGAAGTGGCTTTGCCCTTAATCGCTGGGTTGGTCCGGGAAATCCGGCTGGCTGGCGCAAGGGCTTTAACTGATCCGGCGATATGTCTGCCCCGAACACCCTTCTTGAACTGGATTCAGTAAGTTACTTCTATCCCGGGCGCGAGCTTGCCGCTGTCCGGGATGTATCCTTTACTGTGCGTAAGGGGGAGTATCTTGCTGTCCTTGGCGCAAACGGTTCGGGTAAGAGTACCCTTGCCCGGCTACTGGTTAATCTTTTACAGCCTGCAGCGGGGCACATTCGCAGGCCTTCCCCATCTCAAATTCCCAGCGCTTTGGTGTTTCAATCTCCCGGCGATCAAATCGTCGCCGAAACGGTTGAGCTCGATGTTGCCTTTGGAGCTGAAAACATCGGGGTGGGCAAGGACTGTATTCACGAGCGGGTGTATCGAGCCCTTGCATCTCTTTCTCTGCAAGACAGTAAAGATGCGTCTACCTTTGACCTTTCCACCGGAAAAAAACAACTCTGTGCCCTGGCGGGGACCTTTGTCCTTGAGCCGGATATCCTAGTCCTTGACGAGCCAACCTCACAATTAAGTCCCATAGCCCGGGGTGAATTGCTTCTTGCGCTTGAACATGTTCATGCCGCAGGCGGAACGATAATTCACATTACGCATGATAATGACGAGGCTAGCCGTGCGGGTCGTATATTAATAATGAGGGACGCATCCTTGGTCTTTGATGGTCCGGTTACAAAATGGGCGGCCCTGTCCCCAAAGAAACTGGACGAGTGGTCTTTGTTTGAGCATCTGGATGAAGAGCGCCCCTATAACGGGACTGGGCCCCTGGGCCAAAGGACCAGGGAATTGGTATTGGCTTGTTCCAATCTTTCGCTGGGGCCCCTAGAATCCTTTTCTGCCGATTTTTGCGCAGGGACGGTAACCGCGATTCTCGGTGAATCAGGATCCGGCAAGAGCTTGCTGTTTGAGATACTCGCCGATTTACAGAGGCCCCTGTCCGGTTCGGTGTATCGCTCTCCCGGACAAACTCTTGCCCTTGCCATACAGGAAAGCGAGGCCAGTTTATTTGAAGAATTTGTCGCCGATGATATTGCCTTTGCTCCACGTAACGCAGGCCTTTCCGGTCAGGCTCTTGTGGCAAGGGTGCGCTCCACCATGGATATGGTTGGCCTTCCGTTTGATCGCTTTGCCGATCGGCTTACCTTTAGCCTGTCCGGAGGAGAAAAGCGCAAAGCCGCCCTTGCTGGAATCCTTGCGATGGATAGTTCTATCATCTTGCTTGATGAGCCTACAAGCGGACTCGATATCCCGAGTAGAGGAGCCTTGTTGGCCCTTATCTCCACGCTGGCTGAGCAAGGTAAAACAGTTATCTTTACCACTAACCGGAGCGAGGAATGCCGGGTTGCCGATCAGGTGATTACCCTTGCCCCCGGCGCGCAGTCAACTTTGGGTAAGGAGCCGGAGTGTAGCGTTAAGGAGTTGAACGGGGTGCAAAAAACCTTGGCGCGGCTTAGATCTACGGCCCGTGGCGGATACGGTAAAATCCAAAGCCCTATCCACTGTCTTTCTCCTCTTGCAAAATATCTACTGGTAATCTTGTCGGTGGGAGCCGCCCTTATTCCGACTTCTCCGCTCTCTTTGGCCGCATTGCTTTTTCCTGCCGCTATCCTTCTTGCCCTTTCCCGCCTGCCCCTTGCCAGGGTGTTGCGCAGGATTTTGGGATTTCTTCCCTGGCTTGCCGTCATAGGCCTTATCCAATATTACTTTTCCCGGGATGTGGCCTATACCGCTTCGTTCTTTATTCGGTTTTTGTTGATCTATCTTCCACTATCGGTTTTTTCCTGGACAACAAGTCATACCGAGATTATGTACGGGATGGAGGATGTACTGTCGCCGCTTCGTGTCTTTGGCTTCCCTGCTCGTGATGTCTCTTTGGTGGCCGGTATTGTGTTTCGCTTTATACCTCTTTTGTACCAAGAAGCCGCGCGGATTATCTGCGCCCGCTCAATCCGTTTGGGAAACGCCAGGGCAAAAGGTGGTTTGTTCTCGCGGATTTCTTTGTTCGCCTCTCTCATTGTCCCGCTTATCATGAGAACCCTAGTACGAGCCGATCGACTCGCCGAAGCGATTACCGCCCGCTATTATGGCGCGGCTGTGGCCACCCGTTACCTGCAAGTGTCTTCTCGCCGTCCACTCATTCTTGTTGGTATGGCTTTTGTATATGTTCTTGTTACAACGTTCACCATGATCGCTTGGGGGTAGGCTGATGCATCGACTATTTGAGTTTTGCCCTTCCTGCGGGAAAAAGTCATGGCGTTTTATTGACAACAAGTATTGGCAATGTGAGGCGTGTTCTGTTGTCTTGTATCACAATGTTGCCTGTTCTGCGAGTGTGCTGCTTCAAATAGATGACACTCTCTTGTTTCTTGCCCGATCTAAAGAGCCGGCCATAGGACTTCTGTCCCTTCCCGGTGGATTTATAGATAGCGACGAGCGTGCTGAAGAGGCTGCGATACGAGAGTGCCGGGAAGAAACCGGCTTACCGGTTCGTGATCTGTGTTATTTGGGAAGCTGGCCAAATCAGTATCACTATTGCGGTGTTTTGTATAACACCTGCGATTTTTTCTTTACTGCACAGACCGATGCCTCTCTCTCCGATATTCATCTTGATCCGGATGAGTGTTCGGGGTATGTCCTTGCCAAGAGCGACGAAATTGATTTTTCCCGGATTGCATTTTCCTCTGTACGTCATGCGGTAGAAGCCTGGATGGAAATGCGTTCACGATAAAAAAAGCGGCGACCGAAGCCGGACGCCGCCTGTAATGCGCAATTTTTTACTTACATGACAAAGAAGGCAAGACCTTCGGATGTATATATCTGCTGAAGTTTTCGTATAGCTGCCGAGATTTTCTCTTCCGATTTATCATCACAGTAGATAATCATCATTTCGTTAATCTCTGGCCACACCGGGTCTCCCATCTTGGGTGTTGAGTATCCCTTGCCGCGTACGCCGGGGATAACTGAATAAAACTGTGCCGCGGGAATATCTTTAAGGGCTTCAAGGATATCTTCTCCAAGAGCCTGGCTGTAGATTATTTCGATTCGCTTCATAGTTTTCCTCCGTTTATCACCTCAAGTCTCTGTTGCGCCCGCAGTGCCTTTCTAATATCCCGCTTTTCACGGATCCGGTTGAATCCATAATAGAGAACGGGCATCAAGAAAAGGGTCATCAGGGTTCCAAACGAAAGTCCGCCCAGAACTGTTTGACCGATTGGTTGCACCATCTCCGATCCTTCTCCGGGGAAGAAGGCCATGGGGATAAGACCGAGTACGGTGGTCAGGGTTGTCATCAAAATGGGCCTGAGGCGGCTGCGTCCAGCTTCGGCACAAGCATCTTTAAGGGATAGTCCGCGCTTCCTGAGCAGGTTGGTATAGTCTACCAAAACGATACCGTTATTAACGATAACGCCAACAAGGATAAGCATACCTACGGCCGTCATAACATTAAGCGGGTTTCCCATTACCCCGTAGATAAAGACAATACCAATAATCGTCATGGGCAGGGTAAACAGAACAATAAACGGATCGAGAAGGGACTCAAACTGGCTGGCCATAACGGCGAATACCAGGATGACTGCCATCAGGATGATGATAACAAACTGTTTGATAGCCTTCATCAAATCTTCGTAATCTCCGCCGTACTCGATACGCACTGCGGGGTCAACCGGTATTGCCTTTTGGATCATCGACTCCACTTTCTTTTGTGCGTCTGTAATGGATACTCCGGTAACAGTGCCGGCGCTGACGATAATAAGGCGGCTCTGATTTTCGCGGGTAATCGCGATGGGAGATACTCCTTCCTCGTGACGGGCAAAACTTGATACGGGAATCCGCATCCCCTGGGCATTGGTAACGAAGATGTGTTCAAGGTCGGTAAGCCGGGTCTTGTCGTTTTCGGCGAGCATAACGGTAATATCGATCTCTTCTCCGTCTTCCCGGAAACGGGAGGCGGTGGTTCCTGCGATGTTTGCCTTTATCTCTTGACCAACAGAATAGACATTAAGCCCAAGGTTATACATTCGCTGCCGATCCAAAACGATGTTTACCTGAGGCAAGCCGTCTTTCATACTGATGCCTGGATCGGTTAATACATCGGCTCCCTGGGTTTCAAACAGGTCGCGTATGGCGACCGCAGTCTGTCGGGCCTTATCAAGGTCTTCAGACTTTATCTTTACCTG
>JAFGIM010000139.1 GCA_016929605.1 Spirochaetales bacterium | reverse complement strand
TGGGCAAGTATTTCTAACTTTAACAACAGTCTGGCCATTCGCTCAAGTGCAGAAAAATGGGTGGTGAGCGAAAGTAACTATGCGGTTTCTTTGGTGAGTATCGGTATTACCAATCAGGGGCTTGCGCATTTTCAAAATGCCGAGCAAGCGGCCCTTTTATCAAAAAGCCGTACTGCCCAATCGATATTTAAATCCCGTTATGCGTATTTCTTTTTATTCTATAACCAGTGTGAAAAATCAATAGAGTTGTTGGAAGACGCGACGAACCATTTCCGTTCGATTGGAGAAATGTGGGAACTGATGACAGCGGTTGGTGCGCTTGCTCAGAATTATTTCTTGATTACCGCCCTGGATAAATCCGAAAAAGCGTATTTGGAAACGGAGCGGGTAGCGCGTAAACTTAATTCACCGATGCACATTGGTTGGGCATACAACAAGGTGCCTTTTATACGATATCTTCAAGGACGGATGAACGCTGAATCAGCCCGGGCAATGTTGAGCGAAGGCATACACATGAGCCAAGAAGTGCAAGATCATATGACCTTGTGTATCCATTATGGGCACCTTGCTTCTATTGCTGTTATGGAAGGAGAAGTATCCGCCGCCCTTAACGCAGCGTATTCAATCCTTGAAGAAAACAGGCTGTATACGGTTAATATTCCCCATGTAAAGATTTCGTTTGTTAATGCGGTTGAAGCCTTTTGTTTTGCCCTTGAGTCAGGGATTAGCGGACATGAGCGGACAAAGATTCTGTCCCTGGCGCGTAAAACCTTAGCTAAGGCTTTACGGCTTTCGGCTACCTTCCAGATGATGAAAGGTCCGAGCCTTCGCGCCGCATCACGTCTGGCTTTTATCGAAGGGAAGATGGAGAAGGCCCGCAAGTATTGCGTGCAAGCTCTTGAATCCTTTGAACACACCCCCTATGAATGGGAGGTCGCGGAAACCTTGGTCTTTGCCGGCCGCCTTGGCATGGAGAAATCCGCCGAATGGTCAAAAAAGGGCGCGCTTCTTTTACAAAAAAACGGAATTGTTTCCAGCAACAAAGGATATAGAAGACATACATAAACGGAGGATTTCCCGATGAGAGAAAAGAAAGTGCGCTACGATCATCTTAAATCGCCCTGGAAGCGAATCAGGCAAGCCTTGTTTCGTTTTTGTATTTATGGCTCTCTTCTTGTTGCCGGAGAGGTTGCGTTTTATACCATCACCAAGCTCGGCAGGCTCATTCCATATGTTAAAGCGATTTTCCAGTATCGGTGGGAGGTTGATCCTGTATTGAGCCTGCATCATGTATGGGAAGTTCCCATAAAAACTTTTTTTGGACAGGCTAGTTTGTATATGTTTTTTGTCTATGGCTCAATCTGTGTTTTTGGCCTTGAGCCAGCTTACCGGTGGATGAAGCGGAAGGATGTTCCCCTTATCCTGCGGGGTCTTGTATACATGTCCATCATTTTATGTATGGAGTGCACTCTTGGCTGGGTTCTCCGGTTTTTTACCGGATACGACATTTGGATTTATTATGGGCCGGGAACCTTGTTTACTTACACAAGCCTTGCCATTGCCCCCATGTGGTTTATCTGCGGTCTTATCTCGGAAAACGTGATAAGCCTTATCGATTCCTTTGACGCATTCAAGATGGAAACCTATGGCTTGGTTCCGGGAAAGAAGGGGAAACGGAACCGTATCGTGTTTACCAGCGATATTCACATTGGCCCTCGCGCGCAGGATGAAGGAAATGCCGGCTGGTTCTATGGAATCTACGAGGTGTATCTAACGATTTTCTTGTACAAGGTTTCTATGGATAAGCGCGTTAAAGAACTTGTTTTTGTAGGAGACCTTTTTGACACCTGGCTTTATCCACCGGATCAAAAACCCCTGTCGGTTGCCCAGACGATTGAATTATGGAAAGATTCCCTTTTTATGGCTCCTCTTAAACGATGTATCGCACGCCTTGATGCGGTATGGTATATCACCGGCAACCATGATATGGGAACACGGCAAGAAGAGCTCTCTGGTTTGGAAACTGAGGGAAAAAATCTTGTCGTAGTTAGTCCCCAGGAATTTGCCTTAAAGCATACGCTCTCTTGTGGCACAGTCCTTGCCGTGGAGCATGGACACGACGCTGATTTTTTTAACGCTCCCGATGACGAGAAAGACTCAGTTCAAGGCTTTCCCTTTGGATATTTTGTTGCCCGTCTTGTATCTGCAGCCGACGAAAACCAATCGGTAGGTAGCGCCCTTGATAAGGCCTTGCGCGGTGCTTACGAGAAAGTCCTGGTAGCGGAGTTTTCCGCCAAACACGATGAGACTGCCGACCATCGAGCTGGAAGGTTTTTTATTCGGGTCTTTACAGACGCCCTTGTCTCGTGGGTTAACGCAAAAAGACCGGATGGAGATCGAATCGGCAATAATACCATTATCAAGATGCCCTCCGGCTATCGCGATGTAACGGTTGGCGAGGTTAAGCAACACTATTCTTCGCTCCTTGCCCAGTGGCTGGAAAGCGGAAAGACGTCTCTGTTAGTTGCAGCAGGTCGTGGCGGGCTAGACCGATACGCGCGAAAGAAATTCGGCGAGCGGATGTGGCGGCTGTGGTTTGTGCGTCTGTTTAGCTGGCGTAACCCGGATTTAATCGTAATAATGGGTCACACGCATTTTGCAAAAATAGAATACATCATGGATCGGGAAAAGCAGGGAATATATGCGAACACCGGATGCCTTTGTAAAAACGGCAAACAGTCTGGTAGATACTGTGTGGTGTTGATAGACGGCGAGCGGCGTTGTCGAGTTAAGCTTTCTCCACTGTAATAGTCCACATGCGATGTATCTTCTTGTTGCGAAAATCTTCCGGGATTGAAGCTTCCGAGATATCCTGGATGGATAGATTGGATTGCCCTTGCTTTAATAACTCCCCGTCGAATTTGAGTGAACGTGAATTGGTAGAAAAATACAGTGTTCCTCCTGCAGCAAGGACGGAAAGGCAGGCTTGACACAGGGAGAGCCAATCCCTGTTTACGTCGAAAGTGTCTGGCGAACGTTTAGAGTTGGAAAAGGTAGGGGGATCGCAGACGATAGTGTCCCAGCGCTCTCCCTTTTTTTTTGCTTGCTCCAAAAAGGCGCGAACATCGCTATGGATAAAACGCCACTTGCTTTTATCCGGGGAAGGGAAGGCTGCTTCCAACCCGTTTAATCTGAAATTCTCAACTGCCCAGGAAAGATAGGTTTTGGAAAGATCCACCGAGGTAACAGAGCTCGCTCCGCCCAGGGCGGCATGAATGGAAAAAGCTCCTGTGTAGCAAAAAAGATTAAGGACTCGTTTGGCTTTGACGTTTTTACCCACAAGGGCTCTGCCCGGGCGATGATCCAAAAATAAACCGGTATCCACATATGAGGATAGATTGACAAGGAATTTTCCTTCGCCTTCGCGCACCGTCATGATAAAGGGTTTTGTCGCTATCTTTTCGTATTGGGAATCTTCGCCGCGCTGTTTTTTCCGGATCTTGGTATATACCCGCTCAAGAGGAACGGCGCAAATCCTGGAAGCCACCTCTTTCATTGCCGCCATCCAGAGCTCTTCCGCCGCCTCATCCTTTTCATACGGGCGATCGTACAAGGCAATATGTAAGGCTGTGCAAGCGGTAGTACAGTCGACATACACATCTACTGCAAGGGGAATCTCGGGGATATCGCGATCATACAGGCGCCAGGCGCTTACCTCAGTTCGTTTTGCCCATTTTTTTAAGTGTTTCCATTGCTTGTCCAGTCGGTTGGAAAAAAGCTCCGCCTGTCGTCTGGTTCGCTCAGCCTCGTCGCGCCCTTCGTCACTCATCGTTTTTTCTCGCGTTCATCATAACACAGAGCATGGCATAGCCTGAGGTAAGGTCTTCCCTCTGTACGATAACGTTGTCGGGTACCTTGAGTTTTACGTTGGTAAAATTCCATATAGCGGTAATGCCCGATTGAACAAGCTGATCGGTAACCTCTTGAGCATAGGGCGAAGGAACCGTTAACACCGCTATGCTTGCGCCTAAAACGGACACCTGATGAGAAAGAGTTTCCAGGGAAAAAACAGGGACCCCGTGGATGTTTGTACCGATTTTAGCCGGATTTTGATCGAAGGCGGCGCAGATATTAAGTCCGTGAAACTGGAATTCCTGATACCCGGCAAGGGCTGTACCCAGGTTACCTGCGCCGATAAGGACCGCTTGCTGCACTTCGTCCCAGCCAAGAAAGTGTTCAATCGCGGCCATAAGGGCAACAACAGGGTATCCTTTTTTGGGTTTCCCCACAATTCCGGTAATCGCCAAGTCTTTTCTGACTTGAATGGGCTCAAGGCGAAGCTCCTGGGCGATGACGGTGCCGGAGATATATTCTTGTCCTTCATCCCGATATTGCCTGATTATGTGCAAATAGGAAGGCAGGCGGCGAATGGATGGGATGGCGGATATCTTTTGCTTGCTCATGCAACGTCCTTGTATTCGAGTATTTTTTAACGATATACTCGAAAACAAGTAAAGTCAAGACGCGAACACTTTGGCTCTGGTATGGAAACAAATGCGCGTTTTGGGTATACTTGCCATCATTTTACTTTCATGAACAGGAGCCTGCCGTTATGTACGAACCGGTTGATCCCAAGGTTAACTTCCCCGAACAAGAAGAAAAGATACTATCATTCTGGAAAGAACAGGATATTTTTAAAAAGAGTATAGAGGGACGCGAGGGAAAAAGCGAATACGTGTTTTACGACGGTCCCCCCTTTGCCACTGGATTACCTCATTTTGGTCATTTTGTACCGAGCACCATCAAAGATATTATTCCTCGTTATTGGACCATGAAGGGACACAAGGTAGAACGGCGTTTTGGCTGGGACTGTCATGGTCTTCCGGTAGAAAATCTGATTGAAAAGGAATTGGGTCTTAATTCCAAAACAGACATAGAAAAATTCGGTATTGCCAAGTTTAACGAGGCGTGTCGATCGAGCGTATTGCGCTATGTGGACGAGTGGAAAGCGACTATTACCCGTCTGGGACGCTGGGTAGACTTTGAAAACGACTATAAAACCATGGAAAGCGATTACATGGAGTCTATTTGGTGGGTCATGAAGAGTCTGTGGGAAAAGGGTCTTTTATACGAAGGTCATTATATCCTGCCCTATTGCCCCCGCTGTTCAACCGTGCTTTCCAATCACGAGCTTAATCTGGGTGGCTACAAGGACGTACACGATCCGGCTATTACCGTTAAATTCCGCGTTACAGGCAC
>JAFGIM010000138.1 GCA_016929605.1 Spirochaetales bacterium | reverse complement strand
TTTTTTGACAGTTATTGTTTTTAGGTCTGTGTATGATTCTTCCATACATAACAATTCTCGTGCAGATCTTTCTTCTCTTTCTTTGAATACCAATGACAGAGGAAACATCGTTGAGCTAGGTGGATCATATCGCTTTGTTTTAACTGAAAAACAGGTTATTAAAACGTATCATCTCGCCCTTTCTCTTTTTCAGGATTATCGTGATAATGCCGCACAGGTTGAGATAAATCGCTTGCTCAATTCTAATGCTTCTCTTTCTGTAAAACAAAAGGCTCGCCTGTTAATGACATATTTCCAGGAGCCAGGTTTTGATACCATACGAGACCGGTATGATTGGGCCACCGTTCAAAATGATCCTTTGTTGTATTTAGATTGTTCGGTTGTATGGAAAGGAATGGCTACCAATATTGTAGAAAATACTCAGTCGCTTTCCTTTGATTTTTTGGTTGGCTATGATACTCGAAATACCCTTGAGGGAATTGTTCCCGTTGTTTTTACCAGTCCTGTTCGCGTCGATCCTGCCAAGCCTTTGGAGGTCTTGGGGAAAATACAGTTTGATGGCGGGAAGATCAGCATTTCTGGAAAGGGAATATATCAAAGCGGTAAGCCCGCCCACTAGTGATACACCTTACATATTCTTCAGATACTCTCTGGGAGAAAAGCTGTCTATAAGGTCAGCCATTTGTCTGTCTTGGGATATAGTCAGCGATATTCTGGCACTTAAATCAGCTGATTCAATAATTTCCATAAAGGGTAATTTGCCCGATATTCCATCGCAATCAACAGTATCACAGACAATCAGTCGAGATAGAAATCCTTTTTCTTTAAGTTCTGCCAAACGTTCTATAGCAGGATCGGAAAGTACTGGATGAACTATCATAATATTGATCTGGCGACACTCGCGGGCGGCAAGTTCCTTAACCAACCCATACACTGAGCCTGCCGTATCGATCATATCATCGACAATCCAGATTGTCTTGTCTTTTAAGGGAACGGCAGAAAGGAGATTTATACATTCAATAGAATTAGCAATTCCATAGTTGCGCTGTTTATGAGCAACAACTAACTGGGTGTTAAAAGAAACCGCAAATTTTCGTGCGAGTTTTTCTCCTCCAGCATCCACAGAACAAAAAAGCCAGTTGTCTCGAATTATGCCATCCAATTGTGAAAGTGATTGGATCGTGGTGTCACAGAGATACCGTTGAAGAAGGATACTTGCCTGCACATCGTCAATAGAACAGCCACAAGGATCAAATATGGTTTTGGATTTATCTGAGTGCATCTGGTAGGTAATCAGATGATCTGCTCCTAATGATGTAAGAATTTTGTAATGAATCCACAAGCCAACAGAATTTCGTCTGGTAGTCCGGTCAGAGCGGCTTGAAGAGACAAAGGGTTCAAAAATGATGATTTCGTCCGCCTGAGAACGTTTGAGCACATCTATCGTATGATACAGTTCAGATTTGCATTCTTCCACAGAAAGGCCAACGGCGTTCCGGGCTGAGGTAGTAAACAGAAATACAGTTTTACCGCGAACTGATTTATGAAGTTCAACTTCCATTTCTCCGTCTGCAAAGGTCATTACCGTAAGCTCGCTGGTATAGTCAAATCCTGAAGGAAAGAGCATTCGTTCGGGGTTTTGATTGAGTGAATGTACCACCTTTTTGGCATAGGGAAGACAGGATCGGGTTGAAAGTATCAGAAATGGCTGGATCATGAGTAAATGATACAACGAATTATGGGCTCACGCTATTTTTTTTCACTTTTTTTTGGTACAATATCGGCCGTAGTCATACATATGATCTACAAAAGAGGGGGAGGCTACTGTGGCAAAAATGAGTGTAGAGACAAACCAGGGTGCGGATATGAGTGACAAACTCAAAGCCCTTGAGGTTGCGCGCCTGCAAATTGAGAAACAGTTTGGTCAGGGATCCTTGATGAAACTTGGCACCGGAACCGAGGTTGTCGGACTTGAAGTTATTCCCTCTGGAAGCATCCTTCTTGACGAAGCACTTGGTATCGGCGGTTATCCCCGTGGACGAATTATCGAGATTTATGGTCCTGAATCTTCAGGCAAAACAACGCTTGCTCTTCATGCTATCGCAGAATCCCAAAGATCTGGTGGAATTGCTGCCTTTATTGATGCAGAACATGCTCTTGACCCACAATATGCGAAGAATCTTGGGGTTAATATAGATGATTTGTGGGTTTCTCAACCGGATACCGGTGAGCAAGCTCTAGAAATCGCCGAAAGTCTAGTTCGCTCAGGTGCTGTGGATATAATTGTTGTTGACTCTGTTGCTGCTCTTACCCCGCAAGCAGAAATTGAAGGAGATATGGGTGATTCCCATATGGGGTTACAAGCACGTTTGATGAGTCAGGCATTACGCAAGTTGACCGGCATCATTGGTAAATCAAAATGTATGATAATTTTTATCAATCAAATACGTATGAAAATTGGGGTTATGTTTGGTAATCCAGAAACCACAACCGGTGGTAACGCCCTGAAATTTTATGCGTCTGTCCGATTGGAAGTTCGTAAAATAGAAACGATTGATAAGGGCGAAGAAGATGCAGTGGGAAATCGAGTTCGTGTTAAAGTCGTAAAAAACAAGGTCGCTCCGCCATTTAGAAAGGTAGAGCTTGATGTTATCTTTGGAAAGGGTATTTCTGCTATCTCCAGTTTACTCGATTCAGCAGTAAAACATGAGTTTATTGATAAAAAGGGAGCCTGGTATGCAGCTGGCGACGAGAAAATCGGCCAGGGCAGAGATAACGCGATCAAATTTCTTGAAGCCAATCCTGATTTCCAGATAGAAGTTGAGAAAAAAATCAGGGAAAAACTATTCCCTGGTCAAAAATTCACCTACAAGGCTCTGGCTGTTTCTGATACCGCAACTACATCCACTGATACAGAAGCTAAGACAAAAGATAAAGCGCCATCTGGCTCTGCTCAAGCCCTGACTGGGACCGCATCTGCCGGTGAAGGCGGCTTGTTCTGAATAATGAAGCTTTGTCCAAGGTTGTTCTTGGACTGGGTTCCAATCAGGGTGATTCACTGTGGATATTGGAGCATGCGATAAGGGATTTATCCGGGGTGTTGTCTGATATGAGAATTTCTTCGCTTTATAGTACCACTCCTCAGGATTATTCCGACCAGGACGACTTTTACAATATGGTTGTTTCTGGTCTTTGCTCTTTATCCCCTCGGGAATTACTGTTTCAGTGTCAGTCTATTGAGTCAAAATATGGAAGAGATAGATCGTGCGAGATTCCGAGCGGACCACGCTCTTTAGATATTGATATTGAATTGTTTGATTCTTGCATAATTCGTGAGGAAGGACTCATTATTCCTCATGAACGAATGTATCAAAGGCAATTTGTACTGATTCCGCTCCTTGAGATAGAAAGTGAATCTGCCGATCCTGTAAGCGGGCGTCCGTTCACCTTTTTTCTTGAACAGTTGCCCGATCAGGGAATACACAAGGTAGGAATTCATGGAAACTGATGCAGTAACGACTGGAACAGAAAACGCCAATACGTTCAAAATTAACAATTTTGAAGGGCCTCTGGATCTGTTGCTTTTTTTGATAAAGAAGAATGAGGTTAATATCTATGATATTCCGATAGGAAATATCACTGAACAGTATCTGGAATACCTTGATTATTCAGTCGCCTCTGATTTGGCAAGTTTAACCGAGTTTTATGCAATGGCCGCAACCTTGTTGTATATTAAGAGCAGGATGCTTCTTCCGGTAGAAATAATCGTAGATGACGAGGAAATTGATGATCCCCGACAAGAGTTGGTGGATAAGTTAATTGAGTATCAAAAGTATAAAAAGCTGTCTGAATTGATGGAACAAAAGGAAGAAGAGGCAGAGTGGGTTTTTGAGAGAAAGAAGATGCAAAGAGCCTTACCGTTTGGAGAGGAGGAGTTGTGGGAACGAGTGGATACATGGGACCTCCTTAAAACCTTTTCCAACCTGGTTTCAAGCTATAATTCTGAGAGAATCCTTGATTTATATGAAGAAGTGTCTGTTAACGAAAAAATCACCCTGATGAACGAATTGTTGGAAGAGAAGGGGGAGTGTCTTTTTACCGATTTGATTGTTCGCAAGGGAAACCTGATGGATATTGTTTGCGCTTTTATGGCTATACTTGAAGCCGTTAAGTTCCGTATGGCGAGTATTTGGCAAAACCGCATGTTTGGCGATATAAAGATTAAACCCTGGGAAAAGGTATCCATTAGTGATATGGAACTGACCGTAGAAGGGTAGTCCTGATATGGAGTATAAGATGGAAAAGGAATCGGCCCTTATAGAGGCTATATTGTTTTTAGAATCAGATCCGGTTGATGAGAACACTCTTGTCCGGATTACTGGTTTTTCACGTGAAGTTGTTGACCAAGTAATTGAGTTATTGCACGAACGATATTCCGACGAATCGCGTGGTTTGGAGCTTGTGCACATATCTGGTGGGTGGGCCTTGAGTCCTAAAAAGGATTTGTGGGAAAGCCTTAAAGATCGCTATGGCAAAAAAAATGACAGCCGCCTCTCCCGTGCGGCAATGGAAACTCTTTCCATTATTGCCTATTCCCAGCCCATTACCCGTGCCGAAATAGAAGCTATTCGTGGAGTATCCGCGGATAATATGATTCGTCTTCTGGTTGAACGAGATTTGATTAAGGAAGTTGGAAAAAAAGATATACCTGGTAAGCCTGTTCAATTCGGTACTACCAGGGAATTCCTCAAGTTCTTCAGGCTTAACAGCATCGCCGACCTACCTAAATTGGATGAAACAGAAAGTGACCGATTCGAACTTGCCCGTTGAGGCAGAGGAAGGCATTCGCCTGCAGGTATATCTAGCGCATTCGGGAGTTGCATCCCGGAGAGCTTGCGAACAGATAATAAAAGACGGTCGCGTTACCGTCAATGGCGTGATTGTTACCCAGATGGGCGTGCGGGTCCTTCCATCTGATGTAATTCTTCTTGATAATACTCCTATATTTCCAGAAGAAGAAAAACGATACGTTCTTCTCAATAAACCGTCTGGTTTTATTTCCTCTCTCTCCGATGATCGGGGCCGACCAGTTGCAGCCGATTTAATCAAGGAACGATATAAGGAGCGTCTGTACAATATTGGGCGTCTTGATATGTATTCTGCTGGAGCCCTTCTTTTTACGAATGATGGGGAGTTTTCTGCGATCGTAGGGCATCCCTCAGCGGAAATTGAAAAGGAGTACATCGTAGAGGCTAGCATGCCCTTTAAGGATGAACTTCTTGAATCGTTCACCAAAGGAATACGCCTTGATTCAGTCTTCTATAAAGCCCGTTCTACCGAGCGATTATCATCACGAAGATTGAAAGTAGTTCTGATTGAGGGTAAAAACAGGGAAATACGACGGGTGTTAGAACATTTTGGCGTACGGGTTAAAAGCTTAATTCGGATTCGTATCGGACCTGTTTCATTAGGCGACCTCCCTCGAGGGAGTATGAGAGATTTGACAAAGGCCGAGATAGCAGCTCTTTACGCCTGTAAGCAGGAGGATCGTCCATGATAATCGCTATAGATGGTCCTGCGGGATCGGGTAAAAGTACAATTGCCAAAATTTTGGCAGATAAACTTTCGTTTATTTTTTTGAACACTGGCAGTTTTTATCGTTGTGTTGCCCTTGCGCTGTTGCGTTCTCGGGGATCAGAGCAAGATGGAAGCGGCGTTTTGCTTCCAGATGTATCCGATGAGCAACAGATAATTAATTTTGCCTCCCAAGTGCCACTTTCATGGCGTGATGGAAACCTGTTTCTTGGAGATGAGGACGTGAGCGGGTATCTACGTTCAGATGCGGTCGAGGCTATTGTTGCTCCCCTTTCGGCGATTGTAGAAGTTCGCCACATCGTCAATATCAAGATTCGCTTTGCCGCACAAGGTCACAACGTGATTTGTGAGGGAAGGGATATGACCACCGTTGTGTTTCCGGATGCTGAATATAAGTTTTACCTTGATGCTTCAGTTGATTCACGTGCTAAACGACGGTTTGAACAGGGAACCAGTTCCTTATCCATAGAGGAAATTCGGTCCTCAATAGCCGCACGGGACGAGATTGACCGGAATAAGAAGGAAGGAAGTCTTAAAATAGCTGACGATGCCCTCTATATAGATACATCGGACTTGACCATACAAGACGTTTGTGACATGATGATAAGCAAAATTCACTTATAAGGGTTGGTTATGGATCAGATGGAAGTGGCAAAGGATGTATCGAAAAACTCCAACGAAGACATCCAGCAGACACGATTACAGGAGGAGTACCTTAAGTCGTTTCAGTCTCTGGAAGAGGGACAGCTCGTTGATGGAATCGTCATCCAGGTAACTCAGGATCAGGTTTTCGTTGACGTAGGGTACAAATCAGAAGGCAAAATTCCGGTTTCGGAGTTCACGGAACTGCCTGCAGTTGGTGATACCGTAAGCGTTGTGCTTGAAAAAAAAGAAAATAAGCATGGCGAAGTTATAGTCTCAAAGCAAAAGGCCGATGTAAAGGTTTTTTGGAAAAATCTCCGCCAAGCATTTCAGGACAAGAGTGCCGTTGAAGGAACTATCGAAAAAATCGTCAAAGGCGGTTTTGAGGTCAATATGGGCGCCGGCGTACGCGCTTTCCTGCCTATTAGTCAGTCCGACAGCCAGAAGGTCGAAAAAGCCGAAAAGCTTATTGGCATGAAGAGCATGTTCTATGTAGAGCGACTCTATTCAGATAACAAGGTAAATGTTGTAGTAAATCGACGCAAATTCCTTGAAGAACAAACTGAAAAAAATCGAGAAGCTTTTTTCAAGAATATTCAGATCGGTGATGCTGTTAAGGGAACCGTTAAGAGTTTTACCAGCTTTGGTGCTTTTATTGACCTTGGCGGTTTTGATGGACTTCTTCACATAAATGATATGAGTTGGGGTCATGTTACCCGACCGAAAGATTTTGTTAAAAAAGGTCAGGAGATTACCCTTAAAGTAATTCGTCTTGATCCGGAAGACAAACGAATCAATCTTTCTCTTAAGCACTTTAGCGAAGATCCTTGGCTTCATTTTGAGGACAAGTTCCACGTTAACGATATCGTTAAGGGTAAGGTTACTAAGCTAACCGAATTTGGAGCATTTATCGAACTTGAAGAGGGTATTGAAGGTCTTGCCCATATCAGTGAATTCAGCTGGGTTAAAAAGATTAACAAGCCAGAGGATATGGTCAATATCGGTGATGAACTTGAGTGCATGATCCTTGGTTATGATATTCAGGCTGGTCGCGTGTCCCTTGGTCTTAAGCAAGTTACCGAAAACCCCTGGGAAGGGCTTGCCGAAAAGTATCCTGTTGGAACCAAGTTGACACGAAAGATCGTTAAGGTAACCAATGCGGGTGCTTTTATCGAACTTGAAGACGGTATTGACGGTTTCCTCCATGCTGATGATCTGTCATGGACCAAAAAGATTAAGCATCCTTCCAGTGAGCTTACAGTTGATCAGGAAATTGACGTTGTCGTAATTGAATCTGATCCCGAAACCCATCGCATTCGCTTGGGTGTCAAACAGCTTTCTGATGATCCTTGGTCTAATTTTGCCAACGCCAATCCTCCTGGTACCTCTGTTGAAGGCGAGATTACCTCTATTACCGACTTTGGCGTGTTCCTTCGTGTTGAAGGCGGAATTGAGGGACTGATCAATAAACAGAATTTGTTGGAATCACGCGAAGAAACCTTTGAGGATGCGGTCAAGAAATATACAGTTGGCGATAAAATCAAGGCGATTGTTGTGGAAGTGAGCCCTGAGAAACAGAAGGTTGCCTTCTCTATCAAGGATTACAAGAAAAAAGTTCAACGTGAAGAGATTTCAAGGTATATGACATCCGTAGAAGAAAAAGATGACGGTGCATACACCCTGGGAGACTTTCTTAAGAACAAGTCTAATTGACCGTCGATGATGGGCGGTATTGATGAAGTTATCAAGTACAATTGATACAGAAAAACTCAATGCCCTCATCGAGATCAATACACTTATCAATTCAAATTATTCTGATATAAACGCATTGCTTGCTCACATACTTGAGTCGGCAATGCGTCTTGTTTCTGGCGATGCCTCGTCCCTTCTTTTAGTAGATTCAAACAGAAAAACCCTCAGATTTGAAATCGCCCTTGGGCCGAAGGGTCTTGAGGCGAAAAAATTCGTTGTAAAAATGGATGAGGGGATAGCAGGTTGGGTTGTAAAGAACAATCGAAGTTTGATTGTCAATGATGTTGCCAATGATCCACGATTTAGTCCTGCAGTACAACAGTCAACAGGGTACAAGACACAAAACATGCTTGCTATACCCATGCGTGTTAAAGACGAATGTATTGGTGTTATTGAGATCTTAAACAAGGGGACTGCAAACGGTTTTTGTCATGAAGATCTGGAAGTCCTTGAAATAATGGCAAATCAGGCAGCCATTGCCTATCAAAATGCTCGATATTTGCAACGATCCCGTGATGAAATCGTAGTACTTCAAGATCAAATTGTTACTGATCGTGGATATCACACCATGATCGCTAAAAGTCCAGTAATTTTGGAAAAACTTGATATTTGTGAGCGTGTTGCCAAGTCGGATTCATCGGTACTTATTTTGGGAGAGAGCGGGGTAGGTAAAGAGTTATTTGCCGAGCAACTTCATTTAAAAAGTGATCGCTCGAGCGGACCGCTTGTTCGGGTTAATTGTGCCGCCTTACCAGAAGGACTGTTGGAGAGTGAGCTTTTTGGCCACGTAAAGGGCGCCTTTACCGATGCTATTTCAAATCGTAAAGGTCGATTCGAGATGGCTGATACCGGCACCATATTCCTGGACGAAATCGGTGATTTGCCCTTATCTCTTCAATCAAAACTGTTACGGGTTATTCAAAACAAGTCATTCGAGCGGGTCGGATCAAGCGATACTATCACTGTGGATGTGCGTATTATTGCGGCAACTAACCGGGATATAGAAAAATTGGTTGATGAGCAAAAATTCAGGTCTGATTTATACTACCGACTTAATGTTTTGCCCTTGTATATTCCGCCTTTACGACAACGGCTGGAAGATATTCCCGAATTAGCTAATTTTTTCCTTAAAAAATTTCGCCATGAGGTTAAAAAAGAATTTGTCGGATTTTCCGAAGGTGCTATGAGCGCAATCTTGTCGTATTCATGGCCGGGAAATATTCGGGAACTTGAGAACTGTATTGAACGTTCATGTGTTATAGGGAAGCCCCCATATATCCGCGAGGAAGACCTCCTCTTGAATATACGTTCAATGCCTGATAATAATAGTCTATCGGATAAAAGTTTGAAGTCGGTGTTAAACCTGTTCAAGAAACACTACCTTCAAAAGGTTCTAGAAGAAAACGACTGGAACCAGACGACTGCCGCGCAGGTTCTTGACATACAACGGACATATTTGTCCCGTCTGATCAAGGAACTGGAAATCAAGGAGAGATGATTCTTATGGCTACCAAAGTAACAGCACAAACAGAGAAAGTTCACGTTTCGCACCTTATCAGTGATTTTTTGTTAAAAAACCGAAAGGTTATTCTTATTACATGCTCCGTAATTCTTATAGCACTTACCACATTACTTGTTACAATCGTTGTTATTGACAAGAAAAGTTCTTCAGCGATTGAAAAAGTAGAAAAGCTTCAAGAAGAATGGCAAGATGCCAGTTCCGCAGAAGATGCCCAAGCGCTTGCGACATTTGAGACAAGCGCTTTAGAAACCTTGGCTCTTATCGGAAAGTCAAATACACGCAATATTGGCGGCTCACGGGCATTTTTACTTGCTGCTGAAATTGCTTACTCCCGTAAGGAATGGCAGATAGCTCGTGAGTATTATCTTTCAGCTGCAAAAGCTGCTCCCAAAGCCTATACCGCAGGTATTGCTCTTTTTAACGCCGCGGTAAGCGCTGAAGAATCCGGTGATGAAGATGGGGCGCTTGCCTTGTTTACCCAAGCGGCTAACACAAAAGGTTTTGGATTGGTTCCCAGAGCATTATTTAATGCTGCGAGAATTGAAGAGCAGCGTTCACAAAAAGATGCTGCCCTTGCCTTATATACCAGATTAGTAAGCGAGTTTGCAGATGATTCATGGGGAAAATTAGCTAAATCAAGGATATTATCGCTGGAAAGTAACTAATACGGGAGGAGCTATGGCCGTAAAGAGATTCCAGAATCTGCTTAAGACCAGAAACTTTGGTTTTATTATCGGTTTTTTGTTTTCTGTTTTCTTTTGTCTGACCGGTTTTTCTTCCGGCCTGTTTGGCGATCTTGAAGCGAAGCTCCTTGATACCTATTTTTCGGTTAAAAGCCTTGGTTCACGAAATGCTATACAAAAAGGCGTATGGAAAGCGGATGCAAATGATGCCGTTTCTCCTGATATCCTTATTCTTGGTATAGAAGCAAAAACATTACAGCGTTTTGGAAATTGGCCCTTTCCCCGGGGAGTACATGCAGATCTTGTCAATTCTTTATCAAGAATCAAGAATCAGGAAGAACGGGAAAAATCTCTTTTCCTGGATATTTTCTTTATTGATGAGACCCAAAATCCAGCTGATGATCAAAAACTTGCTGATAGTATTTCTCAATCCGGCAGGGTATTTCTTGAATCGATTCTCGATGCATCTTCCTATGGTGAAGCACATGATAGAGAAATGTTGTATCGCCAGAATTTTTTACTGGAAAAAACAGGTTCTTTTGCACATATCGGCGATGGTTGGAAAACAATGCGCCCCTTTCAGGGTATACAGACAAATCTTCCTCGGTTTAATAGAGCGGCAAAAGGGTACGGAGCTGCAAATGTAGTTCAGGATGGGGATGATAAACTGGTTCGTCGTCAACCATTAGTGTTCAAGTATTCATTACTGGCCGGAGAGCTCGTGTATGAAGAACTTGACGAAGAATTTACTGTAGATGAAGCTGCGTATGAGCGGTTGTCCTGGTATGATCGAGAGGGTAAAGAACATCAAATTTCGTTACCCTTGCATAAATCAGAACTTGCTGATCTTAAGACTGTTTTATGGGATCAAGCCCCTCCTTTAGTCTATGATTCTGACGGTGATGGTGAGGCAGAAACCGAAACGCGTGTAGTTGAAATCTATCGTGATTTCTTTATTCCATCGATTACCTTCTCCCTGGCTCTTGATTACTGGGGTTCAAGCCTCTCGGATTGTAGGGTCTATCCTGGTTCACATATTGAGGTATCCCGCCCTTCAGCTCCTCCGGTTGTCATACCAATCGACAATCAGTGTGCGATGATTATTAACTATGCAGGTCCTGCCTCTTCTGCTGCTGTGGATGGCCCTAAAACCTTTCCTGTTCGTTCATACGCAGGTTATGTACGAGAAACCTCGGATAATCCCGCAGAATGGCCAGAAACACGTTCTCTTGCTGGCAAAATTGTTATGGTAGGCGCATTTGAAAAGGGGATGGCAGACGATGAAAAGCTATCTCCTTATGGAATGATGTTTGGCGTTGAGATTCATGCTAACTCATTAAATACCATGATCACAGAGTCCTTTATTAAGCATTTACCACTGTGGGCAAACATCTTCCTGGTTTTTGTTGCGACCATGCTTGTGTCTTTTTTTGCCTCACGATTCAAGAACCTATGGTCTATGCCCTTGTCTCTGTTATTGTCTATTTTGATCTTTCTTGCCTGTTCATTCCTTTTTGACCTGTACAACATCTTGATCAACTATAGTGTTCCATTTGCGGGTATGTTTTTTAGTTATATAACTATCATTCTCTATCGCTCCAGTACAGAAGAAAGAGAAAAACGAAAGATACGTGCAATGTTTGGAAAATATGTCAGCCCAGAGGTTGTAGCCCAGATGATGGATCATCCTCCGGAATTGGGTGGTGTTGATAAGGAATTAACGGTATTTTTCTCTGATATTCGAGGGTTTACCAGTCTTTCCGAAACGCTTACTCCCCAGGAATTGGTTAAGCATTTAAATGAATATCTTTCCGCAATGACCGATATCATCCTTGAAACTGGCGGAACTCTGGATAAATATGTGGGAGACGAAATAATGTGTTTCTGGGGAGCTCCTCTTGAAGTCCAAGATCATGCCTTTAGGGCTTGCCAGTGTGCATTACTCCAAAAGAAGAAACTAGCAGAACTTAACGAGCAATGGCCAGCGGAAAAACGGCTCGCCATTGGTATAGGGCTTAATACCGGGATTATGACCGTTGGTAATATGGGTTCACAGGGAAGAATGAATTACACCCTGATGGGAGATAATGTCAATTTAGGTGCCCGTCTTGAAGGTACAAATAAAGTATATGGTACTATGATAATCGTCAGCGAATATACGTATGCTTTGGTAAAGGATCAGTTTGTTTTCCGTGAACTCGACACCATTAGGGTTAAGGGAAAGAACCGACCTGTGGTAATCTATGAATTAGTGGATTATCTGACGTGAAGGGACGCCATTACTGGTTTTCATCTGCCTGGATAGTGTTATTGACCCTGATAGTTTCATGCGGGATGGAGGTGTTTATCTATCTCTATCCCGTTATATATCGTGATTTTGATCCTACATCCGATCCAACTTATAACTATTTTTCATTTAGAACCTCTGATGAGCGGAATATGGACGAGGCTGGTGATTTTTTCAAGGGCTTCGAAATTTATTATCGACTGTATAATAATAGCACTGTTGCAGCCTCAGACCGGAGTGCAATTAATACAAAAAATACCGATACCCCGACACAAGCATATACCTATTTGATAAATACCAAACGCTATGTCCGGCTCTTATGCGATTCCAGGGGGAATACGGTACCCTTGCTTCCTGCTGCATCAAGTAATCGAAAGATTTCGGTTAGACTGGTTCCGTATGTCGATCAGGTTCCATCGATCGTTATCTCTGATCTATACGATCAACCTATGGAGCAATTTGGAACACCTCGTCGCTCAGTAGTAGAAACATTTACTAGCCAAGCATCCTTGTTTGAATTTGACGAAATAGGAGAAGGTGACCTTGATGTATATTGGTCGTCTACTTGGGATGATGTAAATGATAAAAAGTGGTATATGCAGGCATATGTTATGGCCTATGGGTATGACTCTAGTTACAAGCCCTTGTATAGTGAACTTTTTTATTTGGGAATGATTACAATTTCAGAAAGATAATGATGGGTAAATCTTGACCTTTTTTTGTTTTTTCGTTAATGTGCATATATCGGGCGCTTAGCTCAGCTGGTAGAGCGTTTGGTTTACACCCAAAATGTCGGGAGTTCGATCCTCTCAGCGCCCAAAGCCGTTCCCTTCGGGGAACGGCTTTTTTATTAATCCTCGCCTTACTGTCTCGATTGACCGGAATTAAAACAATGGCTATTATTTGTACATGAAAAAGAAGGCTGATCCCGATAGAACAGTGGGTAACTTATTAATCGTTAAAGGTGCCCGAGAGCACAATCTTAAAAACATTGATATTGAATTACCACGTGACAAATTGATTGTTATTTCTGGTCTTTCCGGCTCAGGGAAAAGTTCTCTTGCCTTTGATACTATTTTTGCTGAAGGACAGAGGCGATATGTAGAATCACTTTCCGCCTATGCCCGTCAGTTTCTGGGACGAATGGATAAGCCGGATATCGATTACATTGAAGGCCTGTCTCCAGCTATTTCTATTGAACAAAAAACCACCCATAAAAATCCTCGTTCTACTGTTGGAACTGTTACCGAGATTTATGACTATTATCGCCTATTATACGCCCGCATCGGTAAACCGCATTGTCCAGAATGTGGTAAGGAAATACAAGAGCAATCCGTCGATCAGATCGTATCGACTGTATTGTCCTGGCCTGATGGAACAAAGGTTCAGGTTCTTGCACCAGTAATCCGGGCAAAGAAGGGAGAACATCAAAAGGTAGTTCAGGATGCACGGGACGCAGGTTTTGTTAGAGCCCGCATAGATGGCCTTTTAGTATCCCTTGATGATGATATTAAGCTGGATAAGCAAAAGAAACATACCATAGAGATTGTAGTTGATCGAATTGTTCTATCTCTGGAAGCGCGAAAGCGTCTTGCCGAATCAATAGAAACCGCGCTTTCAAGTTCAGGCGGTATTTTGATGGTTAATCGTCAGGATTCAGATGGCAGTGAATCTGATGTGTTGTTTTCTCAAAAGAGTGCATGTCCTGATTGCGGTATTTCAATACCAGAGTTACAGCCCCGTCTGTTTTCTTTTAATAATCCTTTTGGAGCTTGTCCTGATTGCGCGGGACTTGGAATGAAACAAGAATTTGATCCTGATTTAATTATCCCTGATTCTTCTTTGTCTTTTGAAGATGGCGGAATTGTTCCGTACAATCCCGATTCAGCTTGGAACCGCTCCAGATTTGCCGCTCTTGCCAAGAAGTATAATTTTTCTCTTGATACACCATATGGAAAGTTACCAAAAAAAGTCCGATCGATTATTATGGATGGTTCAGGAGAAGATGCGATTGATTTTGTCTATCAAAACAGGGAAGGTACCGGCCATTTTAAGTATCATCAAAGTTGGCCAGGAATAATTGCTGACCTGAAACGTAGATACAATGAAACGTTTTCTGATGCTCAAAAAGAAAACCTGGAAAAATACATGTCCATTCATGAGTGTGAAACCTGTAAAGGGAAAAGACTTAAAAGAGAAGTGCTGGCGGTAACGGTATGCGGCACAAATATTCATGACTTATCAAGTCTTTCTGTTACAGATTCGATTAAGTTCTTTAAAGAAGCCCAGTTTTCAGAAACCGAAGAACATATTGCCAGGCAGATACTAAAAGAAATTAATGCGCGCCTTATGTTTATGAAGAATGTAGGTCTTGACTACTTAACCCTTGAAAGAAAAGCTGCAACCCTTTCTGGCGGAGAAGCCCAGCGAATAAGACTTGCCACTCAAATTGGTTCAAGTCTTATAGGTGTTATGTATATTCTTGATGAGCCATCGATTGGTCTTCATCAACGAGACAATCAACGCTTGATAGATACCCTTTTATATCTAAGGGATTTGGGGAATACGGTTATTGTCGTAGAACATGATGAGCAAACACTCAGAACCGCAGATCATATCGTAGATCTGGGTCCTGGAGCTGGAATCCATGGAGGATACATAGTCGCACAGGGTACTCCCGATGAAGTGATACGTGTTAAAAAAAGCTTGACGGGGCAATACCTGGCAGGCACGCTCAAGATGGAAATTCCAGCGCAGCGAAGAAATGGAAATGGACTTTTTGTTTCATTAAAGGGTGTAACCGAACATAATCTTAAGAATATTGATATTGAGATTCCGCTAGGTGCCTTTACTTGCATTACTGGCGTCTCTGGTTCTGGTAAGTCCACTCTTCTTTCCGATGTGCTTCATCCGGCTCTATCGAACAGAATTATGAGGAGTTCCCATCCGGAAGGATCCTATAAAGAGATTACTGGTTTTGAATATATAGATAAAGTAATCAATATTGATCAAAGTCCAATTGGTAGAACTCCACGATCAAATCCTGCAACTTATGTTGGAGTTTTTACCGGTATTCGTGATTTATATGCAAGTCTACCTGATGCAAAATCTCGTGGATACAAAAGCGGACGATTTTCCTTTAATGTTAAAGGGGGAAGATGCGAACACTGTCAGGGTGATGGAACTATTACCATCGAGATGAACTTTCTTCCAGATGTGTATATAAACTGTGATGTATGTCATGGAAAGCGCTTTAATCGTGAGACACTCGAAGTTCGGTATAAAGGTAAAAACATTGCCGATGTACTCGATATGAGTATTGAAGAAGCAGCAGACTTTTTTGTTTCTATACCGCATATCTCTCGCAAGCTTGAAACTTTATTATCTGTTGGTCTGGGTTATATCAAACTTGGTCAGTCTGCCTTAACGCTATCGGGTGGTGAAGCACAGCGGGTTAAACTTGCGAATGAACTAGCTCGAAGATCAACGGGAAAGACTTTATACATTCTTGATGAGCCGACTACAGGCCTTCATTTTGCAGATGTTAAACAGCTGATGACTGTAATTCAGAGATTGGTAGATCAGGGGAATACCGTTGTCATGATCGAGCACAATCTTGATGTTATTTTGCAGGCCGATCGTATTATCGATCTTGGACCAGACGGAGGAATTCGGGGAGGAACTGTTATAGCAACTGGTACACCGGAAAAAATAGCACAGGTTAAATCTTCATGGACAGGTAAGTATATCAAGGAAATACTGGATCGCAGTCGATGAGACGAACGATTCTTTTTGTTTTTCTTTTCTTGCTCATCTGCTCATTAAGTGTAGCCGAGGATAAACGAGTGGTTACTATTGAGTCCGCTCGTGTTACCGAGTATATCAAAAGACCTAAACCTGTAACAATAGATGAAGATACAGAAGAAACACCTCAAGATGTTGTGGAATCCAGTGAAGAAGAACTAGAAGAAGAAATAGTAGAAGAGAAAGACAATCCGGAAGAAGAAGCCCCAGTC
>JAFGIM010000137.1 GCA_016929605.1 Spirochaetales bacterium | reverse complement strand
GGCTATTTATATTTTGGAGAAGACTTCACACGGATGGAAGCTCGTACCCAAGAAGAGCTAGAGATCTATGCAATTACTGGCGGTATTGGAGTTTGTGGCTTGACTTTGTAGAGAAAATGCCGAATTATTACGATACTATCGTTAATCTTTGATTTTTACTTGACCAGGGGAGGTCGTTTGTATGCGCGTAAAACCGTTTGTTGTTGCGAGTCTTTTCTGTCTTATGACAGTTATGGCTCTTCAGTCCCAGGAAGCAGGACAAGACAAGAAGGAGTCCGAAAAAAGCGACTCAATCATGACGGTAGAAGAGGCCTACCTCAGTTCAGTTGAAGGTGTGATTATCAATGAACTTGCAGGCGCTGATGGTCGAGACAGCAAGCTTGTTGCCCTTCAATATATTGAAAACGCTATAGAATCAGGACGCAAGGGAGAAGATATCCAGGCGGCTCTTGACTCTTTGGCCAAAGAAGGGATTGGCACTGTAATAAAAGAAAGCGGCAGAACCGTCAATAATTACCCGGATATCCGCATGCGCGCCTGTCGTTCACTTGGAAAAATGGGAACTGTAGAAGCAAAAGATACACTGGTTGCCGTAATGTACTCGGATAATGAGCCTTCTGTCATTGCCGCTGCAGTAAAATCTCTTGGGGAATTGGGTTTTAACGATAATGATGAAGTTGTAGAAATGATTAACTGGATCACCAGAAAATTTGACATTATATTGCCAACAAGCTCACTTGCCCTTGAAGTACTCAATACTTACGAGAAAATTGCCCCGTCAGTAGAAAATCGATCTGGTATGATCGAATCGATTATTCGTATCGCAAGCAATTACAATTATGTTACCCCTGTACGTAATCGAGCCTATGAAGTACTCAAATCAGTGAGCGGAAACGGATCAAAAAACGGACAAAACAAGAACAACCAGAGCGAAACCAAGCAAACAGCAAGTAACTAATCCGGTTGAAAATTAAAAAAAACCCGGTAGCAACCGGGTTTTTTTTATTGCTTTTTTGAAAGTTATGGAAGATGCGGGATTCGAACCCACCGCCTTTGCCTCCGGAGGGCAACGCTCTATCCAAATGAGCTAATCTTCCGGCCGTTCGCACCATTAAGCAGCAAAACCCCCAATTTGTCAAGAAACGAGGCTAATTATGGAACCAATTATACTTGCATCTACATCGCCACGACGTCAGGAAATTCTTAAATCACTAGGAATTCCCTTTTCGGTTATGACCCCCTCCTATACCGAAGAACCTGTTCCCGGTCTTTCTGCTCATGAACTTGCGGAGCTTCATTCAATGAACAAGGTTGAATCAGTAATCAGAATGAAGCTTTCAATCAGTGTTCCCTGGGTTCTGGGAGCTGATACAGTTATTTTCGATGGCCAGAAGATACTCGGTAAACCCGCACATCGGGAAGATGCCCAGTCTATGCTTGAATCCTTTTCGGGTAAAAAACACGAAGTTATTACCGCTATAAGCCTCTATGATTCACATACAAACTTTACAACAACAAAAACATGTACCAGTTCGGTTGAATTTATGCCCCTTGATCACAATCAAATCGAGTCATACCTGGATACCGGTGAATGGCAAGGTGCGGCTGGAGGATACCGAATTCAGGGGCTCGCCTCATTCTTTATCTCCCGAATCGAAGGATCCTGGAGCGGTATAGTAGGCTTGCCAATACATGATTTATATGTCATACTCCGCGAGCACGGCTATCGCTTCGGTGAATAGACGGCACATCTTCCGGAAACTGTAGACAGTTATCCGAGAAACAGAGAAGGGGCGACGATCCTTACATAAGGAATAATCGTCGCGAAAGGAGTACATCATGGCAGTAGTAACCATGAAGAGTCTGCTTGAGTCCGGAGTCCATTTTGGACACCAGGTTAAGCGTTGGGATCCCCGTATGAAGAAATATATCTTCGCTGAACGCAACGGGATTCATATCATCGATTTACAGAAAACCATTCTGTCCATCAAGGAAGCCTACGAAGCTGTCCGCAAAACCGCTGCTGCGGGTAAAAGCGTATTGTTCGTTGGTACCAAGAAACAAGCCCAGCAAACTATCGCAAAAGAAGCTGAACGCTGTGGCATGTTCTTTGTAAACAACCGCTGGCTTGGCGGTATGCTTACCAACTTTTCCACCATCAAAAAGAGCCTTCTTCGCCTGAAGAAAATTGAAAAGATGGAAATTGATGGCACATTCGAAAGTCTCACCAAAAAAGAAATAGCCGCTCTCCAGAAAGAAAAAACAAAGCTGGAAAAAAACCTTGGTGGTATCAAGGAAATGAAAGAGCTTCCCGGCATTATCTTTGTGATTGATACACGCAAGGAAGCTATTGGCGTTGCAGAAGCTCGCCGCATGGGCATTCCTATAGTTGCCGTTGTAGATACCAACTGTAATCCCGAAGGTATAGACTATCCAATCCCCGGTAACGATGACGCCATTCGTGCTATTTCCTTGTTCACCCAGATCATCGCCAACGCGGTTATCGAAGCTGACAACGAAAATGGTCTTAAGATTATCGAAAACCTCCAGGATGAGGACGATGAAGAAGCACTTAATGCTTCTGTTCCTTCGAAGGATGAAGAAGTTATCGAGGATTACAGCAATTACACTCCCGAGACTGTTGCTTCTGCGGATACTCCTGCTGCCGATGCAGGCGACAGCGCACTGGTGGACGAAGACAAACTGTACGACGACAAATAACGATTAGAAGAGGTACCATATCATGGATATCAAAGCATCTGAAGTTAAGGCCCTGCGCGAGAAAACCGGTGCAGGGATGATGGAATGCAAAAACGCCCTCATTGCTTCCAATGGAGACGCTGCGCAAGCCGAAAAGATTCTTAAGGAAAAGGGCCTTGCTGCCGTTGAAAAACGAGCTGGACGGGCTACAACCGAAGGACTCGTACTTATAAAGAGTGATGGAAAAAAAGCTTCAATGATTGAACTGACATGCGAAACTGATTTCGTCGCCAAAAACGATGATTTTATCGCACTTGCAGATCAAATTCTGGAAGCAAGCTTCACCAACTCTTACAACGAAGTAACCGCAGAACTCTCTAGCAAGGTTCTGGAACTTGCCACCAAGATCCGCGAAAACATGGCCCTTACTCGTATTGTAACTCTTACCGCAGGTCCGGATGAATATATCGCACGATATATCCACTCCGACAAAAAGACCGGCGTGTTGATAATGCTTAAGGGTGACAAGGGCGAGGTGGTAAGCAACAAGACAGTTCAGGATTTTGCCTACGACTGTTGCCTCCATGTTGCAGCATTTACGCCCCTCTACATCAACTCAGAGGCCGTAGATAAGAACTACATCCAGGAACAGACCGATATCTTTACCAAGCAGGTTGCAGAACTTGACAAACCCGAACAGGTAAAGGCCGGAATCGTTCAAGGAAAGATTAAAAAACACCTTGCTGAAATTTGTTTCCTGGAACAACCCTTTGTAAAGGACGACAAGCTCTCTGTTTCTAAAAAAATGGATGAGGTTGGCGCATCGGCTGGCGGCAAACTGTCGCTTTCCCGTATGGTTCTATTCCAGCTTGGTGTTAACTAATAACCCTGAGTAATCTTGTGATAAAAGGCTGTCCGAAACGGTTCGGGCAGCTTTTTCCATTCCAGGACCATAGAGAAGGAGAATCACATGTCCGAAGCGATTACCGACAATATTGAACGGATGAAAAAATCCGTATCCGCCCTAAAAGATGACCTGAATACAATTCGAACAGGACGCGCTTCAGCGTCTCTTTTTGATAAAATACGAGTAGACTACTATGGTGACAAGTCCCCTCTTACACAGGTTGCCACCGTTTCAATCCCGGAAGCACGCCTGGTCGTTATTCAGCCCTGGGACAAGGGGCTTATCGGCGAAATTGAAAAAGCTATCCAAAAATCTGAACTTTCGCTTAATCCATCCAATGATGGAAAAGTAATCCGCATTGCTATTCCGCCCCTAACAGAAGAAAGGCGAAAAGAACTGGTCAAACAAGCTAAAGCTTCGGCAGAACAAAGCCGTGTTGCCGTTCGCAATATCCGTAGAGACGGAAATGAAGAGCTTAAAAAGCTCCAAAAAGATGGCAAGATGACCGAGGATGATCTGAAAGTCACCGAAGACGAACTACAAAAGGCGACTGATAAATTCATTCAAGAAATAAACAAAATTCTTGAAGACAAAGAAAAAGAAATACTGGAAGGCTGATGAGCGATCTTCCACAGCATATAGCCATTATCATGGATGGTAACGGCCGTTGGGCTACACGCCAAAATCGACCTAGGACCTTTGGACATAAAGAAGGTCTTGAGGCGGCTAAACGTGTAGTTAAACGTGCAGCCGATATCGGTATCCCCTGGATTAGTCTCTACACTTTTTCAACCGAGAATTGGAAACGAGCCGAAGAAGAAGTCGGTTTTTTGATGAATATGATCAAAACACACCTGAGGGCTGAGCTTGCTTTTTATGCAGAAAATGGAATCCGTGTAATGCATATGGGCGACCTGGCAGGTCTTCCTTCAGAAATCGCCTCCGAAATAACCGATATTGCACAAGCTACCGCTCACTTTGCCCGCACTACTGTAGTACTGGCCATCAATTATGGCGGCAGGGACGAGATTATCCGGGCCATTAAAAAGCTTCCAGTAGATATGCGGGAACAACTTACCGAAGCTACATTCCCTCACTATTTTGACATCCCCGAATTACCTCCGGTTGATTTACTAATCAGGACAAGCGGAGAAAAAAGGATCAGCAACTTTATGATTTGGCAATCCGCATACGCAGAATACTATTTGACTGAGGATCTTTGGCCAGACTGGGATGGTAAAAATCTGGATGATGCTATACAATACTATCGTAATCGCGACAGACGTTTTGGTGGTGTAAAATGAAGAAGCTCATAGAACGATTGCTCCTTTTTTTTCTTGGACTTCCGTTAATTGTCGCCTCTGTATTCTTTCTCCCTCACTATAATTATCTTTTTTTTAATATAGAGATCCTGCTTGTCGCGGCTTTTGCTATCTTTGAAATGCGATCAATGCTTTCAAATCGTTTACCGGTTCTACCCCTCCCCCTTTCCTTGTTAACAGGAATGTTGATTCCAGCTGCAGCTTTCGCCTTTGCGGTCTTTGGCTTACCCTACCGGATTATTGGATTTGCAACCGCCATGGCCTTTTTGATCGTACTTATCTGGGAGTTCTTTGCTTGCTTCTCGGGTTCCTTTGACAAGGCAGCAGCACAACTCGCTTCTGCATTTACCATTATCATCTATCCGGGATACCTTATTACCTTTTTACCGCTTCTTACCGGTCGCCCGCATGCAGGAGCTTTACTCAGTATTTTTTTTATGATTGTTTTTTGTACTGATTCTCTAGCATGGTTTTTTGGCATGCTCTTTGGTAAGGGAAACAGAGGTATAATACCTGCTAGCCCGAATAAGAGCTTGATGGGTTTTGCGGGTGGATATTTTGGAGGCTTGTGTGCAAGCATCCTTGGATACTATCTATTTTCACCGGTTTTTAATGGCAAACTACCTCTGTTACTCATAATTGCCTTTTTCACCTCTACTGCTGCAATCGTTGGCGATATTATTGAGTCAATACTCAAACGGTCTACAGGCATCAAGGATTCCGGGTCATTAGTACCTGGTCGCGGTGGTGTTCTTGATAGCATCGATTCTGTATTGCTTGCAGCCCCTGTCTTTCTGATTCTTACCGACATCTTTCTTGGATCCGTTATATGAGTATAAAAAAAAAAGTTATTGTTTTGGGCGCTACCGGTTCAATCGGTAAAAGCGCCCTGGATGTTATACGTCACGACAGCGAATCCTTTACTGTCGTAGCCCTGGCAGCAAACCGATCGGAAATGGAACTTGCAGCACTCAACCAGGAATTCCAGCCTGAGCGCTCCGTGTTAACCGAACGTGACGGAGAGCAATCCTTGCTCACATTAATCCGCGAAGTAGATGCTGATATTGTTGTTAACGGAATTTCCGGAGCAAAAGGATTGCTTCCGTCCTGCGAAGCACTTTCTTCCGGCAAAGACCTTGCTCTGGCGAACAAGGAAACCATTGTTATGGCCGGCCCCATTATTCGCGCTCTTGCTCAGACAAACAATAAACAATTGATACCGGTAGATTCAGAACACTCGGCTGTATTCGCCCTCCTTGGTGCCCATCACAGTGAATCAGTGAGCGAGATTGTGCTCACTGCCTCAGGTGGCCCCTTTCGCACCTGGGATTCAAAAAAAATAAGAAAAGCCCGAGTAAAACAGGCACTTAACCACCCAACATGGAATATGGGACAGAAAATCACCATTGATTCTGCTTCTCTTGCAAACAAAGGCTTGGAGATTATTGAGGCAGTCAGACTCTTCGATATAGACGCAAAACAAATCAAGGTTGTTGTCCATCCACAAAGTTTGATTCATTCACTTATTCGTACAAAAGACGGGATTCTCTATGCCCAGATATCCCATCCAGACATGCGCCATCCCATACACAATGCTTTATATTGGCCCAAGATTGAAAAAACCTATCTTGAGCCATTAACCTTTGACCATCCACTCGTAATGAGTTTTGAGCCGCCCCGCTACCAGGACTTTCCTTTATTGTCGCTTGCACACCGTTGCGCCGCGATGGGAGGAAACTATCCGACAGCCTTTAATGCCGCAAATGAAATTGCGGTAGAAGCCTTTCTTGATGAAACCCTTACCTTTGGACAAATGTTTGATTTAGTAGCAGAAGTACTGGATGACGATTGGTCAGCCCCCTGTATTGAGATTGAGGAAGTGCTCAGACAAGACGCTCGGGCACGACAAAAAGCAAACGGCATCCGCAAAGGCAGGAAATAATGATTCGGATTGTTTTGGGACTAGTAGCCCTTGGAATAGTTGTGTTTATCCATGAACTTGGACATTTTATTGCTGCACGTTTGAGCGGAGTTACCGTTGAAAGTTTCTCCCTGGGATGGGGGCCTCCCCTGTTAAAATTCAAACGAGGCGACACTGAATACCGTCTTTCTGCCTTCCCTATGGGGGGATACTGCGGAATGAAAGGACAAGATGCATATCGGGAAGCCCTTGATGCAAACCTTTCGGAAATCCCCCGCGAAAAGGGAAGCTTTTATGGGGCCCACCCCTTAAAAAGAATCGCAATTTCATTTGCAGGACCCTTCTCTAATTTATTGTTTTCTGTTCTTGTGTTTGCCTTTGTTAGCGCGGTAGGCTATACCTACCAAACCTGGGAAAACAGGATTATACCTGTACCTGAATCGATTGCCGGATATGAGACTGCAGCAATAAAGGCAGGACTTCTTCCAGGAGATCGTCTTATCTCCATGGATGGCATTCCCATTGCACATTTTGCAGACCTTCAAAAGACAACTTCCCTGAGGGCAGGAAAAACCGTCCTTGTAAACTATGAGCGCGATGGCGTCCAATACTCAACCACTGTGGTCATAGAAATGGACAAGAAAACCGGCGCAGGAAAGATAGGCGTATTACCTTGGATTCCTTTGATAATATCAACAGTTAAAGATGGGTCCGCTGCATCGTCAGCAGGAGTTCGTCCTGGAGATCGTATTATTGCAATTGATGGAACAGCCGTCTCGCATTATTTTGAGCTAACCGATGCGCTAAGCTCAAAACCAGAGCAGGCTATATTTACTATTCAACGTAACGACATAGAAATTCGCATACCCATTGTTTTGCTTTATAAACCCGACACAGGCACGGTAGAAACCGGAATGGATTTTGAGCGCCAAACCATTACTATTGCAGGAACAGGGCTTATACAGAGCATGGAACAGGGTATACAAGAAACGGCGAGAACCCTCTATCTTACCGTAAAAAGCCTTGGATTGTTATTCAAGGGCGTTGATATGAGCGAAGCAGTTTCGGGTCCCGTTCGAATTACCTTAATGCTTGGAGAGGTAGCCCAGAGCAGTCTCATCGCTGTTGCAGAACTATTGGCAATTATCTGTGTGTCGCTTTTTATTATGAACCTGTTGCCCATTCCTATACTGGACGGCGGAATAATTTTCTTTAGTCTTATAGAACTTATACGACGCAAGCAGCTCAGACCTAAAACCTTGTATCGATTTCAGTTTGTCGGAATAGCTTTTATAGTGTTTCTTTTTATTTTTGCCTTATTTGGCGATATATCATATTTAATTAAATAGGCGCTCTTCCAGGAGGATTCCAAGATGAGAAAAGTAACATGTCCCTGTGATCAAACTTTTTCGCTCGACATTCCCGAAACCATCAATCTTGATGAACAACCCCAAGTAATCTCCAGTATACTCGACGGGTCATTTTTAAGCTGTGTTTGTCCCAGATGCGGATCTTCTTTGAATCTTGATTTACCGACCAGGGTTGAATGGCCTTCAAAAAAAGCAATAATCCACCTGGTTCCGGAGGTTGAGCGAATATCGGTGATGCACGGAGGAAGAACAGTTGCGGAAGGAGAATTAGTTGTTGTCGGTTATTCAGAACTCGCTGACCGCATTGCTGTACTCAAGGAAGAACTTGATATCCTTGCCATTGAATCACTAAAAATACGATTACTGGAAAAAGCCAGAGAATCGAATCCCCAGGCTACAGCGCAATTGGTATTCGAAAAGAAAACACCGTCAGGGGATCTTGAATTTCATCTTCATGGACTTAGAGAGGGAGAGGTCGCTATCACAGTGGTGCCCTATCGTGTTTACGAAATGGTACTTCAGTCGCTAAAGGATAATCCTGATGCAGAGGAATACACAGCCCTGATCAATGGGCCATATATCTCTGCAAAGAATATTCTTTTAGAGGATGGTGATCTTAATGCCTAAAAGCTTGCCCGTTACATTATTTTGTATACTCCTTAGTGTGTGCGCTCCTTTAGTGTTCGCGGCGGAACCATCTCTTGTTTCGGAGATTGCAGGATATTCAGGAAGCGATCAAGCTGTGGTAAGGTCTGGATTGCATCAACACCGAGGTAGTGTGTTAGCCCTTGCCCGTCAAGGCACCTCGGATGCTTTTTTTTCAGCTGGGGAAGACGGTTTTATCTCTTTACATGATCCTTTGGGGAACTCCCATATCTGGCAAATATCAGATATGCCAATTAAGATGATCGCAGTTCATCCGGATGGCAATCTTATAGCATCCTATGAAACCGACGGATTTAGCGTACATCGGCTATCACTGTGGTCATGGAAAGATAAAAAAAGACTATACGCAAAACGATTTCGCGAAGCAATTACTTCGGTATCCTGGTCTGCAAAGGGAACCTATGTAATGATCGGCAATACCTCCCTTGACGGGATTACTGTATTGACTGGAGAGACCGGTAAACCAAAAAAAATTTTTGACACCTCTCCCGGACCGGTAAGTTTAAGTCATACCGGTGCTAAAGAAACAAGTGTTATCACCTTTGGTCCTCTTGGAGCTATACGATACACAGAGATTTCTAATGGTAAACAGAGGGCTGTGTATCAAGGGCCTGCTCATATCAGCTCACCATCACTCTTTGATAACAATAGACGAATCACGGGTTTTTCCGGAACTCATGTACTTTCAATTGATGCAACATCAGGAAAGGTAGTACAAGAATTTCCCACTACAAAAGCTATAATGGCCACTGGATCCTTTGACAATCAACCTATGTGGTTTAGTCCTAGTGGGGAGGACTGGCAATTATGTAGAGAGGATAAAACCTCTGCACCCTTTGCCACCACTGACTATGAAGCGATAACAACAGCTCTTGCCATGGAAAGTAAAATTGTGTTCGGTAGCGAAACAGGTCGTCTATATGAAATACCCAAACCCCTGGATACACAGTTTCAAGACACTGTATTAACCCCGACTGTTCTTACCGATGCAAAAATAGTGCCAATTGATGATATCGTCTCGAATGGAAATACGCTGTATCTTCTATCCAGAGGTTCGGTTTTTTCCGTCGCAGGACCGTCACAATCTCCAACCTTGGTATTCTCGGGAATCACGGCAAATCGTTTTCGCATGATTGAAGATGCCTTTTTATTCTGGTCCTGGGATTCTGCCGGAGATGTACTGATGACCAGTCTACAAGGAGATAACCCAAAAGTCTTATATACCGCACAAGAAGGCATTAGATCCCTTACACTTTTTGGTCGACAAATTGCTTGTGTCGAAGGTACCAGTCGCGCGGTTGTTTTTTCACCCTCTCTTACCAAGCCGTTTGTATACGAAGGAGCCGGCTTACAAGATGCGGTTTTAGTATCAATTGAGTCCTTGATTGTTTCCAAATCGTCCACCTCAAGATCCCCTCATCCCTTATTGCACATACACACCCGAACACGGGAAACCGTTCCCCTACCCGTTCAAGGTGAGTTAAGCTTTGGATTACAACCGTCTCCCCAAAATCCTCATGAGCTGTTGGTATTTCTTGTACAAGCTGAAGGGCAAAGCAGAACTGAACTGGTACGCATTAAGATCGAAGGAGACGATATTACCAGTACTACTGTCGATAAAAAAGCAGTATATCCGGACGAAGATCTTAAGGCACTTTTATTTGTAGAAAACAATGCTGTGCTCACCAATCTGGGAAAGGGTTCTCTTGTGGAAATAGATTTACGTACACTTAGGCAGTATCCACTTGAAAGGGGATATGCCCTACCCCTTAAACCCGAAGTTCTAGGCAGTTATATGGCAAGCTTAAACTATGATGGATCTCTTTCATGGTATCGAAGATCAAGTCGGTCTCTGATATCAACGGGATACTTGAGTGAAGATACATTCTGGATTGAGGAATAGTCCGTAAAACGTTAATCGCGGCTTTTTGAAACGAATTTGGTATATCGGGGTAAAAAGAGTATCTCAACATCCCCGATAGGGCCATTTCTCTGTTTAGCTACAATCAATTCAGTATCGATAGCCTGCTCTGCATTTCCATCGCGAGGATTTGAACTAACACGTTCACGATGCAAGAACATTACTACGTCTGCGTCTTGCTCAATAGATCCTGATTCTCGCAAATCAGCAAGCATCGGTTTTTTACCTTCCGCATCACGGCGAACCTGGGACAAGGCAACCACCGGAATGTTAAGTTCACGAGCAAGACTTTTTAGGGAACGAGAAATCTCTGCTATTTGTTCATGGCGAGGAATAAAGGTATTCTCGCTACTAATCAGCGTTAGATAGTCAATAAAAATTATTTGCACGTTGTGTTGCAAGCAAAGCCGACGAGCCATCGCACGTAAATCAAGAAGCTTCATGTTAGGCAGGTCTACAATATATAAAGGTGAATCATAAATGTGTCCTGCAGCATCTTGGATATTCTGAAAATCACTCATTTTGAGTAAGCCCGTACGCAGCTTATCTGCGGGAACCTTTGCTTCCGAAGATATTAATCGATTAATAAGTTGCATATCCGACATTTCAAGCGAGAAAAACGCGGTAGGAATTTTTTCTTGAATTGCCGTATGCGCAGCCATCGACAAGGCAAGGGCTGTTTTACCCACAGAAGGGCGCGCGCCAATGATGATAAGCTCTGAACGCTGAAAGCCGCTTGTCATTTGATCAAGCTCAATCAAGCCAGATGGAACTCCTGTAAAGGAATCTCTGGTATGATAGAGATTCTCTATCGCCTGTATCGCACGTGGAATAATATCCTTAGGCGTTTTAAATGTTGCAGACTGATTAGTATCTGTTAGTTCAAAAAGAAGTTTTTGAGCTTCTTCCAACACAGCTCTGCTTTCCGTTGCTTCGTTGTGTGCTTCGGCAATAACTTTGTGAGAAATCGTCAACAACGCACGGCGTACGGAATTTTCCATAACCATACGCGCGTAGTATTCAACGTTAGCGCTTGTAGGTACTGTATCGGTAAGGGCAGCTATATATGACGGCCCACCTGCTGCCTGTAATAAATCATTTTGCCTGAGTTCTTCGGTCAGAGTTATTAAATCGCAGCGTTGTCCCTTATTGAACAGAGAAAGTATACAAGAAAATATTTTTTGATTTTGAAGCGAATAGAAATTATCCGGGCGAAGGAATCGAATAACGACTCCTATCGCTTCCGGATCAAGAAGGAGCGCCCCAAGGGTTGCCTGTTCGGCTTCAAGATTATGGGGCGGTACCTTTCCTTTAAGTGTGCTGGACATTCGGGGTGGGAAGACGCGGCTTATTCCGCTCCTTCCACAGCTCCTTCCTCGGCCTGTTCAGAAGCAGCTGCTTCAACCTGTCGGGATTCTTCCTCATGTCGGCGGCGGGGGCGTTCTGCCTTTACGGAAGGCTTGGATTCTTCTTTCTGAGCCTCTACAATTACCGCAATGGTAGCAATAGCGGTTTCATACAAATGAATGATTACCTGGTATTTACCAACACTCTTGAAAGTTAAACCGGGAACTTCAACGCGTTTGCGCTCAATCTCGAATCCAAGTTTTGCAAGTTCATCAACAATTGTTTGATTGGTAACTGCTCCATAGAGCTTGCCATTGGCACCAGCGGGCATAATCAGGGTAAGTGAAATAGCTTCCAACTTTTCTTTAAGGCTGGCGGCGCTTGATCGTTTTTCCTGTTTGCGAGCTTCAATTTCGCTCTTCTTTCCTTCAAAATAAGCGACGGTTACGTCGTTATGAGGAACTGCAAGATTTCGGGGGAAAAGATAGTTACGGGCATATCCGTTTGCAACGTCCTTAACGTCGCCCTCTTCACCAAGGTGTTTAACATCAACACTCAGAATTACTTTCATCATCGAGCTCCTTACTCTTTAATTTCTCCTGCCGCGTCCAGGAGTTGGATCGACAGGAGGTGTTTAGTATAAAAATCAGCTTACAACGTAGGGCAGCATAGCAAGAGCGCGAGATCGTTTAATCTCGAGGGCAAGCCGACGCTGGTGCTTTGCACATGTACCGGTAATGCGGCGAGGAAGAATCTTTCCTCGTTCAGTGGTATACCGGCGAAGTCCATCGGCATCTTTGTAGTCGATCTTTGCCTTTTGAGTGCAAAAACGGCATACCTTTTTTCGGAAGAACATCTTGCCCTTGCGTCCGGCTCCGCGATCTTCACCGTCGCGCATGGCATCTTGCATTGTTGCGTCCATATCTTTCATTCTATCGTCTGACATATTACGAAATCTCCTTAAAATGGAATATCATCGGGGAAATCGGGCGGCATGCCCTCATCCCTTCCCTGGTGCGCAGCAGGCGCATCGGGTCTTTTTTGGTACGGACCGGAAGATTCAGATGGACCTGAGTACTGTTCAGAGGAAGACCAGGATGAACCACCCTGTGATCCCTGACCACCTTGTCCACCGAGAAGCTGAACATTGTTCGCAACAATCTCGACCTTGCTTCTGGATTGGCCATCTTGTTCCCAGCGGTTTTGGCGCAGTTCGCCTTCTACGGCAACCTGCTTACCCTTAACCAAGTACTGGTTAATGGATTCTCCGGAACGACCCCATAACACAATGTCAAAAAAGTTAGCTTCTTCGACCCATTGATCTCCGTTCTTTCGTCGTTTATTAACCGCAATGGCAAATTTGCAGACCGCCATTCCACCGGAGGTGTACTTGAGTTCCGCATCACGGGTTAATCGACCAATCAAAATTACGTGATTAACATCTGCCATTGAAGTCTCCTTGAGGGATTATTCTTCGACCCGAACGAATAAAAAGGTTAACAGATTGGTGTTCAACTTGAACTGCCGATCCATTTCAACAATCTTGTCGGGAGAAGCGGTAATGTTAAACAACACATAACGACCCCGATTTCGTTTCTTGATTTCGTAGGTTAAATCGCGATCACCATATGGTTCTTCGCTTACAATCTGCGCACCGAAATCGGCAAGTACCTTGCGTACTCCTTCGGCACCGGTTTTGAACTGGTCTTCCTCTAACGGAAAAACGACCATCAGTTCATACTTTCTCATGTTTCCTCCTGTGGACACATTTCTGGGCCCGTTTTCATCGTACCATTTGGGTATCAGTCGAAACGGGCTGGAGTTTTGTTGCTGAATTGACAAAATATACCAATCCAGAGCATTTATCCTAGCAGTTTGACCGTCTTTGGTCAAGGATACGGGTATTTTGCCGATATTTTTAAAGGATATCCAGGAGGAAACATGTTACAGAATATCGTTTTTCAGGACAATATATATCAGCTCAGTCGCTTAATCGATCTTGTGCAAGAAGGCTTACAACTTGATCTTTCCGAAGATTTTTTCATGGATAAGACCCTCGATGATCTTTTATTCTTTGACGCTGCCTTGCAAAAAATGAAAGGACAGGTTGAAGGCAATTCCCGCATGTCAGATTATATTCCAATTCTTCATAGCCTCTATTCGTGTGAAGAGCGCTTTATCAGGATTGTAGACTTACTGCTCTCTGGTAAGGGTGCTATGAACGGCGCATTTACCCAATTCATGACTCGACTTCAGGGAATTCGCAATGTTCACGCAGGAATTCGTGAATCTCTTATTCAGGGCATCAGAAAAAGTGATAATTCGATCGATTCCCGTGATATGGTATCCCAGAATGAGTTGAGTGAACTTCTCAATTTCTGATATACTTATGATCGTATGCATACCTATGATTGTGTAATCGTCGGATCGGGCCCTGCCGGGCTTGGTTGCGCCTTTGAACTACTTGCTTCGAATCCGTCGGCATCAATTCTCCTTTTGGACCAGGAAAAGGTATCCTCAGGTGGATTGAGAAACGATTGCAAGATGAATTTTACCTGGCCTATTGGCTTCCCCATTGAGTATTGGGAACACGATCTAAGCGTGGAATACCTTGAACGTGTCGAAGCATTTTTAAACCCGACCATCATCCCCCAAACAAATCTTTCAACCTATCAAAAAAGAGCAAAACGCATCGGTGTTGATCTATTGATGATTCGACAATCCCATTTAGGCACCGACGGTGGCTTGCGGTTAATTAAACGCCTTATTGAGGATCTATCTAAAAGCGGTGTAGAAATTGCCCTTGAGGAAGCCTTTGTAGGTGTGGATCGACAAAACAAGCGCTGTATCACCTCCAAACGAGAAGTTGGATATGATCAACTTGTGGTAGCACCCGGTCGACATGGCTTTGATTTTTTACGCAAATTCATGCGGGATAATGATATAGATTACACCGACAACAGTATTGATGTTGGAGTTCGGGTAGAGACAAGAATCGAACACTATCCGATTGTTAAAGATTACTACGATCCTAAGTTTATTTTTCCCGAGCGGACCAGAACCTTTTGTACCAATTCAGGAGCAGCCCATGTTGTACAAGAGCGTTATACTGCCGCTAATGGGCAGCATTACTACAGTGTAAATGGGCATGCCTGGTCCAATGAACGAGAGCCTAATGGTTTGGTTAATTTCGCCATTCTTAGAAGTGTTGAATTTACCCACCCCCTGGCCTCTGGCCAGGATTACGCAGAAAATCTTGCATTCCTTGCCATGCTAACCGGTGGAGGCCACCCCATCATGCAACGAATCGGTGATTTTCGCTTAGGAAAGCGAACAACCACCGAAGGGCTCAATGGAGACCTGAACGACTTTGTACCGTCACTCCCCTCCTGCACTCCGGGAGATATCAGTTTGGCCATGCCTGCAAAGTTCCTCAGATCAATTTGGAAGGCGCTTAAGCAGCTCGACACCATTGTTCCCGGTATACTGCATCCAGGGACCATTCTCTATTATCCAGAAATCAAGCTTTATGCCAATAAACCGGTATTTATGGACGGATATTTTCAGGCATCTGCTGATATCTACCTTATCGGTGATGGAGCCGGCACATCCAGAGGCATTACCGGGGCGTGGGCTTCAGGAATGCGCGCTGCAGATGGGATCCGCCGAAAGAAGGGCTGGTAATGCGTATTACCGGAGGAATCTTGTGCGGAAGAACAGTTGCATGCCCTGCAGGGGTGATTAGACCTGCTATGGACCGAATGAGGGAATCTATGTTTGCCATTCTTGGCGATCTTGAAGGAAAATCATTCCTGGATACCTTTAGCGGTTCAGGTATTTGCGCCCTTGAAGCTGCATCCCGGGGAGCACACCCGGTTTTTTTGGTCGAAAAAGATCCGCTCAAGGTAGATACCATCTTTTCCAATGTTTCCATAGCCCCACATCGTATTGAATGTAAGTTCATGTCTGTAGAACTCTATCTAAAACGCGCAAAAGAAAGCTTCGATATCGTTTATTTTGATCCTCCCTTCCCCTACAAGTACCATCAAGACCTGATTCATCGCTGCGGTGAATTATCCATTTTAAAAAACGGTGGATTGGCAATAATCCATCGCCCAAAGGAGCGATTACTACCCGATACTATTGGAAAGATGAGCCGTACAGATGAGCGAGTCTATGGACGATCTATTGTGGACTTTTTCACAAAAAGCGTGTAACTATTGCACACCATCAGCAAATTTCTTATTATATAAACAGGGTTGCCAATGGATTCAAATGCTCTTGACGATTTTGCCCGTTTTCCCGGCGAAGGCCTTATCAAGAGTGCCGATGAACCACTTGGTGGAATTCAGGATGACAGAAAAGCCGCCCTTAACCGTAAGGGTAATGAGCTTTTTAACCAGGGTGATATAGAAACGGCTCGCCGTATCTTTGTTACTACCGGATATTCGGATGGACTGACCAGAACTGGTGACTGGTATGCACAAAAAGGGAAGCTTCTTGAAGCACTCAAGATGTATTACCTGGCGCACAACCGGAGAAAGGCAGACCCCATAATTGAAAAATTGGCAAAGCTCATTTCAATGACAATTTCATGATAAACAAAGAGGCAAACATGGTAGACATAATGCAGGATATGCCCCCGATGCCGGAACCGGTAGCAGGGACCACCGAAGAAGAAAAAAAATTTAACGAGATAGCCGAGCTTTCAAAAAATGGATATCTCTTGCTTAAAGACAACAAGATTGACGAGGCTGAACGAGCCTTTCAGAAAATTCTAGCACTTGAATCTCATAACAACTATGCCCTTGTTGGCCTCGGAGACGCAGCCCGCAAGAAAAACCGCTTTAGAGACGCTGTAGAACACTATACAGACTGTCTTTCTCATCATCCCGGAAATAACTATGCTCTTTTCGGCTTGGCTGATTGCTATAAGGCTCTCAATCAATACAACAAGGCTATAGAAATTTGGGAACAGTATCTTCAGCATGATGACCGTAACATCACCGTACTTACTCGCGTAGCAGATGCCTACCGAAAAATAAGGGATTTTAAACAGTCCAAAATACTCTACCTGAGAGTCTTGGACATGGAAGAAAATAACCCCTATGCCCTGATTGGACTTGGGCATCTTCACTACGATTTTAAGGAATATCGGGATGCCCTCTATTATTGGCAAAAAATGCTCGATATGAACGAAGACTCTGTGGATATTCGCGTCCTTACCTCCATAGGTAACTGCCATCGCAAGTTAAAAACTTTTGAACAAGGTATTTACTATTTTCAGCGGGCGCTCAGAATGGACGAGAATAACTTCTATGCCCTGTTTGGTCTTGCAGATTGTTACCGGGGTATGAACCAGCAATTCCGTTCTGTAGAGTACTGGAACAAGATCCTGGAAAAAGATCCTTCCAACAAGGTTATCCTTACCCGCGCTGGCGATGCATACCGTAACATGGGAGACTATGAGGAAGCCCAGCAGTACTATCAGCGAGCTTTGGATATAGAATTTGATGTGTATGCGGTATTAGGTCTTGCCATGATAAGCAAGACGCAAGGGAAATATGATGACGCTGCAGTAAGCCTTAATCGGCTTATTCAAGCCGATCCCAAGAATTACCGACTATACCTTGAGTTGGCCGAATGCCATGTTCATAAGGGCGACCAGCAAAAAGCTATTCAAACCCTTCAGGAATTTCAGAAACTCGGCATACGCAATCAGCTTGTCTCGGAGATGATGGACAAGCTTCGCGGCTAAGGTTTTTTCATGAATACAGAACATCCAGCCACATCAGCGCTATCCGGTATGGATAGCGTAGAAATGGCCGCATTACTTCCACTGGACAAGCCGTTTAGGGCAAAACAGATTTACCGATGGATTGCGAACGGGGCTCGTAACTTTGAGGTGATGACAAACCTGAGCGCGAGTTTACGGGACGAACTTTCTTCCCGCTTTACCGTTTTTTCTACCTCAATTTCCCAAACCCTTACCGACACTGATGGTACCGTTAAACTGCAGATCGAACTGAGCGATGGCAGTATGGTCGAAACGGTACTGTTAACCGATGAAAAAGGCAGAAAGACAGCATGTGTATCCTGTCAGGTAGGCTGTCCGATGGGATGTGCCTTTTGCCAAACCGGACATATTGGGTATCTTCGTAATCTGGAAGCAGCAGAAATAATCGAGCAATTCTATCATCTGGAAGATTCTGTTGGAAAACTGGATAACATCGTTTTTATGGGGATGGGAGAACCGCTTCTGAACCTTCGCGCAATCCGTAAAACCATTGCTATTTTGACAGATCCCGAAGGAAGAGGCCTTTCCAAAAGAAGAATTACCATATCAACCTCCGGTCTGTGCGAAGGAATTATCTCCCTTGCAGATGAAGGACCGACAGTCCGTCTGGCTGTGTCCCTGACTACCGCAAATTCAGAATTACGAAAATCGCTTATGCCGGTAACTCTATCCAATCCCTTACCCGAACTTAAAAAAGCTATTGCGTATTTTTCCGGGAAAACAGGAAGCCGTGTAACGCTTGAAGCCGCTGTTATGGCCGGAGTAAATACTGATGAACTGAGCGCTCAAGAAATGGCCAGCTTTGCCCGCGATTTGAACGTTCATATCAATATCATCCCCTGGAATCCAGTCTCTGGACTCCCCTTTACTACCCCGACGAATAAAGAAGTTCGAGCCTTTGTACACGCTTTGGTACGTCTTGGGCTTAATGCCACAGTCAGAATGAGAAGAGGTAAATCAATACAGGGTGCCTGTGGCCAATTAGGATCAAGGCCAACAGAGGAAAGAAACGATATCTAAGGTTTGGGAAGTTCTCCATTAAGGAGCTCTTGGGCAGCGGTACGTGCCGTTTGTTCACTTGAATAAAGGTAAACCGAAGATTCTGGAAGCCAGCCTTTAGAAGAATGAATCCACTTACTTCGCTTCCCCTCGCTTGAAACGATTTTTCTGCCGGTAATTAGTACAATGTCTCCCCGTCGACCATGAGAGACTGTTATGCCTGAATCTCCCGGCTCATCGCGCAACGATACATAGGGATCAATTATCAAGGCGTAACGGTCCTGTGAAGACACTCTTGACGAAGATGGAAAAGATAAATCGGCAAACGAGGTTTTACGCGAACAGGATACAAAACAAAAGGCACAAAGTACACACGCACATAATCGCTTACCGAGCATGTTTCACCCATTCCCGAAGAGCCGGTAAAAGAAGCCGATCTGAATCGACAAATTCCAGATTTTCAATTTCATCGAGGGTCCGCCAGGCAATGTCAGTGTGTTCTGTAAGAGTAAGGGAATCTGTTTGAGGAATGAATACACGATAAGCGGATAACTGAGCTTGACCATTATGATGGGAAAAGGGAACCGAGGTAATAAACTCGCCTACGCGGACAGTAACACCCATTTCTTCAGAAAATTCACGAACAAGCGTTTCCTCGGGTTTTTCATCGCCGTCGAGCTTGCCCCCTGGAAACTCCCAGCGGCCACCCATGTCCCCACCGGGTATACGTTTACCTACCAAGAATTGTCCATGTTCATAGATGATACCGGCCAGAGATTGATTCATTTGATTTAGAGAAAGATAACAATAGGAAATAGAAAATGAGCTGCGGCAGCGATTATGGATGCAAGTCCGATATATCTTCTGCCGGTAACCAGCCGTTTTACTAAGTCAGGAAGCGCTTGTTCATCCACCGTAGAGCGAATCTTATAAAATTCGTACAACAGGGTACAACCACCAGCTAAACCGGCGAGGGCCGGAAACAGGTCGCCAATAACCGGTACATCACCACGAATGGCGGTCAGGAGCTTAAAGAAACCAGTTACCGCGGTAAGCATACCCAGCAATAACCTGAACGTTTCGTTGTAGGCAAAGGCGGGTAACTTATTGTTCTCGGCTTCTTCGTCGCCAAGAAACAAAATCAAACCGGTTACGGTGTTGAGAAGAATCGAAAGGAAATAAAACTGAACCATTTCTTTCTCCTGATACTGTTAGAATAGTAAAAACTTTACTCACGGTCAACAGCTATAGTGATACTTCCCTCGTTATTTCCATAACGGACGACCGCGGAAACCCGCGCGATCTCATAATCTCTGATAATCCCGCGTAAAACCAATTCTTTACCAGTATATACCCCTGCGAGTTCTTTTTCAGTAATGACCGCACCCTCGGCACTGAGTCCCACAACGTGCGCGGTTACGGGCATCGGCTCTGGTAAAGGCTCTCGCCTTTGATCCAGTATAAGCGATACGTATACAGATTCTTCGTAGAGAAAGGCTCTAAGCCGTATGGTAGAGCCGTCAACAGACAAGGTAGGGGTTGTATCGCCAAAAACCGTTAAAAAGAGGATTAAAATCATCAAACCGATAATGACAAAGAGAATGCTTTTTAATCCTGCATTTGCTGTTAAGCCTTTGATAAAACCCTTGTTCGGGGTATAGCCTTCGCGATACGCTCGTTGTACAGATTCAGGGGCATGTTCCAGTCGTTTCTCGCGGTTATAGTAAAAAACAAGGCCTTCGCCGTCGTCAATTTCGCGGTTATCCTTCATCTGCGTATTTCTCCGATAAGCGCATCGGTTCGCCACCATACCACCGATGCAGTGTAGGGCGTTGCCAGTAAAGCCGAAAGAATTCCGTCCGGTGACACATGAAGGGCGTTATATGCCAATTCATCACTTTGTACCGAAAGAACCCTGTTTTGTATTCGCCGGCTCTTGCTATCCATCAATTCTATCGCATAGCCTTCGGGAACCGGGCTGGCAAGCACAATCCATCCACTGGTTGTAATCCCTAAAAGCTCATACGGTTTTTTATAGGTTAAAGACCCTTTTGTATCACTCTCACTTCCCTCAAAGCTGGAGATATCAATGCGATCAAGATAAGATTCACTTGCAATATCAAAGGGATACAACGCGCTCTTTGCATACGCGATTCCGGCGTTTGAACCAGTTGATTCGTCAACCATTCCGGTATAGTAATCGATTTTTAGATATAAACGACGTGCTCCATAATCGGGCAGCACCTTTTCTACCGAGGAGAACACCGTAGTACCACTTTCAAAGGGCGACGGGAGGTTTCTAAAACTAATAGGAATCCGGTATAAAAGATTTCCGTCCGCATCAAACCAAAAAATACGCAAGCCGGATTGAGTCATCGAGACTACGATGGTTTCGTCTGTGGCGTTGGAATACAAGCCGACAATGGGAGGAAAGGGAGTTCCGCCGGGACCTTCTTGTCCAAGATAGTCAGAAAACCGTCCGTCGGCGGCGAACCTGAGAACGATATCCCGTAAGACCACCTGTTCCTCGCTGTCGAATTCTTGCCGTTCAAAAGGGATTCTGTCGGCAACTGAAAGACGCTTGGTATTATCTACGGTCAAAAAAACCGGATGATTAAAGGGATAGGAAACAGCTTTTCGGGTTGCGGTAATCGAATCAGAGTCCTCCTCTTGATCTTGAGGATGAGCGAATGAGGGGACGGGATTCACCTCGGGATTATAATATACCGACAACAAATCACCAAAGGATGTTAGCTGAAGAATTTTTTTTGAACCTGAGTTTGACAGGTAAAACATACCGTCGCGCATAAAAAGCTGCGTATCCGGTCCAGTTGAACCCGATTCAAGGCGAAACAAGTCAATTTCGTCTTCAAAACGTCCATACGAAAGGGTAAAAAGTCGCTCGCGTTCAAGCCGATTACCGGAAGGAGAATCGCAGGAAAGTGTGACAAACAAGATGAGGAATATCTGGGTCAAGGACAAACATAGACGAAAATAGCTTTTCATTAAGATTCTCCTTGGTAAACAGCGTAAAAAAGTCACGTTAAATTAGAATTCATTTCCTTGCTTGTCAACAGCGCCGAGTTTTAGTAGTATATCACAATGATTACCGACAAAGTTATTCGTTTTTTCTTCGGCTCCCAGCACGAGCGGGACATTAAGGCGCTGTTACCCCTATTGCATAAAGTTAACTCCCGTGAATCCTGGGCTCTGTCCCTATCCGCCGGAGATTTCCCCACCCAGTCGCAGATTCTCCGTTCACGCCTAAGCGCGGGGGAAACGCTGGATGACATACTTCCTGATGCCTTTGCCCTTGCCCGAGAGGCAGCCCGCCGAGTACTTGGGGAGCGTCCCTATGACGTACAAATTCTGGGCTCACTGGTACTTCATTCCGGGCGTATCGTTGAAATGAAAACTGGTGAAGGTAAAACGCTTATGTGCGTTGCAGCCGCCTACCTTAACAGTCTTACCGGCAAGGGTGTGCATATCGTAACGGTAAACGATTACCTTGCAGAACGCGACGCTGACTGGATGAGACCGGTATATGCCTATCTTGGCGTCAGCGTTGGATCCATTCTTTCTAACATGGACAATCAAGCACGTCGGGCGGCATATCTATGCGATATTACCTATGCGACGAATAATGAACTTGGCTTTGATTATCTTCGCGATAACATGAAGTGGGAAAAGGAAGAATGGACCCAGAGGGATTTTTCTTTTGCTATTGTTGACGAAATTGACTCCATCCTTATAGACGAAGCGAGAACCCCACTTATTATCTCCGGTTCCGGGGAAGATGATACTATTCGCTTCTTTGAAGTAGACAAACTGGTCAGGGAACTGAAAGAAGTCGAAAAGAAAGACAACGGAGAATATCCTGACGAGGCGCAGGGAGAAGTTATTGTAGGAGACTACAAGCTCGAAGAAAAAAGCCGCAGAGTCTCTTTTACTGGAGATGGTATGCTCCATATTGAGGAGATACTCAAGAACAAAGGACTTATTAGCGGAAACCTCTTTGATGAGGAAAACTTTGAATACATTCATTACTTTACACAGGCTGTTCGCGCCCATCATCTGTATAGCAATGACGTAGACTATGTAGTTAAAGAGGGACAAGTACAAATTGTTGATGAGTTTACCGGACGTATCCTTGAAGGTCGTCGGTATGGGGACGGACTCCACCAGGCAATTGAAGC
>JAFGIM010000136.1 GCA_016929605.1 Spirochaetales bacterium | reverse complement strand
GGCGGTAAAAACAGCCCGAGAAGGCCCTCCTGGGGACATTTTGGTATTTCTTCCCGGTTTAGCTGAAATTCGCTCGTGCGAGGCCATTCTCGCGCCCCTGAAAGCAGATATCAGAATCTTGCATGGCTCACTTCCCTTTGAAACTCAAAAAATAGTTCTTGAACAACACTGCGGTGATAACAGAATTATCCTTTCTTCGGCAATCGCAGAAACAAGCCTTACCATACCCAGGGTACGTGTCGTCATTGATAGTGGTCTTGCCCGAAGATCCCGCTTTGAAAGCAAAACCTCTCTGGAGAGTCTTGAAACCTTACCCGAGAGCGATTTTTCAGCACTACAACGAGCTGGTCGAGCTGGTCGTGAAGCACCCGGTCTGTGTATCAGACTTTGGGGACAGGGAGACCCAAGGCTTAGTCACGACACTCCCGAAATCCTTCGTTCAGAGCTCTCTTCTCTGGTTCTTGAGTGCGCTCAGTGGGGTTGTACAAACAGAAACGCTCTCTCATGGCTCGATGAGCCCCCTGTCATGGCATGGGATGCAGCTGTACAACTACTTCAATCTTTAGAGGCGCTCAACCAAGATGGTACTATCAATTCCCGGGGAAAGATTCTTCATTCTCTTTCGGTTCATCCCCGTCTAGCTGCGGTGGCTCTACGCTCAGGAGCAGATTTTGCCGTTAAAACTGTCCATCCGTTTATCAGTCAAACAGACACCACAAAACTGATCCGTCTGCTCAATACCCGACTTTCTCGTCTTAATGTTAACGAGAATAATCACTATCTGGGTTTGTTGGAGGGTTTTCCTGACCGCTTATGCAACATCCAATCTGATGGGCGCTATCAATTACCCTCGGGGCGACTTGGCCGTATAGTAAACTCTACCTCAACACCTTCGCAGTCCAAGTGGATAATTGCGCTGGATATTGAAAACCATCCCAGGGAAGCCCACATACGCCACTTTTATCCCATGGATACAACAGTTGCCGAAACGTGGATTGAACAGCGGCTAACGGTAACAATCCTGCCAGTAGATACAAGTTCAGTGTATGTATGGGGCAAGCAAAGCAGACAGAAGGAAGTGAGCTCATATGGCTCAATAAGTATCAGGAGCAGGATGCTTGCCCATACAAAAGATAGTACGATTGAATGCTTGCTTTATGCGGTACAGCGTGGATCTTATTCTTTTGAAGGTGTTTCGCCGCAAGTAGATGCCTTTATTCGTCGTCTATCTTTTTTAGGGCTAAGTATAGACGAGAAAAGTCGACAAGAGGTTGATTCTTGGCTTCGGCCTTTTTTTCCAAAAGGATCACCATTGCGAGCTGAATTTGTCCTACAAGCCCTACGATATCGATTTGATGGTTCAAAAATTGACACACAAGCGCCTGAATATATTGTGCTTCCCAACGGAATACGCCGTCCTCTTACATATGAATGTCTTGATCCTTGCGAGGGAACCATTGCAGTCTTGGAGACCCGCCTACAAGATCTCTACGGGGTTTATCAAACACCACTAATTCACGATAAACCCATACTTGTTAGATTGCTTTCTCCTGCTCGCCGACCTGTTCAAACGACGCGTGATATAGCTGGTTTCTGGACCGGTTCATGGAAAGAGGTCAGAAAGGAAATGCGCGCACGCTATCCTAAGCATGCCTGGCCAGAGAATCCTCTTACTGGTCCATTCTAAGGCATTCAACAAAACCCCTAACAGAATTGATCAGGAATACCCGCGTTGCCCGAAGATAATCCTGCTTATACAAGGTTTGTTCGTGTAGTTCACCTCGATCGAGTAAATCCGCTCGTAGTACCCCGGGGAGAATACCCGAGTTCAAAGGTGGTGTAAACCGACTTCCATCCAGCTCAAGTACAATATTCGCACGAGTGGTCTCGGTAAGTTCACCCCGCTCGTTAATGAGGAGTACATCCTCCACACCGCAAAGGCCAGCAAGGGCATCAGTATACATATGGCGAATTGATGTCTTGTGGGCAAGAAATGGATTTGAACTGTGTACCCTTTGCTTTGAAAGCGCTATTGGACAGGGGCTTGATAGAAGGCTTAGTACTTCTGCATATGCGCTAATTCCATCTGTTACTCGTGCAATAAGTTTGACCTTAAAGATGCCGTCAGGCTTATCATGAGCGACAACAGCAAGGCATTCCTGGCAAATTTGAATAATTTCTTCATCACTGCGATTTTTATCGATTATTGAAAAAAACCTGATTGATGAAAGAAATCGGAAAAGATGGCGAGACAAGAGTGAATATGTTCCGTCCTTGAGAAGCAAGCTATCAAAAACATAAAAATCACTGGAGATTGGTACCGTTTTAAGCAGACATTCATTCCATTCTTCACGAACATCAGATTGCCAGGTAATTCCTCCTCCAGTACCATAGGTAACACGGTGGCTACTTTCATCAAAACAGGCTGTCCGGATAGCAACATTACATGCTGCCGAACCATCAGGATCAATTGAGCAGATTGTTCCGGTATATATACCACGAGGTGACCCTTCAATTTGGCTAATTATGTCCATTGAACGTATTTTTGGGGCCCCGGTAATCGAAGCGCAGGGAAATGAAGCAGAAAGGACTTCCGGAAAGCTTTTTTTGGTTTTGGATAGTACCGTTGAGGTCATCTGAAGAACCGATCGATAGCATTCTACAGAAAACAACTCGCTTACTTGGACCGATCCAGGTTCAGCAATCCGTCCACAGTCATTTCGAATCATATCTACAATCATCAGGTTTTCGGCCCGGTTCTTTTTATCATTAAAGAGTGCTTCCGCACAGGCCGCTTCTTTTCCTGGAACAGGTTTGGCGGTACCCTTCATTGGTTTCATAACAAGATTACGCATTCCATCTCCGGAAGAATCGATAGCTGACAGGCTAAAAAAAAGTTCAGGAGACAAGGATGCTATGTGATAGTCGCCCATATCGAAATAAGCAGGATACCCCAAATTCTTGGCAAAACCTGTTGCGCTAAGCCCTATCGCTTCAGTGCTTCTTTGGGCAAACCACACAAGAGGGTTACCCCAGTAACGGGCTGTAAGGCGAAACGTAGCATTAACTTGATAGGTTTCGCCCTGACGCAGGTATTCTCTAATGTGGTCAAAATTGCGGCAGTACTCTTTAAAATCCAATTCCGGGATAAAGGAGCTAACATCGCAGGATTCTCTTAAGCATTCTTTTCGAAGTGTGTCTGCAGTAATTAAATCAAATCCCGTAAAAAGACCACATACTACCAATGGATGGGGTAGTGACCTGTATTCCTTGACTGAATAGCATGGGTCAAAGGCCGGGGCTGCCTCATATGAAATAAAACATGCCGCATATACACCGTCCTTTTGGCATTTTTCTGCGATCAGATTAAGCAGAGGGGTTACATCGGACGGTGTTGCCGCTGTTTCTATGGCTACTGGATTATGATAATCGCGTAATAATCCGCTTTGTGGATCGGTAATCAGGCATCTCATGGAAAGTGAGTATACAAAACAAAATCCTAAGCTCCAAGGTCCCTTATACCGATATATAAAGGGAGTTTAATGATTAAAGGAGCGCGAAATGGTACGAGGATGGTATACCGGTGCAAGCGGGATGAACGCGCAGCAAAAACGACTGGACGCTATTTCCAATAACCTCGCCAATGTGGACACCACAAGCTATAAGCGGGATATTGCGGTAAGCAAGAATTTTCCTGAGCTCCTTTTGCGCCGAATGGAAGACGACGGGGTGTATCAAAATCCCTTTGGTTCCGCTGATGTAGCACCTATCATAGGAAAAATCGGCCTTGGCGTTGAACTTAACGAACTTTTTACCGACTTCCAGCAAGGATCATTTAAACCAACCTCCAATCCTGCTGACCTTGCTTTGGAAGGTCAGGGGTTTTTCGCTGTTGAAACCCCGAATGGAGAGCGCTACACACGCAATGGAAACTTCACAGTAGGTGTCGAAGGATATCTGATGACCAAAGAAGGTTTTCCTGTATTGGGAGAAAATGGACGAATATACCTTCAAGACACGGTATATACCGTTAATAAAGATGGTGAAGTTAGAGTCCGACCCATCAGTAATACAGACGCAGATCCTGTCCTGTTAGATCGTTTAAAACTGGTCACCTTTGAAAATGATAGATACATCGTTAAACAAGGTTCAAGTCTTTATCGCGACACCGATATCTCTGGCCCTGCACTTCCAGCCGAAGGACCAGATCGTCCAGTAATCAGCCAGGGATTTGTGGAAGCCAGCAACGTTAATGTGGTTAATGAAATGGTTCAAATGATCGAAGTCAATCGTGCATACGAGGCTAATCAAAAAACCATTCACGCAGAAGACACCATGATGAGCAAACTCTTTGCCGAAGTGGTCAGGTTAAAATAAAGGGAGCAAGTAAATGGTACGAAGTCTTTGGACAGCGGCAACTGGAATGAACGGACAGCAGTCAAATATTGATACAGTCGCCCATAACCTCTCTAACGTTAACACAACCGGCTACAAGAAGCAACGAGTAGAATTTGAGGATTTACTCTATCAAACCGTACGAACAGCCGGAACTCCTGCAACAGAAGATACCATTACTCCAGTTGGCGTTGAGATTGGACATGGTGTTAAGGTTGCTGCAACACAGCGAATGTTCGATCAGGGATCACTACAAAATACTGGAAATATTAGCGATGTCGCAGTACAGGGCGAGGGATTTTTTCGGGTTCTTCAGTATGATGGCTCTTATGCTTATACTCGAGACGGCTCTTTTAAGATAGATGCTGAAAGACAGCTAGTAACCTCTAATGGACTTAAGGTTCTACCGGAAATCACCTTTCCCGAAGGATATAGGCAGGAAACCCTTACAGTCACACAGGACGGTCGGGTAACGGTAAAAGTAGGCGATCTTGATGACCCGATTGATGTAGGTCAACTAGAGCTCTACCGATTTCACAATCCCGCAGGACTATCCGCAGCAGGAGAAAATCTGTTTAAGCAAACACCGGCTTCTGGCAATTCCATTGCTGGTCGTCCTGGATTTGAAGGTTTTGGCAAAACCATTCATAAGTTTTTGGAGATGAGCAATGTGTCTACCGTCAACGAGATGGTGAATATGATCGTAGCTCAACGGGCATATGAGTTTAACTCTAAAGCCATTCAAACCAGTGATAATATGCTTCAAACCGCAGCAAGTCTGAAACGATAGGGTAAGGGGAGGATACGTTAATGAGTGGCATAATTAGTAGCATCGGTAGCTTATCCTCCTCCGGTATTCTTTCCGCAGATAATGCAAAGGCAAGGGAAGTGGAACAACGGTTTTCTTCTCTCGTGGATGCAGTAAAGGCAGGAATGGATAGCGATTCTCAAGAGAAGCAAAACGATCAACCGTCACTGATGGATACTCGTCTTCCTGGGGACTTTATTAGCTCACTTTCATCCAATGACACTACTAATCCGCTCCCCTGTGGTGCTGCTGCGAATGCAGGTCAACAGGGAAGTATAAACCGGTCGAGCAAACTCTATGAACAAGCCATGGAACTGGAATCCTATGTCGTTAAGATTATGCTCTCTTCAATGCGAAATACCGTTCAAAAAACATCTTTAAGCGGAGATTCTGGCTTTGCCGGAAAGATGTATGAAGATATGTTCTACGATGAAATGTCCCGCTCTGTTACCCGTAACGCCGGGTTTGGTCTTGCCGATCAAATCTATCTACAGCTGGCATAAAGGCAGCCCCTGTGGTATAATCAGTCGCGAAACTTATTCCAATCTTCGCGAGGTGTACCCATGAATTCCCTGTTCGCCGTCAACGCCTTTCTTGGCCGCCATAATTTTCAGGTTAATGGCCCTGATATTAATGCAACAATCAATACTATGATGTTTGATATGGTAGAGGGTCTCGTTTCTAATCCTTCTGTACCTCTTGGTTCAGGTCCTGCTCTGGATATGATTCCTACCTGGGCTATGCCACCACAGTCATCACCAAAAAATAGTTCAGTAATTGTTATTGACGCTGGTGGAACCAATTTCCGATCATGTCTTGTTACTTTTGACGCTAATGGAATCCCCGCAATATCCGATATGGAAAAAAAGCCAATGCCCGCTACTGATCGGGAATATGGCAAAAAAGAATTTTTCCAGACTATCGCCTCATATCTTGATCATCTAAAAAATAAGGCAAGTCGTATCGGGTTTTGTTTTTCCTGGGCTATGAGTATTACTCCGGAAGGAGATGGTAAGGTTATTCAGTTTTCAAAAGAAATCAAGGCTAAGGAAGTGATTGGATCCTTGATAGGAGAAAGCCTTTCGCAGGCCTTGGTAGAAAGAGGCTGGAACACACCAGAAAAAATTATCCTTCTCAACGATACTACTGCAGCCCTTCTTGCCGGAGCATCTGGCGCTACCGGTGGCAAGGCGTATGATTCCTATGTTGGTTTTATTCTTGGAACTGGAATGAATGCGGCCTACATTGAGTATGGCAATATAGCAAAAATTGCTCACATCAAAGCATCAAACATGTCAGCTCAAATTGTGGTATGTGAATCTGGAAAATGTAATAAAATTGCTCGTAGCGATTTTGACGCTGACCTTGATTCAACCACAAATTCGCCAGGATTGTATGGTTATGAAAAAATGTGTTCAGGTGCCTATCTTGGGCCTCTTGCCTACCGCGCGCTAAAAGCTGCTGCGGCAGAAGGGATGTTTTCTGCACAAGTTACAAAGGGAATTGCATCCCTTAAAAGCCTTGAACTCAAGGATATGGATCAGTTCTTTTATGCACCGTACAGAACTGATACTACACTTGGTGCCATTCTCTCTGGTGCACCAGATTTTGACCGCGACGCTGTTTACCGGATTCTTGATGCTTTTATTGAACGATCAGCCAGACTTGCAGCCGCGAATATTGCTTGCGCGGTAATAAAAAGTGGCAAAGGCTATAGCCCTGTACAACCGGTATGTATTCTCTGCGAGGGCACTACTTTCCTTAAAACACATTTCCTTCGTGACCGGGTAACCGGTTATCTTAATCGTTGTCTCGTAGAAGAGCGGGGCATATGGTATGAGATTGTAACCATGGATAATGCAGTAACCCTTGGTTCTGCTGTAGCAGGCCTTTCATGACAAGGTCTCAATGTAATTATGATGTACGGAAAAGCACCTTCGTGATAAAATATACTATATGACAATCCTGTACTTGGCTTTTATCTTTTTGCCTCTGCTTGCGATAGTAGCCCTGCTTATGACAGAGAAGGGTGCTGCCATCAAACAGTACATACATTTTGTTGCAACTGGTTTGGATTCAGGATTTCATCTTAAGCAAATCTTGTTTTTAGGGAAAATTGGTAAGGCATGCGGGTTGGAAAATCTGACAACCCTGTTTTGGTCAGTTCAAGAACTGGACCGTTGTACTGCAGAAATTGTGCGAAGGTCACGCCAAACAGCTACAGAGAATGATCCAGAAACTCAAGCTTTTTTATCGAATTTATACACCTACCGCACTAAGATTGAGCTGGACAATGCAAAAAAAAGGAGAGGACTTGATTCTTCGCGCGATATGGTTGTTCATCAAAAAATCCGTATCCTTCTGCGAGGTGTCGGTGTTTTTTCTTCAAAAGTGGTCAGGATCACTTCCAAAACCCTGGTTATCGATTTTCCTTCAAGTCCCAAGATTGCAGCAACATCGATAGATTGGACCAAGAAACCGGTAAGTGTCTATTTTTGGCGCCATGATGATGCAGGGTACGTTTTTGATTCGGTAGTTGTTCCTGATCCTGTATCGGCGGGTAAGGCAGTCCTTCACATAGCCCACTCAAATTCCCTTATCCGAAGTCAAAAAAGAAAGTCCATCAGGGTTAAGTGCTCGATTTATGCGCAAATGTATCTTGTTAAACCTGATGAAGCGCTTGAAAGCGTGTTGGAACCAGAACCGGGAATGAAGTGTCTTCTTGAAGATATTTCTGAAGATGGTGCGATGATCATAATTGGTGGTAAGGCCGTAAAGGATATGCGGATCAAGCTTCAGTTTATGATCCATGATGTACTTATCGTGATGGCAGGAGTTATCAGGGCTGTTGAGTTTAATCCTGATACTAATCAATCAAGAATCCATTTTGAATGCGGAGAGCTTAATCCTCGCATGAAAAATGCGGTTCTTACCTTTGTATACAATGTGTTGCCTGAGGAAGAAAAGGAAGAGCTTGACGCGATACGGTTGACTGAAGAAGATGGTATTGCAGATGCTCAGGAAGCTGATGTAACCGGTAAAGAGCATCATCAGGCCAATCCTGCGCATCAGGTAGAAGAGATGGATGAACTGGCACCTGATTTACCCGATTTTGCCGGTAAACAGTAAGAGCCAGCACTTATTACGTTCCGTGAAGATAACCGGAGGATAACAAGATGAAAAAAAGTATGACAATTGTCCTGATAAGCCTTGTAACCGCCTTTTTGGTGGCCCAATCACCGGATCCTGTTGTATTGTCCTATCAAAGAAACTTTATCAGGGCGAGCATCAGTACAAAGATTGAACTACTCAATGATGCGTCTCGAATTACTACAGTTAATATGACACCCCTGTATACTGATTCAATCTCTTTTGTGTTGACCAATTATCCTGTTTTGGGAATCGATGCACAACTATTGGAAATAGCTTCGGTATCTGCTCAAAAGGCAGCACAGTATAAGGATCCATCGATAAACGAATCACTTAAACGCCTCTTTACCGGCGTCAACGAAACTCGTGTCCGAGTGGCCTGTATCCAGGCTCTTTCTTCTTTGGCAAAGGGCAAGCAAACTGATATCGCTTTTTTGGAAAAATGGTTTTCTGATTCCATCGATGCAAGTGTATCCGGGAAAGGTGGCGATGTAAAAGTATTGGCTATATGTGCCGATGCCCTTGGAAAGCTTTCCTCTCCCTCTTCTTTTCCCGTACTCTTTCGTGCTGCTACTTCCAGTTTGGACAGCAGTATAGTCCAAGCATCCTCGGTCTCCCTTAACTCAATTTCCGAAGGGTATACTGACAATATCTTGGCCATCATACGAGATAAGGGCATAAAAGAGATGTATGCAGCCTTCTCCTTTTCCGCCAAAAAGGAAAACCTGGCAAATACAGACAAGGGTAAAATCGCAGAAGCGGCGTTTACTCGCGCCATTACCATTCAGTCGAGTGGAACAGATGCGGGATTACAAGCCTCTCTTGTTACGGAATCTATGGCGAGTTTGTCCAACCTGAAGTGGTCAGGAGCAAGCGCGGCTGTGGTTCGCTATTTTTACCGCGTCCAAAGTGAGTATAAGAGCGACGTTTCGGGCATTGATCAGCTCATACCGGTTATTAACTGCATGGGATCAATGGCTACTACCGAAGCTGCACAGGCCTTGTCTATTTACCTGGGACTTTTAAATTCAGAGGCGGAGCAGAAGAAGGCTTATAACGAGCAAATTTTGCTCGCTGTTATCCGCGCTTTGGGAGAGCTTGGAGACAAAACCGCTTTTGATTATCTCTTGTATGTGGGCTATCTCGATTATCCGGAATCTGTCAAACAGGCCTCTCGCGACGCGCTCGCGAGGCTTCAATGGTAACAAAAGAAAAGATACCTGTTCCTCCTGTATGTGTAGCATTCCCTGCTTTGGCTGTATTTTTGTATGCCCTGCTTCAATTCAATTGGGGAGAAAGTACTATTGTACTAAGCATGGCGGCACTATTGCCGCTTTTTTTTCTGGTACACAGTTTTCAGGCGCTCCATCGACTTATTGTAGCCCCACAACGGACGCCTGTGATCCCTCGTTATATCAAAGTCCTTTTTTTTTCTGCTATTGTATCTTTGGCCTTATATTCAAGAATTCGTATTGAAGAGCAAACACCCAAAAGCCTCTTACCAATCCATTCTGTACAAGCTATTGAAGCGATTCTATTAGAAGATCCGGTACCCGCAGGAAATCAATGGTATCGTGCTCACTGTGAACTGATCTCTTTTATTGATGAAGCAGGTTCTATATACTCCGCTCGCGGATCAACCTGCTTGTTACTTCCTTCAACTTTGATTCGAGAAAATCTCCCCTATGGCTTAACTGGCACCAAGCATAGTCAATCGTATTATCGGGGAATGACGGTACGCCTTTGCGGGACATGGAAAGAACAGCAATTATCGAGTAATGTTGGCCTGGCATTTTTTGCGTATGAGGCAGTGCCAGAGAATCGATCTGCCTTCATTATCCGGCAAGGCATGCAATCTAAACCGAGAAAAGATGGAGTTTTTTCACGTTTTCGTGCGAAGTTACGTTATCATCTCATTCGATACCTCGGCTTTATGGGTCCAGAAGGAGGCCTTTTTTTAGCTCTTGTGTCAGGTTCCCGGGAGTATCTTGATCCTGCCCTTGCACAAGATTTTCGCAACGCAGGCCTTTCTCATATTTTAGCCCTATCAGGGATGCACCTGTCCCTTTTTGCTTCCCTGGCACTTTTTATCTGTCGCCGATTTTGTGGAAAACGGGTTTCTCCATGGATCGCACTAGTGGTAATGGCCAGCTTTTTTTGGTTTGCCGGTAATTCCCCGTCTTTGATTAGAGTTATGTTGATGGCATCTCTTGTTCTTGCAGCCAAAAAAGCCGGATACGCCTCATCACTTCTTTCGATTCTTTGTCTTGCCGGTGTAATTCAGCTTTGTATAGAGCCATCTCATATCACGTCATTGGCTTTTTTACTCTCATATAGTGCTCTTGCCGGTATTCTTGCATTATCTCCAACTATTATCACCCTTATTCGCCCCTGTGTCCCGACCCTTATCTCAGCCCCTCTCAGCGCCTCTGTGTCTGCTCAGTTGGCAACAATGCCATTGTGCGCCTTTCTGATTGGATCAATTTCCCCTTTGGCAATACCCGCTTCAATTATAGTTAGCCCGATTGCATCTCTTTTTCTTGTATCATCGCTTGTTTTGGTGCCTTTTGGGGCGCTTGTTCCCCCCTGTAATTCACTTACTCGGGGGATACTCACCTTGGTATATACAGGAACTCAACAGAGTGTTTCCTTTTTTGCCCGTGTTCCTGTTCTGACAGTTCAGGACTTGTTTGGCGCCTCGCTCGTAAGTATACTATCACTTTCTGTTATTATTGCATTACATGCCCTTGCGCAGCATTGGCGTTTACGGAGGTCCTGCGATGTCCTTTTTACCCGACTATGATTCCCCTCTTGCGCTAAAGGCTTTTCTGGATGACAACGGTATGGCCATGCAAAAAAAATTCGGTCAGAATTTTTTGGTTAATCGTAAAAGCCGTCAACGACTTGTTGATGCCCTCAGTATCGGGGAAGGTTCAAAGGTTTGGGAAATTGGCCCAGGATTAGGAGCTATGACGGAAGAAATTCTTTCGAGAGGAGCTCAACTAACAGTTTTCGAGATTGATCGAGGTTTTGCCAGACTCTTGAAAGAATCAATGGGAGAGAATCCCCGTTTTTCAATTATTGAAGGCGATGTATTAAAAACTTGGAAAAACACTGGTGAGGCACAGGGATTCCCTGATCGTCTTTTTGGCAACTTACCGTATAATATTGCTGCTGAAATTATTGCCTCAACTATTCAGGAAGGTATCCGGTTTGAACAAGCCGTAGTCACCGTTCAAAAAGAAGTGGCCGTGCGAATGTGCGCCAAACCGGACAGCCGCGATTACTCTTCCTTTTCTGTGCTTTGCCAATGGGCGTACACCGTTTCGCCCCTGATGGATCTTGCAGGCGGTAATTTCTGGCCAAGACCTAATGTTGATTCAAGAGCTGTAGTTATGAAAAAAAACGAATTATGGCCTGGCTGTTTAAATCCATCCTTATTTATGAAACTTCAACGAGCGCTTTTTTCTTCTAGAAGAAAAACAGTACTCAATAATCTTAAACCATGGCTCATATCATCACGACCTCCTGCTTCACTTGAAGTTGATCCGGTGAAAATCTTACACCAAGCGGGTATAGATCCCGGAGCACGCGCTGAAACATTGGCTATTCAGGATTTTTTACGCCTCAGTGATGTGGTGGAGGAATCATGGGCATAAAAGCTAATCTTGAGCGCATTCGCGACTCAATTCATACCAAAGAACATGAACTTGCCCTTCCTCATGGATCGGTGAATCTTGTAGCCATATCAAAGTTTCACTCACAAACAGAGGTTCAAGAAGCTATCCTCGCAGGGCAGTCAATCTTTGGTGAAAACAGAGTTCAGGAAGCAACTGAAAAGTTCATTCCGCTAATTGCGGAGTATCCGCAGATAACCGTTCATTTGGTTGGAAACTTGCAAAGCAATAAAATATCCCGAATTGTACCAGTCGCGTCATGTATACAATCCATAGATCGCCTGGACCTTCTAAAACCGCTCAACCGGCATGCCCTGGAGAATAACAAAAGAGTTGAGATTCTTTTTGAATATCATACCGCGGAGGATTCAAAAGCTGGTTTTATGGACGATGATTCAGTATTTCGCGCCATTGAATCTTGTAGTGAGCTCGAACACATCATTCCCATGGGCTTTATGACTATGGCCCCATTTACCGATGACAAAAATTCTATCAGGGATTCTTTTCGTAAGACACGGAAACTGCGGGAAGCTTGTCTACAGCGTTTCCCGCAATATTCATTTCCTGTGCTCTCCATGGGGATGAGTGGCGATTATGAAATAGCTATTGAAGAAGGTTCAACCATGGTCCGCATCGGTACGGCAATATTTGGAGAGCGTACTCAATGAACAGAATCGTTGCCATACTTCTTTTACTTGTCTGCCTCCCGGTCTTTCTTTTTTCACAAACTGAACCGGCCAATTCAAATGAACCAAAACCATATGAAAAAGACGAGTTCAGCACCTGGCAAAAAGATGTACGAAGAGCCGGCATCATAACCTTTGGCGCTCTGCCATTTTCAACTTTTTTTACCGCAATTTATTACGATTTGTATAGATATTACGATAACGATCAGGACGACAGATATTTACCCTGGCCCCTAAAAAATAATGACATAGCTGAACCGCTTACCGAAGACGAACAAAAACAAATACTTGCAATCTCAATTGGTGCGTCAGTCTGTGTAGCCCTTATTGATTTTACTGTGCGAGCGATAAAACGATCGGCTAAACGGAGAAAGGCCGAGCGCTTAGAGCGCGATCGGGTAGAAACAATTCGCATAGAAGAGATTGACGGAGCTGTGCCCTTGCCAACTGAAGTTTCTCCTCCATCACATTCAGATCAACCAGACCAAGAAAGTGAATCTTCAGTTAACGATGAGTTTATCCTTGATGAGCCAGAACTTGAAGGCTTATCACCATGAATGTTCTTGATTTTTCTGCTATTGACCCTGCAGATTGGGGAAGGCGCCTGGATCTTGTTTGCTCCCGCAAGGCAGGAGGATTAAGCAGAAGCCGCTTAAAAACATCACTATATACACTCTGCGTTAACGGTAAGAAAGTTAAGCTCTCATATCTGGTAAAAAAGGGGGATGTCATTCATCTGGAATGGCAAGATCCAATTCCCCAGGATATCGAAGGTGAGGAGATTCCTTTACGGATTGTCTATGAAGATCAAAACATAACAGTAGTCAACAAGGCGCAAGGTATGGTAACTCATCCTGCAGCAGGAAATTGGTCTCACACCCTGGTTAATGCCCTTTTATGGCACTGGAAATGCGAAGTACCTGATGGGTCATATCGCTCTGGTATAGTTCATCGCTTGGACAAGGATACATCCGGGCTTATTATAACGGCTCGAAACCGTGATACAGAGGTCTATTTACAAGAAGAGTTTAAAAAACGCCGGGTAGGAAAAATCTATATTGCCCTGGTGTGTGGAACACCCAATCCTCTGCGTGGAGAGATCGAATGTTCTATTATCAGGGACCCAAAAAATCGCAAACGATTTACCTGGACAGATGATCAGACAAAGGGAAAGTTATCCAAAACCGGATACCGAGTCGTTGCTAGCTTTGGCTCCTATTCTCTGGTCAAGTTTAAGCTATATACCGGCAGGACTCACCAGATTCGGGTGCATTGCTGTAAATTGGGCACACCAATTCTTGGTGATCCCATCTATGCAAAGAAAGACAACATGTTTCCACATGCTACCTTAATGCTTCATGCAATGACTCTTTCTATCCGTGTACCACCCGAAGGTACTCGCTATGTATTTCGCTCACCAATTCCCATGCGTTTTAAGCGAATTATCCAATCCCTTACGGAAGGTACTCGGTGAAACCGCTTCCTTTTATACTGTCGGAAACGGATGATTGGGCCGTGGTTATAAAAGACCATGGAATGCCAACCGCGCCTCTTAAAGAAGGAGAGCAGGGGACTCTTTTATCCTGGTTTCTGGAACACTATCCGTCCTGCTCTGCTGTATACGGAAAAAAAAACATAGAAAAAGGGTTACTCCATCGTTTGGATACGGATACTTCTGGATGTGTTCTTATTGCAAAAAATCAAAGTGCCTACGATTATCTTGTTCAAGCCCAAGATAAGGGTCAATTTATCAAACGATACCGAGCCTTGTGTAACACACACCCACTACCTGGTTTCCCCCGGTCTCCTGTCCAGGTTGCACAGGGGAGCTCTTTGAATCTGGCAATTACCAGCTTGTTCAGACCCTGGGGTCCGGGAAGAAAAGCAGTTCGCCCTGTTTTTACAAAGGATTGTCGGGGAGAGTGCTCATCGAAAGTCTATACCACGCTACTCGAGTCCCTGGAGAAAACACATACAGGTACTGATGAATCGTTTCTTGCCCAGTGTGTACTTACCCATGGCTTTCGACATCAAATTCGCTGCCATCTGGCGAGTATTGGATATCCTATTAGTGGGGATCGTTTGTATAATGACAAACCCGGAGACGGCCCTCTTTGTTTATGGGCGTATGAGCTTACCTTCCCTGATCCTACAACTGAGAAGAAAGTATGCGTTTCATTTCAGCTACCAGATAAAATGAGCCAGTAACTAAAAGCGGGGTAGCCTCTTTGGCGCTTGCATCCCAAACCTTTCTGATAGCCTTTTCAAAGTTTTCTTCGATTTCTAGAGCAGGCCTATTGTCAGGATCCTCATCGCCCATTGTTGATATCACCTGTTTAAAAGCAGTCTCTGTATGTCCAAGATCGCTTTCTTTTCGGTCGCCAGGACGAGTGAGCGTAATTGATGTAAAAAATGGGCAAAGAATTTCCGCCATGCGTTCTACGTTTTTATCAGCAGCACAAGCAAAAAGAAGTCGAGCTGGTTTTGTTGATACAGAGGAAAACGCATCCCGGGTAAGAGTAATACTTGATACAGTGTGAGCTCCATCGAGAACAACCAAAGGATTGTTACGGATTATCTCAAAACGACCGGGAAGCCAGGCCTTTGAAAGGCCTGAAGCAATAACCGTTTCTTCAAGATCAGGAAACAGATATTTCACCGCAAGTGCGGAAAGGGCCGCGTTTTGCAGTTGAATTGGATTCTTAAATGTAAGGAGGCTTGTTATGGGACGGGAAAAACAAGGAGCTCCGTCGCTATTACGGAAAGAAAAGGTAACCTGTAGTCCCTTGTCTGTCTGAATACACTCACTATATTCCAAAAGATCCTCAAGAAAGAATATGGGAGAACCTTTTTCGTATGCAGCGTGTTCAAAAACCTTACGAACTACACTCTGTTGGGGGGCAACAAAAACGGCTACTCCTGGCTTTATTATCCCAGCTTTTTCTTTCGCTATCTGTTCCAAGGTTGAGCCTAAATACTCACAATGTTCAAGTTCAATGGGAGTGATCACCGAAATCCTGGGGATTATGACATTGGTAGCGTCAAGTCTTCCTCCAAGACCTGTTTCTACCACTGCCCACTCAACTGGGGCTTCTCTAAAAGCAACAAAAGCAAAAAGAGTCACCAATTCAAACCAACTGGGATCCTTACCTCCAGGAAGGTGTTCTGGAATTATTGAATCCACTAAGGGAATAAGGATATCGCAGGCCTTGCCATATAATTCATCCGAAAAAGGCCCCGAAGCTGAACCAACCCGTTCAGAAAAATCAAGCATATGGGGCGAGGTATATAGTCCACAGGTAGTTCCGGATTCTTCAATTACCCGAGAAATCATGGCAGAAACAGAACCTTTTCCTTTGGAACCGGCAACATGCACAGAAGAGAAAGATTGCTCTGGATGATTAAATCGTTCAACCAAAAAGCGCATGGTGTCCAGGGAAAAACCACCTTTTTTGGGAAAACGCTCGTAATTGAGAAAATTTTCGAGCCAATCGCAAAAAAGCTCTGTTTGTGACCTCTGTGCCATTCCGGCATTATGCAGAAAATACATCTTGCGGTAAAGTACCTCTTTAGGTATTATTGGCATCATGGCGCGTTCACAATTACCTGAAAATCTAAAAAATTTTAGAATACACATGGTTGGCATTAAGGGAACTGGGATGGCAGCGCTTGCCGAGCTTTTAAAGGGCAGGGGAGCTATAATTACCGGAAGTGACGTCGCGGAGACTTTTTATACCGATGCCATCCTACAACGAGCGGGAATCAAAGTTTTTAGCCCTTTTTCCGCCTCCAATATCGGTAAATCTGTACAACTGGTTATTCACTCTTCTGCATATAACCGTGATACCCACCCAGAACTTCTCGCAGCCACATCCAGATCCATTCCCTGCCTTCTGTATACCGATGCACTTGGAGAGCTCTCTGCCATGTATTATTCCTGTGGAATTGCCGGTGTTCATGGAAAGACTACAACAACAGCAATCTCGGGTACTATTGTAAAGGCCTTGTCTCTACCGGCTACGGTGCTTACCGGAAGCGCGGTGAGCACTTTTAACGATTCCTGTACACTTGTACTGGGTAATCGCTTTTTTATTGCGGAAACCTGTGAGTATCAACGTCATTTCTTAAGCTTTCATCCCAAAAAAATACTCCTCACCAGCGTAGAAAGCGATCATCAAGATTGCTTTCCAACCTATGAATCGATCCTTTCTGCCTTTATGCAATATATTGACAAGCTGCCACAATTCGGAGAATTGATTTATTGTGCCGATGATCCAGGAGCCTGTGAAGCAGCCAAGATGATGTTTTCCAGCCGTCCTGATATGATCTTTACCGCTTATGGTGAAAAAGCAAATGGCCCCTATCGCTTACATATCAAGGGTATACGCAAAGAGAAACTCGTGTTTACACTTGACGGATACACCGGAGAGTTTCACCTAAGCGTTCCGGGTCGGCACAACGCTCGAAATGCTGCCGGTGCTATTGCTCTTGCTGTATCACTATTGGCAGAAGAGAAAAAGACGCTTACTTCAAGCGATCTTGCCTTGCTTCGACAAGCTTTGGATAGTTTTAAAGGGTCAAAACGCAGATGTGAAATCATTGGAGAAGCCGGTGGGGTTATCGTAATAGATGACTATGCCCATCATCCAACCGCAATTAAGACAACCTTGGAAGGATTAAAAGAATTTTATCCCGATCGCCGTTTAGTCGTTGATTTTATGTCCCATACCTATTCCCGTACTGCCTCCTTGCTCGAAGAATTTGCATCATCTTTTGCTGCCTCTGATGAGCTCATTCTTCATAAAATATACGCTTCGGCTCGTGAACAATACGACGGAACAGTCGATGGTAAAACCCTTTACGAAGCAGCACGAAAAAAAATAAAAAAATGCTCGTACTTTGAAGAAGTTCTTGATGCACGCGAATATGTAGCAAAGACGCTTAAACCTGGTGATCTTTTGGTTACCATGGGTGCTGGAGATAACTGGCGTCTTGGCACAGCGTTTTTGGAGGACCGAACTACACAATGAAAAGCATGACCGGTTATGCCTTCGTAGAAACAGACAAAAATGAAATGACTGTTTCCATAGAGATTAAAAGCTATAATTCACGTTTTTTAGATCTGTCCATTAACCAACCATACTGGTTAAGTCGTCTAGAAATAAAGGTTCGAGAGTTCTTGAGTTCCCGAATTCAACGCGGCAAGGTGGAATGTACAATTCGCATTAAAGAAGCAAAATCAAATTTGCAGGTTACCGCGGATCCAGATGCGGCTCAAGCTTATCTTTTAGCAATCAGGAGTGTATCTCAAGGTATTGGCAGTAATGACGAGGTTCCACTGTCTCTGGTTATTGCACAAGAAGGTGTGTTACGCGCCGAGCGAGTACTTGATCAGGAAACATACTGGCAACGTATTAACGAGGCTCTTATGCAAGCCTTCGATTTATTTGATAAGGCACGTATCAAGGAAGGCCATAATCTTGAAAAGGATATACTTTCCATGATAGAGCGTATACGATCTTCTGTTTCACTCATAGAAACCTGTGTCCCGGAGATGGAAAAGAATTTCAAGGATTCTATTCGCCAAAAATTTCAGGATATGTTGGGGAACGCCGTAGATGAGCAGCGAGTCCTTCAGGAAACTGCTGCCTTGTTAGTTAAGTATACAATCAACGAGGAATTGGTCAGACTCCGATCGCATTTAGATTCAATAGCACATGAGTTTTCAGAAAATCCAGCCCCCGGACGCAAAGCTGATTTTATTTGCCAAGAAATTAATCGTGAGATTAATACCATTGGTTCTAAGAATCAGTTACTTGCGGTAGGAGAGGCGGTAATTGTTTGTAAGGATGCCCTGGAAAATATTCGAGAACAATTGAGAAACATAGAATAAGGGAGCAAGTGACTATAATGGGCGGTTTTCATGTAGTTCAGGGGAAAGAAGTTCGCGTTGCCATATCAGGAAGATCCGGGTGTGGAAATACAACGGTATCAAGATTATTAGCCGAAATCCTTGATATTGCATTTATCAACTATACATTTCGATCGCTATCCCAGGAAACCGGTATGCCCCTGTCGGAAATAATTGAAAAGGCAAAAACGGATTTTACCTTTGACAGACAAGTTGACACTCGGCAGGTTGCTCTTGCACAAGAAGCTTCTTGCGTACTTGGTTCCCGTTTAGCAATATGGATGCTAGAAAAAGCCGATTTAACCGTCTATTTAATAGCCTCAGAGGAAGTTCGAGCCAAACGCATATCTAATCGTGAAGGGGCATCAATACAAGAAACAATCAGCTTTACTGCCATGAGGGATGCTGAGGATACACGACGATATCGCGAATTGTACGGAATAGATAACACTAATTATTCATTTGCGGATATGGTAATTGATACTGAACAAAAAAATCCTGAGGAAATTGTATCAGATATTTTACAAGAACTGGAGAAACGAGGTCTTGTAGCGCGTGATTAAGAAATCACTGAATATCGATCAATTTAGACAAACTATACTCGAACACTATAATCAAGAGAAAAGGGATTTTCCTTGGCGAGAGACGAATGATCCCTATGCCATTCTTACCTCCGAAATTATGCTTCAACAAACGCAAACAGACAGGGTCGTTCCAAAATACCTTGCATGGCTTGATTCATTTCCTGACATTCATGCACTTGCACAAGCTGAGACAACAGAGGTGTTGGAGAGATGGGTAGGGCTTGGCTATAACCGCAGGGCTATCTTTCTTCATCGCGCTGCAAAGATCATGGATAGTGAATATAATGGCTTTGTACCACAGGAGCTTACCGATCTTTTATCCCTTCCCGGAATTGGTCCATATACAGCTCGAGCGATAAGAACTTTTGCATGGGGATACCCGGAGGTTTTTATTGAGACAAATATTCGATCAGTGTTTTTGTTTTTTTTCTTTCCTGACCAAACAGCCATAGACGATTCTAATATTATGCCCCTAATAGAATCTTCACTCTATCTTGAAGATCCAAGAACCTGGTATTACGCACTTATGGATTATGGATCTGTATTAAAACGAAAAACGATCAATCCTAACAGAAATAGCAAGCATTATAGTAAACAGTCTCGTTTTACCGGGTCAAACCGTGAAGCACGGGGCGCAATAGTCAGGACTCTTTCAACTGGTGCCCGTTATACAATTACCGATCTTGCTACTCAATGCGGTTTGGATAGGGAGCGTATTACAAAGGCTCTTTTGGGGCTCACCAAAGAAGGAATCGTTTGTGACATGGACGGGGTTTATGGAATTTATGAATAGCTCAGACTTGACACACAGCGCTTTTTTTTGATATAAATTCATACATAATAAGACCCGACAGAGCGGATGTCGTATAACGGCTATTACCCCAGCCTTCCAAGCTGGAGACGAGGGTTCGACTCCCTTCATCCGCTCT
>JAFGIM010000135.1 GCA_016929605.1 Spirochaetales bacterium | reverse complement strand
TTTTCCCTTAGATTACCAAGTAGGGCTTCTACATCCTGTGCCCACTGCTCGGGGTGGCGGTTATATTCTTCCAAAAGTCCTTCAAGATGCGCTTCGTAACGGGAGAGACTTGGTGAAACAAGGTCTACCACCAAGTCAATGCAATCGGAGGCATGAAGGGAGGCGACTTCGTGTAATACTGATCCAATGCCGACCATCCGCTCTTCGGGGCTTTCCCCTCCCGATTGACGGAGGGCCCAGGCAGAGAGGCTCATAAAGAGCTCGCTGGTGCTTAGGGCAAAGCCAATCCGCGTTGAGTCAGTGTAGGTATGAACGCTATCAGGATTGTGAAAGACGCCAAAGGCGGGATACGCGATGCGGGAAGCGGGATAGCACAGGCGAACCGTCAACGCGAACAATCCATCATCGTTTCTGCCGGCCGAAAAAAAAGGCGGAAGCATGGATACGCTGTTATACGAGCCATGGGCTGCCATCAAGTCGGTCTCTTCACTTATGCGGGCGGTTGCGGGAATGCGAACCGCATAGGGGGAATCCCTGGTGGTAGCATACCCGGTATTCATAAGCTCCTGACGGGCCGCACCTTGAAGGGAAAGGATACCCCGGTTTACGTTTGACCCGGCAGCCCCGTAAAAACCGACACTACATATACGGGTTTCCTCTTCTGATAAACATGAAAGGTGTTCGCCTACCAAATCAAGCTCGACGAGGGTAACAGCGGCCACGGCCGCTTCCCGGGACGGCGGGGCAAAATACAGGGTGCCTTCCTCACTCCCCGGCTCGGCTAATCGGGCAAGGCGAAAATCAACGTCGTCATCGCTCATGATGAGCGGTTGCCCGGCAGCGCAGAGGAGCATGGCGTTCCGGTTAGGGCCACTAAATGCGTAATCTGTCCGCGGGAGCAGGGCTGCGGCAAGCACAAGAGGTTGCACGCACTGGGATAGGGACGTAATCAAGGCGCGCCGCTCATCAGAGCCGCAGATATACAGCTCTACATCGGGATGCGATTGGCGAATCGAGTGTACCTCGCTCGAAATAGATTCATCGCTTCCATCATTCCCGATCAGGATCGGAAGCTCATGACCGTAACGGATTGCGTTATCAAGAAACCCGCCAATTCGCCCAGCAAGCCCCGATCGCCGCCCGGCAGTTATCCAAGCGGCAAGGGGACCCGAAAAGGAATATGCAGAACTTTTCAACAAACCATTCCACTCAAGTTAAGATAAAAATCAGATGCTACAGGATCATTATTACTCATCCGTAATTCGGCCATGCGGCTAGAATAAGAGGTCTCGGTGTAGACAACAGCAAAGGTCTGAGTCCCTCCCGGAGGTATGGTCGCTCCAGCAGGAGACACGGTAAAGTACTCAGGTTGCATGCCCGTAATCGCACACGTAATAACCAACTTGCCTGCTCCAGTATTCTCAACATCTACATACTTTGTTTCGGTTCCGGGAACACTCAAATTAAAACTCACATAATTACCGGACGTTTGCGGATACGTATCAACCCTAACAACCATCGTCGGGTTTTCTTCCCTCTGAATGGTTAAGGTATATGCCTTGCTTTGGGCAGTTGCAGAGTTGGTAACAGTTACTTGGGCTGTCCGGAAATCACCGACGTCTATCCCGCTAAAAGTTGCAGAGGGAACATACGACACCGCATGGGCAGAGTTAACTGCGCTAGCCTGGATAACGGCAGTAGCCTCTGTATTTGGAATTGTCGCGGAATACACAGACACCGCATCCTGGAGCGCGGGACTTACGGCAAGACCATTGACCGTCAAACTTTGAAGGCGCGGGGTAATCAGGTCAAGCGAGCCGTTAACCACGTTAAAGTTTAAGCCTCCCGAAGGAAGTAGATTGACCAAGAGATAGAGAGGGAAGGAAGAAATCGGTACCGTGGAAAGATAGGCTCCCAGCGAGCTATTAAAGGCAAAGTCGCTCAGGGCCGAGCCGTTTCGATCGAATAATACCAGAGCGGGGCTTACCGTAGAGTGAGATACCGTTACCTGAGCCGTATCCCAATCATCAGGGTTTGATGCAAGCTCCAAACGAATAAAACGCTGAGCGGTATTTCCAAAAGAACCGCTAAAGACAGTACCCGATTGGGTGAGCTCTACCGTGCTTGTAGATGCACACATTGGCACCAGGGTAAGGGAGATGGCATTCACACCCGATCGCAGTGTCACCGGCCCTGACTTTCCCTCGCTACCATAGCCGTCAATCAATGCAGGAAACCCCTCATCATCCTCAGTATCCATAACCCGCTCGGTAAACTCAGAGTCGGGCAAAGAAATAGCCTCCGTAAACGGAACTGATACACCATCGAGGGTAACGGATGTGCCTTCGAGTGTCTTTTGACTATGAAGGACCAAGATATCCGAGTATGCACCTGCGGGGATTCCGGTAATAACCGCAGCGCCGCCAACCACCGGGAACGGACCGTAGGCAGGACCCGAGGCGCCAAGCGGACCGCCCATAGTCCTCAGGTAAATATATCCATACCCGCCAAATACCGCCCGCGCATCCGCGGACGAAAATAATGGAGATGATAGATTCATACGAACCGTAGCAGTACCGCCTTTCGCGGGAGAATCCGGCAGAGAACACGAGATGAGAAACACAACAAGGACACTCAGCAAAAGGGGGAACAAAGACCGTGAAAAGGTTTTCATAGGCAACCCCTCCCTTTATTGTTATAGTATAAGGTATTACAAGCCTAAATAAGCATAAAACGGGACGGATGGGCAGAAAATGAGCAGAGAGCGAAAAAAGACCAATCTTAGATGCGCGATCATCGGTACGGGACGAATTGGCTCCAGGTTAGAAAAAGACAGGCTGCGCGAAAAGCCGGCAAGCCACGCCGGAGCCATACGGGCAACGGTTGGATGCACTCTGGTCGCTGGCGCGGACAAAGACAGAGAAGCCCTAACGGCCTTTGGTGCACAATGGAAACTCCCACCCCAAGCCCTGTTCACCGATCCCGCACAGATGATCAAGGAAATAGAGCCCGATCTTGTCTCCATTGCCGCGGATAGCGAGAGCCACATTGCCCTGCTTGATCTATGTCTTGAACACAAGGTTCCGCTCATTATCCTTGAAAAGCCGGTAGCCGAAACCGCGGCGGAAGCACAAGAAGTGCTTACTCGGGTAGAACAAGCCGAACGAGCGGGTACAAGCAGGGTAGTCGTAAACCACGAACGCCGGTTTGCCCGGGATTACCGGAAATTGCAAGAGCTTCTTGAGAACAGGACCTTTGGTCGGCTTGTCTCTATAAACGCCCGCCTCTATATGGGAAAAACAAAAACTCCCGCACGCGTCCTGTGGCACGATGGCACCCACCTGGTGGACATCATCTCCTTTTTAATTGGTACCTGGCAGATAGAAGGCGTTCACGGCGATGTGGATAGCGCGGATACTCCTTTTTGCGCCATTGGAAGGGCAACCGGCGGGGACACGCCCCTTGTTATCCTTGATGTGTCTCCCGGACACGATCACCTCTGTTTTGAGCTTGAATTCAATCTGGAAAAAGGGCGAATCAGATGCGGGAACGGGGTGTGGGAAGTATGGAAGAGTGAACCATCCCCGTACTACGAGCAATTTCGTTCATTACGCCTGCTATCTCCCTTACAGCGCTCGTTCCGGGGAAAAACACGGTACTTTGCCAACATGATGGCCCATGCCGCAGCCCTTGCCCGCGATCCTTCCATGAAAAACGAGTCAAGCTTTGCCGATGGAGCGCGGGCCCTGGCAATCCTGGACCGGATTATCAGCCTCTCCCGTGAGGCAACAGGAACCAAAGGCTCTGGCGACGTGCACACAACGGGCGAATAGACCCTCCCGTAGCTATATCAGAGCTCGTCCTTCCCCCTTTTTCTTCCTTATTAACTTTGTTACAATCAAGATCAGTAAAATAGTTTATACCCCCGGTAACACAATTGCCCAAAAAGGGTGTTCTAAAGGGCGTATGCAGGGAAGGAACAATGCGAAACACTGACGTCATCACCATCGACGACTTTGATGAGCTTTATACCACTTTTGGTCCCATGGTGCTCAGGCGCTGCCGATATCTCCTCCGAGACGAGGAGGCGGCCCTTGATGCCATGCAAGATGTGTTTGTCCGGGTAATTGAGCGGCACGGGAAGCTAAAAGGCGTATGCGCAAGCCTGTTTTATACGGTTGCGACATCGGTATGCCTTAACAAGATCCGTTCCGACAAGGTTCGCCGCGGTCCACGCATTGACCATATCCTGCACGAGATTGCCGACAACAAAACGGCCAGACACGAGGAGCAAACGGATACCTCCCTGTTTCTTGACCTTTTGTTCGACGGCGCCCAGGAAGACACCAAGTACATGGCGACTCTTCATTACGTGGACGGATTTACCCTGGAGGAAACCGCCCGTGAAGTGGGTATGTCGGTTTCAGGCGTCAGAAAACGCCTGTCGACGCTCAGAAAAAAAGCACTCAAATGTGCGGGGGAATAAACCATGAAAATACCCGTTCTTTTTGCAGAAAAAGCGCTCCTGGAAAAACGGGGCCACAGACCCCAAAAGGGAGCACGTTCAAACGATAGCGCGCGTCTTTCCAACATGATGCACACGCTGGAAGAATCGGATCGCGACATTCTTTCTACCTATCCTGCAACCTTTATAAAGGCCAGGGTGGAGGCTCGACTCGCCGAGCGAGCTTCCTCTGCTATAGAAGCAGAAGACAAACGCTCCGAAAGAGAGCCGCTCCAGTTTAGATCTGATGCGAATCTTTCCGCCAAAAGCCGCGCAATCCGTGCGGTATCACTTGCAAGCGCTGCCTGCCTTGCCCTTGCCCTTGCCTTTGTTGCAAGCCAACGGGTAGAAGAGCGAAACCCCGAATTACTGCTCGCCCAGGCGGCAAGCGGTGAGCGATCAAAAGGCGCAAGCATGGCCAAAGACACCCAGCTGGCCCTTGGAAAGGGAGAGCTCTACGCATACCGTAAAACCGGTAACGCGGTAGACCGGCTGGAAAAGGGTGCCAAGGTTAACGAAAACGACGTGATACAGATAAGCTACTTTGCCGGCTCAGATCGCTTCGGCGTTATCCTTTCGGTAGACGGAAACGGGATTATTACCCGCCATTATCCCGACGGCGGACCCGATGCAGGCATTCTTAAAGCTTCAGGCGAAATCCCCCTGGACTTTTCATACAAGCTCGATAACGCGCCATCCTTTGAACGCTTTATCCTGATAAGCGCGCCGGCGGTATTTACTGTGCAGCCGGTCATTTCGGCTATAGAAAAAGCCTCGCGGGACGAGTCTTTTACCACCATGGATCTTTCCAAGGTCCTTCCCCAGTCCCTTAATTCGAGCGACATCGTACTGATAAAATAAGGAGTACGTTATGAACAACCTCATATCAACCAACACCGCAAGAGCCGGGATACCAGTCTTATTCTGCTTTTTGCTCTTTGGGCTTCCCGCCTTTACACAAAATCCCTCTACCAACGCCCTGCCCGTAGAGCGCTATGCCCTGTATGTCGCGGCAAACGATGGCGGGGCCGAACGAGAAAAACTTCGCTATGCAGTATCCGACGCGGAACGCATGGCGCGCACCCTTACCGAGATTGGTGGTGTTACTGGCGAAAACAGTTTGATTCTTACCGATCCCGGCCGCGCGGCTATTGAACGGGCCTTCAAGAACTTTGCCAGGCAAATTGAAGGAAACGCAGGAAGGGCAAAACGCACCGAGTTTATTTTTTACTACTCCGGACACTCGGACGAAACGGCCCTGCTTCTGGGCAAGGAAACCCTTTCCTACGCCGAGCTAAAAAAACAGCTCGCTATCGTACCCACGGACGTGCACGTCGTCATGCTTGACTCGTGCTATTCAGGAGAGTTTATCCGCACCAAGGGCGGCCAGCGGCAAAAGCCTTTTTTGGTAGACGACTCGAGCGTCGTGCAGGGACACGCATACCTGTCTTCCAGCTCGGCCTTTGAATCTTCCCAGGAATCAGATGCGATTCAAGCTTCGTATTTTACCCACTCCCTGGTTACCGGCTTGCGGGGCGCCGCCGATACCTCCGGCGATCAAAAGGTTTCTCTTAACGAGCTTTATCACTATGCCTTTAACGACACCCTTTCCAGAACGGAAAAAAGCCACCTTGGACCCCAGCACCCTTCTTTTAATATTACTCTGGTGGGTTCCGGAGACCTGGTGCTTACCGATATTTCCGAAGCAGATTCGGTGCTGATATTCCCGAACAAGGCAGAGGGCCGCTTTTTTATCCGCACCCAGGAAGGCGTCCTTGTTTCCGAGATTAACAAGGTCGCGGGCACAGAACTTGCCCTTGCCCTTGGGCAGGGCACCTACGCTGTTACGATGCTAAGCTCAAAGGATACCTCCGTCGCAACTGTTATCCTTTCTTCAGGCGACAGACTTACCCTGTCCGACGGACAGTTCACGCCGATTGCCCGAAGCATGGGAAGAGCTCGCGGAGACGCAGAGGATACAGTCGAAGTAGATAGTCAAGAACCCGTCGCACCCTATGCCCCTTGGGTTTTTGGCTTTGTCCCCGGCGTAACCGTACCGCGTAATCCCGGTGGAAACGCCAAAATGTCCCTTAACGCGCTTGTTGGTAAAAACAATCGCATCAACGGAGTGCAGGCTAACGGGTTTATGGGTATCATTACCCAGGACCTTCATGGTGCCCAGGTTTCAGGATTCCTTAGTACCGCTAACGGCTCCATGGAAGGAGTACAGGCTTCAGGCTTTATGAACATTGCCGACGGCCCGATTAAGGGAGCCCAGCTTTCCGGTTTTGGCAACATCGTCTCCGCCGGTATAGAAGGATTTCAGGGTTCCGGCTTTTTTAACGTAGCAGGCGGTACGGTAGAGGGCGTTCAGGCAACCGCATTTATCAACATTGCACACAAGGTTGATGGAGCACAGCTATCCGGAACAATCAACGTTGCCAGAGAAGTGGACGGGATCCAGATTGGTGTAGTCAACGTTGCACGAAACAATTCCGGGCTCGCCCTGGGTCTTCTTAACTTTATCCAGGACGGCGTGTTGGATGTTGGGGTTTACCTTGATACCGACAGTAACCTCTTTTTGCAATACCAGGGCGGAACTGATCTTTTTTACACTACCTTCCTTATGGGGTTTGACACCCAATGGAGCTGGGATTGGGATCATCAAACAGAAACCTTCCAGCTTGGCTTTGGTATCGGAAACCGGTTCCAACTCTCCCGTCGCCTTTCCCTGGACCTGGAGCTTATTGGCCGATGGATCTTTGACGTAACCGAAGACAATCCGTATATGGACAAGGTGCGCGAAAACGGAGAAATCGTTATCGAAACCGAGGAAGACTGGGACGAGTTCTACGACGAGTTCTACGCGGGCTTTATCCCGTCGCTCAGACTTTCCTTTAACGTTGCCATAGCACGACACTTTGCGCTCTTTACCGCAGTGAATCTGGACTTTAGATTCCTGGACATAGACCGACGCGCATTTGAAATCGGAAAGCACTCCGAACCGATCAAACTTGACAAGGAAGAGCTGTGGGTATACCCCTCGCTGTCCTTTGGCGTAAAATTTTAATAACAGGGGATATCGATGAAAAAACTTTGCCTTGCCACCTTGGCGCTCACCCTTTCCTGGGCGCTTAGCGCGGCGACAATAACTGTATCAGTTATCGACCGCGATCTTGACATACCGCTGGAAGGGGCAACTATCTCCTTGCAAGGGTATCCGGAAAAAACCGTTACTGGATCCGATGGAATAGCTAACCTTGAGCTTCCTCCTGATTTTAAGCGGGGACTCTTGATTACCGAATTACCCGGATACCTGGGTAAGCGCATTACCGTAACCGCCGATCAAGAAAAGGTTAGTGTCGCTCTTTCCATTACCGATGTTATCGAAGGAAAGGAACTGGTGGTTGAGCGTACTGTTCCCGGAAAGACCGACGAGAAAGCGGGTGTATCCGTCGTTATGAATAAGGACGACATGAAAACAACCGCGAACTTCGGCATGGTAGAAGACGTTATGTCTTCCATTATGACTCTTCCCGGCGTTGGCTTCTCCGGTGGGTGGAATGCGCAACCGTCCATTCGCGGCGGTTATCCCGAGGAAATGGGCTGCGTACTTGACGACGTGTACATTATAAATCCATTCCATTGGGGTGGGGCCTTCTCCATCTTTAATCCGAACATGGTAGAAACCGCCAAGATGAGCCACGGTATTTTTTCCTCTCGATATGGACGGGCTATGTCCGGACTTTTGGAAGTTACTACAGTAAAACCAAAATCGGATGAGGTTCGCTTTAACGTGGGTATCTCCACTATATCGGCAGACGCCTTTGCGCAAGTGCCGCTTGGCCAAAAGGCAAGCGTATTCCTTGGTGGAAAGGTTACCTATCTTGAAACGCTGCAGATTCTTTACGACGACATTATTGGCTACAAGCCGCGTATTGATGAAACGATGAAGACCATGCCCTATATCCGGGATTTTTATACAAAACTCTATTATGATCCCTCTCCCGAGTTAAGCATCGCGGTAAATGGTTTTGTTGGTACCGATGGAGTCGGCGTAGAAGAAACGAGCGAAGAAGACGGCATCACCACCGAGTCAAAATTCGACTGGTCCAATTTGCAAGGATTTGCCGCCCTGCACATCAACTGGATGCCCACGTCAAAAAACAGGGTTCATCTTGTTGGGGCGTACAACAACCATACCTATGATATTGACATTCAACAATTGCTATCAGGAACCCATGCCTATAGCGACGCCTTTCTGCAGGAATATGGATCCCTTACCGGTGGGGCTACCGGCTATTCCATGGACGGCGTTGACACTACAGGTTTTTCCCGCCAAATCGTGCATCAGGGGCAAGCAAAACTGGAAGCGGACTTTCAGGTCTTCCCCAATCATGTACTTACCTTTGGGGCGGAAGGAATTTTGCAAGCATCAAATATAGAAGAACAGTTTAATACCTTTTATATCAGTGACCTTGGAGAGTATCCTGAACTTAAACCCGAACGGTATACCCTGGACGCGGAAGGAAACCGGGTTATCAATAGCTCCGCCTATGCCCTGTGGGCCTTTGGAGCGGAGGAGTCAACCCTCAACGGAGAGCTCGGTCTTAGATGCGAGCATTATTACCTGTGGAACGACAACTGGGATTTTAATACCCTCCCCGTTCTTAATCCTCGTCTTTCTGCAAACTGGACTCCAGTGCGTAACCGTGGCATCCTGGAAAAGCTGACGATATCTGCAGGCACCGGACTCTTTGCCATGTTCCCCATTACCCTTCTTGCTGCGGAAGACAGGTATAATATTGACGACTTTGAATTCGGTCCCAACCGCGCCTGGTTTCAGGTAGTTGGCGTGGAAACGCAATTCCCCAATGCCTGGTCATTCCGAATTGAAGGTTTTTACAAACACTACTTTAACCGTCTCTACGTTACTGGATTTCCAAATAATGAAACAAACCAATTCGATTTGGAAGTTGCCGATGACGGATACGGCTACGCAACCGGCTTTGACTTTATGATACGCAAGCGTGAAGGTCGCTATCTGGACGGCTACCTCTCCTACTCCTTTGTGTATGCGCAATACAAGAACCCAACCGAACCCCGGGGAGAAACAACCGAAACCATGTGGGGAGAACCCCTTGACGAATGGTTCTTTCCCCAATTTCACCGCTTCCATACCCTTAACCTGGTTCTTAACTGGAAACCTGCCAACGGATGGACGGTTAGTCTGATGGGGAGCTTTGCTACCGGTATGCCCAAGGAAGAGGTTGGCGAGATTACCATGTACCCGGTCTTGTATAACGGTCAGGTCATCGAGCGCTATCGCAGAAGCAGTTTTTACAGCGACACCCTCAGGACAGAATTCTCTTGCCCGGTTGACCTTCGCCTTTCGTACTCAAACTATTTCAAGAACTCCAAGCTTAGATGGGAGTACTATGTTGGGGCAGAAGATATTTTGGTTAACCTGTATAAACCCAAGGGGAACACACAGTTTAATCCCTACACCGGAAAAGAAATCAAGGATAGCGATTCGGCAGACTTTAACATCGGGGTTCCGATGTTCTCCGTGGGCTATAAGCTCAGTTACTAATAATACGGAAGATAAGGAACAGATATGAAACAAAGAAGTGTTGTATATAACGTGATCCTGATTATTGCGCTATCCTGCGCAGCCCTTAGTGCTTGCCGTTCGGCGCCTCCGGCCGAAGAGCTCTTTTGGAAAGATCTGGAAACAAGAACTGAAGGCGACACATCGATCGCACGGTTACGCCTTCATCGTGGAAGTGAAACCTGGATTGAAGGACCGGTTGAATGGAAGGATGACGGAAGCGCTATCCTTTCTGTAGAAAAAATCAATTGGTTTAGCAACTGGTACAACGGATGGACCGAGGCAGAAATGGCAGCGGGAGGAAAGCTCGCCATACAGGGAGAAAAAGGAAAATGGTCTGTAGAGGCCCAGGAATTTCTTTCCCCCCATTATGCCCAGAGCGCAAAAATCCGCTACAAGGATAACTTCCTTTCGGGTACCCAGGCCGCAGAACTGTTAGACCGAAGGATACTTAGAATAAGTCGTGCTGCCGCCTTCCTCCACGAAAAGCTTGAAGGTAAAACCTTTACGCGACTTGCGATCGACAAGAAAAAATACCGGCATCTTGGTTTTTATCAAGCCGCTGGAGAGGTACTGTTTCCCGAAGTGTATGGCTATCCTGCAGGTACAGCAAAGGGAAACACATTTGTAAGGGGCGAAGGTATTCGCTGGGACGCAGAATATTCATCCCAACAGGTACCTCCGGAACTTGCAGAAGTAAGAAATAGCGGCACCCTATACCGCGACTGGGAAGAGATGCCGGAACTGTTTTATTATATTTATACATTGGAGAACTAAACTATGGAAAACGAATGGAGTCTTATCGCGCTTTTTAAATTGGGCGGACCGTTTATGTGGCCGCTCCTCGCCTTCTCTATAGCAACGGTTGCCCTTGCTGTTGAACGGGTTGTGTATCTCTTTTGGCACAACATGAAGGTATCCGATCTAAAGGATAAATCACTATCTCTTATCCGCGACGGTCGTATTTCCGAAGCGGTATCCGAACTTGCAAAGGAACCGCGCAAGAATACCTCCGCGACTATCCTTCTTTCGGTTGTACAGAACGCAGAGCAAGGCGAAGCCCGCATGGAAAAAGCCGCAGAAGCAGAGGCGCAAGAGCGCATCAGAAGATGTGAAAACGGATTTAACTACCTGACCGCACTCTCCTCTATCGCGCCCCTGACCGGCTTTTTGGGAACAGTCTCCGGTATGATTGGAGCATTCAAGTCAATCGCGAGTGCCACCGAGGTAAACGCACAGCTTGTAGCAAACGGTATTTACGAAGCGCTTATTACCACCGTATTCGGCTTGATGATAGCCATTGTGGCCCTTGTTTCATATAACCTGATGATTCAGCGGGTAGACACCTTTGCCGCAGAGATAACAAAAGCAGTAAGCGATCTGGTGTCCGCCATTCTTAAAAAACAGGAACAGGGAGCAAAAGGACAATGATACGCCTCCGTAAACGGAGAGAGGTGGACGATCCGTCCAATTCGGGGACTCTTAACGATCTGTCGTTCCTTCTGATCATCTTCTTTATCGTTATTGCCGGCTTTAACGTAAACAAGGGTTTTTTAATGACCCTGCCCGACAAGGAGCGCCCACGCATCGTCCGAACAGATGAACTGATGCGTTGTGTTCTGGATGCGGAAGGAACCTTGCGCGTGGACGGGCAGGCGGTAACGATGGAAGAACTGGACAGTAAGGCACAAGAGATGAAGGGGAAGTATCCCAACATGACCTTTCTCTTAACTATTCATCCCGACGCGCCCTACCGGCAGGTAATTGGTGTTATTCACGAGATTCGAGCGTTGGACATTGAAAATTTCTCCTTCAAGATGGCGGGAGGCGAGTAATGATTCAACTTAATCGCAAAAAAAAGAGACCTATGGTACCGACTTCCTCAATGTCGGACATTGGCTTTCTCCTGCTTATATTTATCATGCTCATTTCGCTTATCAATCAGCGCCATGAGGTTAAAATCGACTATCCTGAGGGCAAACTCCTTGAAAAAACCCAAGAAACTGATAACCTTGAAATCTGGATAGAGCGAAACGGCAACATATCGGTGGATGGCTTTGTGGTTACTGTCGAAGAACTTGAAAAAAAAATCGCAGGAACGATAGCAGAAAATCCCTCGACGCGTGTTCATATATTAGCAGATAGAAACACACCCTATCGCTATGTGAACGCCACGGTAACCATCTTGCAGCGATTGCAGCACCGTGTCGTGAGCTTCGTCGTCAAGGAGGAACTCAGATGATCGATGCCGTATACGCGAGAAAATGGTTTATTGCCCATCGTTATGTAGTTGTCATGCTCGCGGTGGCTATTTTTCATCTTGCAGCCCTCGTTTTTATACGATTCGGACTTGGCGAAACCATGAGTGAGCCCTTAACCGATTATCGCGTGCTCAAGCTGGTAGATATTGAAGAATACGCCCCTCCCCCTCCCGCTGTAGAAACGACAATGGTGTATAATCAGCCTACTGCTTCCGAACAAATCGTTACCACCGAGGATCAAGTTATCGAGGTAGACGATCCGTCAGCGCTAATCGCCGCGGAGCCGGACTATCTACCCCAACACAAGATATCGGTTATTCCGGAAATTCCCACCAAGGAAATTCTGGGCAAGATCCGCTATCCATCCCTTGCCTTGCGACAGCAAATAGAAGGCGTTGTGTACCTTGAACTGTACATAGATCAGACAGGGCTGGTTCGCAAGATTCAGGTCCTTAAGGACCCGGGTTTCGGCTTTGCCGAATCGGCTGTAGAAGCCCTTACCGGCGTTCGTTGTAAGCCGGCTATAGCAAACGGACAGCCGGTCGCCGTTCGCTTCCGCTATCCCGTCCGTTTTACCCTCCAACAATAAAAAAAAAGCGGCAGGACAATCCTGCCGCTTTTTTTTTCGTCCGCACCATATCAGAATATCAAGACTTACCGCCGTGACCGCTCATGGATTTGGAAATCGTATACAAATACCGCTTAATCTTTTGACTGGCAGTTTTTTCAAATTGATGAACTGCTTCGATTCGATCAATACGGGACATACGGTTTACGTTCTCGTTTACAAAGAACTTTATCTCGTTAATAATTTCCTCGCGTTTATAATTGATGGCGTATTGCATATCATTCATCGCTCCCGTTACCGCCTCTCCCATCGCTTCTGTCATGGACTGGATCGCGCCCTGAGGGGCCTCCTGCGCGGCTTTTTCTGCGGCAATCTTCGCAAGTTTTTCCTCATCAATCTGAACATAGGCCACCAAGGAAGAATTCTCTCCTTCCACAACAAGGGATTCACTGACAAAGGGGTGTTGGTTAAGAACGAACTCGATATCCTCAGGATAGATATTCTCTCCGGTAGCTCCCAAAATCATGTTCTTGCTCCGCCCCTTAAGGGCAAGCCGCCCAGTCTTGTCTATCGTTCCCAAATCGCCGGTACGGAACCATCCCTCTTGATCGAGCACTGCGCGGGTCATTTCCTCATCCCGGTAGTAGCCCTTCATCACATTCAAGCCTCGTACGGTAACCTCGCCAACACCGGTAGCGCTATCAATGTCCACCAGCTTCATCTCCACTCCCGGCATCACCGGTCCAACGGTGCCAACCTTGGTAATAGAAGGACCTGAACCGGCAAGCAAGGGAGAGGTTTCCGTTAATCCATAGCCAATGGCATAGGGGAAGCGAGCTTCCTTCATAAAGCGTTCAACCTGTGGGTCAACCTTTGCTCCACCGATACCAAAAAATTTGATTCTGCCACCAAAGGTTTTGCGCAAAGACTTTCCGGCGATACGATGCAACACTACGCGGAAAAAAGGAATCTTGTACAAGGCCGCCACCAATGGCTTTGAGGTAAAGGTAGGTACAATCTTGTTTTTATATATTTTTTCCATAATGATCGGAACACTCAGCATAATCGTGGGCCTGACTACCTTTAGCGCTGGAAGCAAGGTGGTAACAGCCGGCGGTTTTTCCAGATAATAAATGCACGCACCATTCAGAAAGAACATTAAAAAGCCTATGCTGAACTCATAGACATGCGACATGGGTAGAATAGAAAGGCCCACATCGAATTTATTGATGCGCTGAAAAAACTGACCGCCGATTGCCGTAAATACCAAATTCCGATGAGACAGTTCCACTCCCTTGGAACGGCCGGTTGTTCCAGAGGTATAAATAATGGAAGCGGTGTCTTCTTCGTGTATCTGTGCTCCGGGAAAGGGTATTACTTCCCCAAGTGTTCCGCTCAATAGCGACAGATCATCAAGTCGAATTACCCGATCTAGACCAAGGGCAGAAGGATTGGGGACCTTCTCCGAAAGCCGTGACTGGACAATCATTGAGCTTGCTCCACTGTGGCGTATACAGGTTTCCGCCTCTTTTACACTAAAATCGGGAAGCAAGGGAACAGCGATAGCGCCAATGGTAACAATGGCAAAGTATGCTATGCCCCAATTGGGAGAGCTGGGGCCAAAAAGAATAACTCGATCTCCCTTACGAATGCCCATTGTCCAGAGCATATTTCGTAGCGTTTCAATGCGCGTGCCAACTTCCGCGTAGTTAATGGGAGTGCCAGAAACATACGAAAGAGCAGGTCTATCCGAAAACTTTTTTAGACTATTTGCCAACATGGCCGTAAACGTATACGAACCAAGGTCATGTACTGTTTCCATTGTGTACTCCTTTGTAAAGCATGGTAGAAACGACCAGGCGTCTCTCGCCTTAAGTGTATGACATTTTTTTATGAACTGTCATTAAAATACGGCGGCAAAATCTCAAAAATAGTGAAAAAAAAAGGGGACGATAGCCAAAAAAGGCAATCGTCACCCCTGTTTACACCGATCTTGCGGTATTACTTACTTTTTCCACACCTCATTAAGGATAAAGGTGTCATTCCGTTCATAGCCCACGGAGATGATGCCGATACGGGTTGCCGTATAATCCTGAATAAAATCTACGTAGTTTCTGGCAGCTTCCGGCAAGTCATCATAGGAGCGGCATTCTTTAAGGCAGGTTTTCCAGCCCCGGAAATGTTTAAGAACCGGCTTGGCCGCTTCAAGGTCCTCGATGGAAGCGGGGAATTCTTCGGTGACCACACCTCGAATATTGTATGCAACGCAAGCTTCAATATCATCAAGGGTATCGTACACATCAAGATGCGTTAATACTAGGTCATCGATGGAGTTCGACTGGCAGGCATAGCGAAGGGCAACCAAATCAAGATAGCCACAGCGACGGGGTCGTCCGGTGGTAACACCATACTCGCGTCCGGTTTCGCGAACAAAGGTATACAGTTCACTCTGGCTGTTCGCGCAGAATTCTGTTGGCATCGGACCATTACCCACACGAGTTGAATACGCCTTAAATACACCAAGTACACGGTCAATCGAACGAGGGCCGACACATCCACCAATGGCGGCGCCTGCCGAAGAAGAAAAGCCTGAAGAAACGTAGGGATAGGTTCCCAAATCAAGATCAAGAAGCGCGCCTTGGGCACCTTCAAACAAGATCTTCTTTCCGCGCTGCTTCCACAGCTCGGTTGTCAGGTTAACCTTCATAGCAAGTAAGCGATCTACGTATGGAGAGAGAAAGGCGCGATCTTCTTCTTCAAGATCGGCCATCTTAACCTTCCAGGTAAGATCGGCAAGGCGGATACCGTCTCTCTCGCTTTTAAGGGCGTATGTGGTACCAATGCCCCGGCCAGTGGTCCCGATCGGGCGTTTGCGCGCCGCATCACGAACCTTATCAAGCTCGCGGTAGCGGGGCAGCACAAGATGCGCGCGATCGGAAATAAAAACGCGACCTTCCCAGGCAATACCTTTTTCGGTAAGCATGGCAAGTTCTTTGAACAAGGCCTCGGGATCAATAACCATTCCGGCGCCAAGGTATACCGTGTTGTTGGCATGAAGGATTCCGGATGGAACCAAGTGGAGGGCATATTGCACGCCGTCCGAGACAATCGTGTGTCCGGCATTGGCGCCGCCGGAAAAACGCACGATACACTGGGAATCCGCGGCCAAATAGTCCACGATCTTCCCCTTTCCCTCGTCACCCCATTGGGCTCCGATAACAACAACGTTCATGTCTACCTACTTAATAGCGGGAATAGTTCGGGGCCTCCTGCGTGATCGTAACATCATGCGCATGACTCTCGCGGAGTCCCGATGTGGTTATCCTAACAAATTTCCGGTATTTCTTCAATTCCTCAATGCTCTTACAACCGCAATATCCCATACCTTTTCGTAAACCTGACACCATTTGATGAAGAAAACTCTTTAACTCGCCCTTATAGGGAACACGTCCTTCAATTCCCTCCGGAACAGGGCTTTCGTCCTTGCTAATCCCGTAACGATCTCCGGACCCGTCCTTGATCGCTCCAAGACTACCCATTCCGCGATATTCCTTATAAATGCGTCCGTCAAAAATAATCTCGCGTCCAGGAGCCTCTTTTAAACCGGCAAACAGGTTTCCAATCATTACCACATTCGCACCAGCGCCAATTGCCTTTGAAATATCGCCGGAGAACTTAATACCGCCATCGGCGATAATAGGAATGTTTGACTTTGATGCCTCTTCGGCGCAATCGCACACGGCGGAAAACTGGGCAGCTCCCACACCGGATACGATGCGTGTTGTGCAGATAGAACCGGGTCCTACCCCAACCTTTACCGCGTCGGCTCCTGCCTCGATTAAATGGCGGGTTCCCGCAGCATTCGCTACGTTTCCACCAATAACGGGTAAATCAGGAAAAGCTTTTTTTATGGAACGAACGGCTTCGATAACGCCTTTTGAATCTCCATGGGCGGTATCAAGGACTACAAAGTCTACCTTGGCTTCCATCAACAAGGGGATTCGCACAGACCAATCATTATTGCTCACCGCAGCCCCTACAATCAGGCGGCCTTTTTTATCGCGGGCCGCATAGGGAAACATTTCCTGCTTCTCCATATCCTTTACCGTAATCAGCCCGGTAAGGTGGCCACCATGATCGATAACGGGAAGTTTTTCGATGCGATGGCGATCAAACTTTTGTCGTGCATCGTCGGTACTCGGCTTTCCTTCGGTAACGACCAAATCCTTGGTCATTACGTCCCTGACAAACAAACTGTCATCACGGCAAAACCGAAGGTCCCTGCCGGTAATAATACCAACGAGCTTTCCCTCATTGGTAATTACCGGAAGCCCGGAAACATTATACCGGTGCATTATCTGTTTTACATCGCCGATCGTTCGGTCGTCCTCTACAGTTACCGGGGATTCAATCACCCAGTTAAGATATCGCTTGGCGTTTGAAACCTGTTCAGCTTGCACTTCTGGATGGAGATTCCGGTGAATAACTCCCGCCGCACCTTCCAGGGCAAGGGCCACTGCCATTTTTTCTTCGGTTACCGTATCCATCGCGGCAGAGATAACCGGCACATTGAGCCGTACATCGCGAACAAGAATGGTGCTCACGTCGGTGTCTCTTGGCAATACCTCTGAATAGCCCGGCTCAAGAAGCACATCGTCGTACGACAGGGTTTCTTTCATTTCCATCATATTATTTTTCCTCCATTAGCGTTTTCCACTTTGCCGCCAGGCGCGCGGCCTTTTCTGCCGCCAAACCCCGGTAGCGCTCGGGGTTCGCAAAGAAACCGGGAGCATCATCAATGCCAAGTTTTTCCAGCTGGGAGGTAATGCGCGTATACGCATCCTGATTTCTGGACAGGGCTTCGAAAAAGGTACAATTAGTGTTTTCCGCATCCAGGGTTATCGTTCTGATAACCTCATGGGCGTCCGATATTCCCGATTCTGCAAGAAGGATATACGCAGGCTCCGCAAGCACACCGCCTGACACCTTGCCTCCGGCATTGGAAAGGTTTCTGGCCATACCATCACGATCTGCCTGAACGCCGGAGACGACACTCTTCATTCGCGACACGGCCAGGGTAAAGCCCGCAAGATAGTCAGCTACAAAGCGTTGACTTGCCGAATTGGTCAGGTCCCGCTGATGTTCGGAAATCTGATCCATAAAAAAGGTCATCACGCGGGGAGCAAAGGCTTTCCAGAGACTTTTTACATGCTCTGAATTCCAGGGATTTCGTTTTTGTGGCATCGTGGAAGAACCAACTTGCGTCGAGCTGAAGTATTCAAATACCTCGCCAAGCTCGGAACGCTGAAGGTTTCTCAAATCATCGGCAAGGTTCGCAATAACACCAAAGGCAACATTGAGCTCAAGAAGCAGGCGCAACAGATACTCGGGTTCAACAAGCTGAGTAGAGTGTTCAGAGGGAACAAGGCCAAGATAGGAAAGATACTTTCTTTCAAGTTCTTCCGGATCGCGAACAATCATGCTCGTGGCATTATATGCACCTACCGCTCCAGCGAGTTTTCCGGCAAGCTGATTAGATCGAGCTTCAATTTCCAAAATCGATTTTCCCAAACGGCTTACATATTCCGATATGGCAAAACCAAAGGTAATGGGAACCGCATGTTGGCCATGAGTACGGCCTACCTGCGGGGTCTTCGCTTCCCGTGCGGCTATTGTACAAAGAGCAGTTTCCAAAAGCCGAAGCTCGGGAAGAATGACAGACTGAACACAATCGCGAACCCGTACCGAAAGTGCGGTATCAAGTATATCAACGCTCGTAGCACCCAAATGAACCAGAGGGGCTATATCCGCAGAAACCATTGTTTTAAGCACATTAACCAGGGCACGAATATTGTGTTTGGTTTTTTCCTCTTCTGCATATACGGCAGAAGGATCAATGCGGTCCGCTACCGAATCAAGCTCTTTTTCGCGAGCCTCGGTCAATTGCCCCCTTATGGCTAAATGAGCCTTGATAAGGGCTATCTCGGCCCGAGCGCAGGAGACAATGGCAGCCTGTTCAGAAATAAAAGAAGACAGTCGCTCGTAAACGGAGGACTCCGAAAGTGAATAGCGGTGATCGATTGGGGAGATATTGAGAAAGATAGTACGTGTTTCCATGCTCAATATTGCCAGAATCTTGTTGGTACTGTCAAGATATGCTAGTATCCGTCAAGATGTTTTTTCTGGTTAAACTTCGGGAAACTGCCCTTGCTGTCTTACCCATTGTCCTGCTCGTGGCGATCCTGTCGCTCACGGTAGCACCCTTACCCAAGGGATTATTAGTGGTGTTTCTCCGAGATTCCCTGTTACTCATCGCGGGTCTCACCCTTTTTCTAACCGGTGCGGAAGTTGGCATAATGCCCTCTGGCTCGTACATAGGATCCGCGCTCACCCGAACCAGAAAACTCCCGGTCATTCTGGTTTCCGGTTTTATTATCGGTTTTATTATCACTATCGCAGAGCCAGCCCTGATGATTCTTGGTATCCAGGTGGAAGACATTACCGGATCTATCCGCTCAGGACCTCTTGTAGCGGCTGTTGCCCTTGGCACCGGCGTCTTTGTAACCCTTGCAATGGCTCGCACCGTCTTTCAAATTCCGCTCAAACTAGTATTCCTTGTTGGCTATGTAGTGGTCTTTTTTTTGGCCTCTCAAACCATTCCGCTCTTTGTGGCTATTGCCTTTGATTCAGGAGGCGCTACCACCGGGCCAATGACGGTTCCTTTTATCATCGCCTTGGGCCTTGGTATAGCCGGTGTTCGCTCGGATAAAAACGCAGAAGAAGACAGCTTTGGATACATTGGGGTCGCCTCTATCGGTCCAATTATGGCAGTCTGCTTTCTCGGTCTCTTTGTCCAACAAACCGCGGTAGCCCCTGTCCAGGAAAGCGATACGGTAGTGCGCCTTGGAACCATTATTAAAAACGTTGCCACCGCGCTTACCCCTCTTGGGGCGGTAGTGTTCTTTTTTCAAATTACTATTATGCACCTTCCACCGCGACAAGTCAGGCGTATTGCGATTGGTTTTATCTATACCTTTGTCGGCCTTGTTCTCTTTTTCTATTCAACAGAGCATTCCTTTATAAGCGCCGGCAAGGCTCTTGGATTCGCCTTTGGAACATCGTCCATTGCGTTCTATCTAATTCCACTAGGTTTTTTGGTAGGCGCTATTGTTACCTGTGCAGAGCCGGCAATATGGTTATTGGCAGAACAGGTTGAAGAAGTCTCTGCAGGAAACGTGCGCAGGCACATTCTGTTGGTTGCCCTTGCCTCGGGCGTTGGTTTTGCTGTTGCCCTTGCAATGGCCCGAGTCATATTCGGTTTTAGTATCTGGTACCTGCTCATACCATTTTATGCCCTGTCCCTTGCCCTTATGGCGGTATGCCCAAAACTCTTTACCGCCATTGCCTTTGACTCAGGCGGAGTCGCATCGGGCCCGCTTTCAAGCACCTTTATTCTTGCCCTTACCCTGGGAGCGTCCGCTGGTCTTGGGGGTAACCCCGCCATGGACGCCTTTGGCCTTATAGCAATGATTGCCGTTACCCCCATTGTAAGCATCCAATTGCTGGGGTGGATATACGCACACTCGGCCAAGCGAAAGGAGGAACAACAGTGAACTATACCTGGCAATTACACACGATTGTAAATCATGGTCTTGGAGAGCGCATCGCCCGTGAAACCCGGGAAGCAGGAGCCCGCGGAGGAACCATCCTTGTGGGCAGAGGAAGCGCTCACCAAACAATATTGCAGCTTCTTGCGCTCTCTGACGTAGAAAAGGACGTCCTTATCACCCTGGTAACGGATGAACAATATGAGGCGGTATTGCATGCCATACGTAATTCAAAAACGCTGAATAAAAAGAACAGGGGCATACTATACGCAATACCATTATGTGGGGGGAAACAAATGAGTGAAGAGTCAAACTATGAACTGATAACGATAATCACCAACCGCGGTTATGCCGACGACATCATGGCTGCTGCCCGAAAGGCTGGGGCCCGAGGAGGGACCATACTCCATGCCCGTGGCACCGGAACAGAGGGAGACGCAACGTTTTTTGGAATTACGGTCGTTCCGGAAAAGGAGCAGGTCCTTATCCTGGCCGATGGAAAAACAGCCTCCAACATTAAAAAAGCCATAGCAAGTCTTCCCTGCCTGAACAAACCGGGAGTCGGAATTATGTATGCAACACCGGTTGCGTCTTTTGAACAGCTTGGAAACGGCCAGGGGGAATAATTACTTTAGTTCTCCCGCAATAAGGGCAAGAATATCGTTTCTTCCGTTTTTCTTGGTTGCGGAACTCACCAGAATCTGACGATCGCTGTCTCCAAAAAAAGTACGCCATGAGCGAACAGTTTTGGCAATATCATTGGTACCCAGCTTATCGGCCTTGGTTCCGATCAAAACGACCTTTTTTCCAAGCCCTTCAAAATAAGCTACTGTATTCAACTCAGCTTCCTTGGGCTCGCGTCGCACATCCATCAATAGAAAAATAATCTTGAGCGTTTCCCGTGTACTTACATATTCGGCAAGCATTCGGTCAAAGGCTTCATTCTCCGCCTGTGAGCGTTGGGCATATCCGTATCCAGGCAAATCTGCGAGGCAAAAACTCTTGTTTACCAGGAAAAAATTAATCTGACGGGTCATACCCGGGCGGGAACCGGTTTTAACCAGGCTTTTTCGGTTGAGCAGCATGTTGATAAGGGACGACTTTCCCGCGTTTGACCGTCCAAAAAAAGCGAATTCACTTACCCCGAGAGATGGATATCCGCTCTGGCGTGTGGCGCCCTTAATAAACTCTGCGTCTGTAATCTTAAGCACTGACTTTCCTCCCGCGAAAGGCCACTGTACCATACATCGCCCGTCGCGGGAAGAAGCCTGTCTACAAGAGCAGTGCCTCTACATTCGCCTTTCCTGCAGGAACAAAGGGGGACACCATATGTTCAGGATCAATCGCAAGACGGACAAAGCGCGGGCCAGATCCTGCAAAAGCCACTTTTTCCCAACCCTCATCCTCCGCCCGCGCGCAGGTAATGCCGAATCCAGAGGCAATCGCCACAAGATCAACTGATGATTCAAAAACGCTTGCACTAAAATGGCGATTAAACAACAGAGCTTGTTGTTGCCGAACCATACCCAGGGAACCGTTATCAAGAACAATAACCGTTACATTCACTCCAAGCTCGTTCAGGGTAGCAAGTTCTTGAATATTCATCATGATAGAACCGTCTCCCGAAATACACACAACTCGTTTATCCGGATTGGCAAGGGCAGCGCCTATTGCCACCGGCAGGCCAAAACCCATGGTTCCCAATGATCCAGAAGTCAGAAAGGTTCGGGGCGTCCGTACCGGATAATATTGGGCACTCCACATCTGGTGTTGGCCTACATCGGTGGTAATAATCAAGTCGGAGGGAGAAATGCCTGCACGGGAGGCACAGGAGGGAAGCGCGGCAAGAAAGGCTCCGGGGTGCATGGACTTCGATTGCGTCGCATTGGTAGCGCGTGCTGCATCGTTGGCGTACTCTTCGGCTTTTAACGAACGAATACGAGTATTCCAATCGTGTAAGGCACTATCGTTGATGGTCCCCTTTTCCCTGCGCACTTCCCGCACTCGCTCGGCAATCGCCGGCAAAGCGGATTCTGCGTCGCTAATAATCGCAATTGCCGCGCTCATTATCTTATTCACCTCAGCCGCGTCAATATCAATATGAATAATTCTGGCAGAGGGACAAAAACGTGCGATTACCCCGGTCGCCCGATCATCAAAGCGAACACCAACCGCAATAACCAGGTCTGACTCATACATAGCCCGGTTTGCGCACATACTCCCGTGCATACCGATCATGCCGGCCAACAGTGGATCTTCTGCATCTACAGCGCCAATACCCATTAAACTGGTTACTACCGGTAATGGCAGTTCCTTTCGCACAGTGGCGATTCCTTCAGCGGCTTCGCTGCTATTACATCCACCGCCTATATACAGTACCGGTTGCTTGGCGGCAAGTAAGGCCCTGGCGGCTTCATCAATCCTCCGGACAAAGGCTTCTCCATCGGTGCGAAACCTGACAGCCTTTTTTTCTACCTGAATCGGCTGTGGCCATGACTCAAAACTAACCTTCTGAAGCTGAATGTCCCGGGGAATATCAACCAACACAGGCCCCGGACGACCTTCCTGCGCAATTTGAAACGCTCGGGGAATAGCTTCCAACAATTCCCGGGCAGAACTAACCATTACACTGTGTTTGGTAATCGGAAAAGAAAGACCAAAGGTGTCAGCTTCCTGAAACGCATCGGTACCAATCAGTGCCGTATTTACCTGTCCGGTAATCGCTACAAGGGGTACAGAATCACAGCGGGCATCGGCAATCGCGGTAAGCAAATTCATGGCACCAGGGCCACTTGTCGCGATACACACCGCAGTTTTGCCGGTAGAGCGTGCAATACCCTGGGCCAAAAATCCACCAGCCTGTTCATGACGGACAAGGATGTGCCGTATCGTGCTTTTCCCTAATTCCTCATATAAAGGAAGTACCGAACCTCCGGGTATTCCCGCAACAAGGTCAATTCCATGCTTTTCCAGCAACCGCACCACAATTTCCGCTCCGGTAGCTTCAATCATTTCTTGCCTCCAAAATAGTAAAAAAAAAGGCCCTCCGGATTTCCGGAGGGCCACTCTGTTATACGAACACTCATGCCCGTGACAGACTTTCCCCCCATGTAGGTACTACGACGAGTACAACGACGAGAAGAAGGACTACAACCAGGCCGATAACTGTATTCATATTCACATATTATGCATAATTATGCATATTGTCAAGCATTCATGATTCCATTAAACGCTTTTTCCGTAACTTCAGCTTCTACCGGTGGCGTCCGCGCGTTAACAAGTAAAAACACCAAGGAGGACACCGGCAGGGCCGCAATAATAGGATCAACGTTAGCAAGCGAGGGAAACAGCGATGGCTTTGAGAACATCATGGCACACAGTCCAAGGGGAATTGATTCTTTGGCATGGACAAAGAATAGCCAAAACAGGGTAACTGCGACACCGGAGACAAAACAGGCTATCGCTGCTTGCCGGCTCACTCGTTTACTATAAAGGGCCCCAATATACATAGGTAAAAAGGCAGCTGCGCACAGGCCAAAAAAGATAGCGGTTCCGGTTGCGATAATGGCAGTTCCCCCCGAATAAAACCGGGGTAAGGCATAGGCTATCAACGTTGATAGAATAATCCCGCCACCCATTGCCAAACGGCTCAGGGCGATCTTGTTTTTTGCTTTTACCTTCATTCCCTTTTCAAGAACATCCCGACCAATTGCAGTGCCCATGGCGTGAAACTGGGAACTTAAGGTAGACATGGCTGCTGCCAACAGGGTTACAAAGAAAAAGGCGACAAACCACTTGGGAAGGGCCATATCGATATAGAGCGGAATGATGTTATCAGTGCGCTTCTCTCCGGCGACCAAGGCGATTTTGCCCATGGTTTTCATAAAGTACACATTGGAGAGCGCCCCAACAGTAAAGGCGACACCAGTCATCATGGCGATAAATACACCGCCAATAACCACTGCACGGTTAAGCTCATGCCCGCTTTTTACGGTCATAAACCGGACAGTTAGCTGCGGCTGGGCCAATACGCCAATACCAACACCCAGCACTATGGTAGACACCAGCTGCCACCAATAGGGAGAAAAGGCGGCTGGCATACTCGTCCATCCCAAATGCCCTTGCTTTCCAAAAACCTCCCGGGCGATTGGTGCCATATCGGTTAAATCCCGATGCGCCTGGGCAGGTCCACCCAGGATGACATAGGTATAGACCAGCAAGAAGGCCATACCCAGAAACATCAAACCACCCTGGAAGGCATCAGCGTACATAACACCCTTCATCCCGCCCATAACTACATACAGGGCAACGACTGCGACAAAGAAGACCAGTGCTACCTCATAGTTGATCTTAAGGGTTTGAGAAATAAACTGAACACCACCGATGATCACCGAGCCGGCGTACAACGGCATGGCAACAAACACAAGGGTTCCACCCGCCGTTTGTAAAAAAGGAGAGTTATATCGCTTGCCTAATAACTCTGGAAAGGTATGTGCATCCAGGTTATGCCCCATTTTACGGGTTCTTCTGCCAAAAAACACAAAAGCGATAAAAATGCCAACAAAGATATTCAAAAAGGTTAGCCAGATAATCCCCATTCCATAGACAGCCGCCGCTCCACCGAACCCGACTATCGCAGAGGTAGAAATAAAGGTGGCTCCATAGGAAAGCGCCATAACCATCGGATGTATCTTACGTCCGGCAAGAAGATAATCAGTTGAGTTCTTGGTGCTTTTAAAACCGGAAAAACCCAAGACGCCTACAACAACCAAATACACTACAACCACTATTGCCAAAAATATCAGGTTCATTTGTCGCCACCTTCTCCAAGCTCAGGATCATTCGCTTCCCAAGTTGCCTCTTCCATAATCTCGGAAGTAATATCTTCCCGGGGACGATTCCAGTTCCGTATGCCATAACACACACAGAGCACCATGGCCACCAGGGTCAGGGCATAACCCAAGAACACCCCCATATCTCCAAAACCAAGCATATGTATCTCCTTATCTATAAATCCCTTCGGTTAACACCGAAAAGAAAAACTCCCATTGATCCAGATATACCTCACGGGCAGCATCACCTTCCTGATGAGCATAATAGGCCTCGGTAAAATCATTGCGTGTTTTTATCAACAGCCATTTCAATAAGGGAATTATGCGGTCTTTGTCGAATCTAAGCTCGGTAAATGAGGCATCCTCATACAGTCGATGAAAGTAACTGTCAAAGATCTCGTTTGTCCGGGTACGAACCGCCCCTTGCTCCACACGGGATGAGTTAACCATAAAGGCGATTATTTCGGGTTTAAGAGAGTAAAACTCAACAGCGATATAGGCGATCAGACGCGTTCTCATCACCGGATCGGGGGAAAATCCAGCTGGTTCCTTGCGTGAGACAATAAAATCATACAGGGCATTGTAGGAATACCGGACAAGATACTCGTACAAATCATCTTTCGATTCGATATACTCATACAAGCCGCCCTTGGAAATTCCTGCTTCCGCCACAATATCATCCACACTGGTTGCCTCAAACCCGGTGCGGGCAAAACAGATAAGGGCTGCGTGAAGCACACGCTCTCGTTTGTCTTCTTTTAGATTAAAAAAGGTATCTTTCATTGATGTTCCATAAAAAAAACCGACTATATAGTCGGTTTTAAGCAGGATAAACCCGCAGATGCGGGTTTGTCAATGAAAAGAATGTCAGGCCAGGATATTATTAACCGCGATCTTTTGGATAAAGGCTGCTCGCATCAACTCTTCCATTGTAAAAAAGCCGGTTGTTTCCTTTTGTAGGGCTCGGGCGGCAAAAAGAGCTCCGGCGCCAAAGGCCCCACGGGAGATAACATCATGGGTAATGCGAATAGTTTGGTTTTGTAACCCAAAGACAACCTCGTGTTTACCAACAATCCCGCCAACACGTATAGAATTGATATGTTTTTCCGGATCAAGTCCCAGTTTCTCTGCAATTTTGAGCGCTGAACCACTCTTTCCCGATTTTTCCCTAAAATGCTCCTCGATTACCTCGATATCCGCATTGGGAACAATCTGCTGAAGAATTTGCGAGGCAACAAGCAAGAAGTTAATACCCAAAGTTATGTTCGCTGAATATAAAACGGCTGTTTTCTCCCCAAGTTGCCGTAAAAAATCACGTTCTTTTTTCTCATAATGCGAGATAGCAGACACAATATGTATCCCGCGGTCTGCGGCATGAGCGTATTCATAGACGCCCTGTGTGGAAGAGAAATCGATGATAACATCAACGGGGTTATTCTTAAAAAAATCCGTATCCCCAACCTCATCCATACAAAAAAAATAGCCCTGTTTATTATGCGGATAGCCTAAAAAATCGCTGGCATATTCATGATTGTTTTGCGCCGATTTAC
>JAFGIM010000134.1 GCA_016929605.1 Spirochaetales bacterium | reverse complement strand
GCGGTATTGGTGTTGATATGGAATGGCTTCTATTATGGTTTGATCAAGATAATATATTGGTAAAATATCAAGTCTGCACAGATTAGGGGCGGAATATACCATACTTCGGTACCCCATAATGCCTCCATCCCGATGGAATGGAAACAGGATACCCGCAGGTGGACCAATTATGATGACCCTGCTACGCTAAAAGTGGGGGAATAAGATGACCCTCGACAATGTTTCAAGCAGCCTTAGGGCTTGGGCGTGAATGGGTCGTTAAAAACCGAACTTTGACCCAAAACCGCAAAAACCCCGAAATGACAGTTCCTATCAGTTTACCTGGCTTGTTTTGACGGTAACAAATATACACCCTCCCCATCTTTTTGCTTTGGGCAATGAATTTGAGGAGGGGGCACTATTTAATTTCTCTGGGTAATAACTATGCGTCCTAAGAGTGGATCTGCTTCGTCGCGCTTGAGGTAAAAGGGTCGCTCAGATGAAGGGCTAAATAAACTCGTGTTCGTCACACCGAGTTCTCCGCCATACAAGAAATCTGTGTCTGGAATACTTCCATTTCGCCAGGCTTCAAGATCGGATGAACTTTGGCAACTCACATAAGGAAAATCATAACGATCGAAAGGTGTATTTGCAATATTTGAGGCATAAAATAATACTGAGATGCCACTAACCCGCAAATACAAACTTCCTGGTTGAGTATCAGCGGAGGATCCACTCTCAACGGTGAATTGAAAAACCTCAGAACTGCCACTTGCAGGGATTGTAATGGGGGCAGAGCCATCGGATTCTAAAACACCGGCCGTCGTGAAGACTTTCACATAGACTACTTCATTGGATTGGTTATCGATACGAAGATTGACGTTTTGTGCATAGTCTGTGCTTAGATTGTCCGCATTACATGCAGTCATTAGGATGATCGCAAATAACGTTAGTATCATAGTTTTCATGTTTATCTTCTCCAGGGTAGTTGGTCTGGTGTATAGGTTGGACGTGGATTTGGACTTATACCATATAAACTACGAATTGTAAAAATATCCCAAGGTGTATAAAAAGTATTGCTATTAACTGTTCCAAATCGCTCCCTGTTCAGACCTCTGTCAGGTATTCTGTTGTCAAATGGGATGCGAACAGAGCCGTTAATATAAATCATGATTGAATCATAATCAAAAGGAGTGTTTAATGTTCGCGAATTTGATTTGGTCCAGCTCCACCATAAAAAATAGTACCTGTTATTATTGCTAATAATATTATGGTTAGATGAGCTTTGGTTTACTATTACGTGGTTTGTACGATCATAACGTTGGTGTTCATGGAGTAGGCCTAAAACATGTCCCATCTCATGATTAAAAGTATTTTCATTAATAACGTTGTTGTTCATTGCCAATATGGATTTTCCAACCTTGCCGATAGTGGCATAGCCTGCATATGAAGTTGTTGGATCCTTGAAAATCTTAAGATAGCTACTCAAACTCAAGGAATGCCAGAATTGGTTCCATCCATTATTTGGCACTTCGGCAAATCTAATTCCAGTTGCATTTTGCATGCGTGCAATCGCAGCATTCATCCAGGACTTTTCGCTTGCATTTAAACTGTCATCCAAAAAATACTGAACGGTTTTATTGGGCCAAAAGTTCTGATTGCGTCGGCCGTAGTCTGTGCCTGCAACAAAGCCCCGATTGCTTATGACTTGTTCATAGCTCTGAACGAAAAGTAAAAGCTCTTCGACTGTCAGTATTTCATTTCCCATGTCGATCATGCCATTATCTGATTGGGCGATTATTGATTCTCCAGTAGGGTTGCCTTCGTTGTCTAAGGGCTGGATTTTGATTTCAATCGGGGGGATGTTGGAAAATTCTTCACTGGCCTCTTTGGCAAGATTAGAAAAGCGCTCTTGGAGCTCATTGTTTGTTTCGAATAAGATGTTAATTTCTGATATTTCTTCATCCGTAAGGTCACTCGAGATAGTTGGATCTATTGATCGGACAGCTGCTATGTTCAGATTTTTTGCTTTAAGCAGTGCGGATTCAATAATTCCAAGAGCGCTAGCATTATCAATGTTTCGACTGTTAACTTGAGGTATAGACCTCAGAGCATCATCAATTTTAGAATTGATAATAGTCTGAACCTGTGGGTATTCTGTGGTCTCCAATGTGGAATTTGTGGTGTTGAGTTCACAGGAGTTAGCGAGTGCTACTATAGCAATTAGTGAGTATAATACTTTTTTCAGCATCAAGGCTTCCTTTCTAATACAATCCTTCTAAGCTAATGCAAGGCGGATGTATTGTTGAAAATGTTAATCTTATTAACAAACTGATGATTACACTTAATTTTATACGTGTCAATCTCATTCATAAATTTAACCTGAATCGGTATAAAAGTGCTTGAGAAATCTTATACAGGGCATTTATCAGTCAACATTGAAAGATCGATCAGGAATTACCCGGAAGATATCACGGATTAAGAATCATCCTGCGCAGGGTATTTCCCGGTATGTATGCCAGTGTAAACTGTCATTTTTTCATCAGGGTCTTCCGGGTTTTGTGTGGGTAGCTACATAAGTTCCGAAATGCTTATATACTCACTTCATGCATGACAAAGAACTCTTTGCGAAGATTCCGTTTAATGAGAAGAAACTGGCCGTTTTCAGATAGCTCCTCCAATGTATCTTTTGAATCGTTTCCGCTATCAAGGTGGAACAATAATGATGCAGAACCTGCAACTGTCTTGTAGGTCCAGCTTACCCCCTCTTTATTGCTTTTGGAATTATCAAGCGGCGAAGTATCAATATCTACCGGCAGATACTTCACATGAGGGAAATCGATTGTTGTAAAACTGGTCCTTTTCATGAGTTTCATATTCGCCTGACCAATGGCCTGGCGCACCTGTTGTTTTTCATTGGCCATTTTTTCCAAGTATAGGCGAATGGTTTCCCGGGCTGGTATATATTTGAGATTCAGGCTGTCATGGAAAAAGCTGTCGTATTGAAACAGGCTGGCTTCTTCAAATCTGCTGCGTCCCTGAACGAATAAATCGCCAAGAACTTTCAAGATTTCAGGGTGCTGTAGCGTATTCTGATCGTTGTAATTTTGCCCAAAGCCGATTCGCTCAAATATTTTACCGACCAAGGCAAAACCACCTGTGCTATGAAGACTTTCTGTGGTAGTATCAATTTCGTAATCCAAGCTGCACTTACCGGGTGAGATTTGATTTGTAGTTAAATCATTATACCCCGGTGAGGTGTGTTTGGATTTTTTATTTTTTTTTATACGGATTCAGGTTCAAGAATAACAAATGGTATTCTTGAAGGTTTAAATAGCCTTGTTCAAATGGCAAAATCGCGGGCAAGAGTTTTCAGATCTGTGGAATGTTTCAAGCTGATAATCTATCGGGTTGCGGGTGACTATTGCTAATTACCCACGCGAAACAGCGAAGAGCCGTTTTTTGATTCTGGATTTTCCCATCCCCCTGCCAGTAATCGCTCCTCCTGTGCCTTGATAATGGCGCTGCGATCGAAGTCGGTGAGGTGGTCGTAGTGGTTGGACATTTCGATGCTCTGGTGGCCGGTGACCATGCGGAGCTTGGTGTCGGGCAGGGTGCCGCGTAACATGGCATTGCAGCCGTGGCGCAGGCTGTGGAAGCTTATCCTGCGTTCCTGTCTGCTTCCTTTGGCCGGGGTTGGGGATGGGTCATTCGGGATGCCGATACTCTCCAGAGCCGCGTAAAAGCCTTGCATGAGGGCCTTGTCCCATATGGGGTGGTCTTTTGATGAATCTCGCCAGAAAACCCAGTCATTTCCCTTGGGATTCAGGGCGCAAATTTGCCGTAGAAGACGTATGACCGAAGAGGGGAGCGGGATCTCGCGTGAACGACCTGTCTTGGTCCCCTTGAGCCCTTCCATCTTGCTGTATGAATGGCAGACCATGATCGAGCTTTCAAGGATATCCTGATGCTTGAGGCCAATGATCTCCCCTAGCCGCAACCCGCCGGTAAGGGCGACAATGAAGGCTCCTCTTATACGGATATCATCCCATTCAAACGAGAGGAGCTTTTCAATCTCCTTCGGGGTAAGGATACCCTTTTCCTTGGATTCTACCCCAAAATTGAGAACGGGACGAGCGGGGTTCTTCTTGAGTTGCCCCAAGCGAACCGCTTCCGACAGGGGGACACGGATGGCCTGCAGGATATGGTTGATGGTCCGTGCGTTCAAGGTGCCGCCTTCGTGGAGCCGGAGCAGACACCTTTCAATCATGTCGGCCGTTACCTCTTGCAGATACACTCCCTTGAAGTGGGGGCTGATGTAGCGGACAACCCATGACCGATTGCTTTTAACGTAGGACTTCCCGATGCTGTTCTTTTTTCGGGCCAGTTTTCCCTTGATGTAGCTTGAATTATCCCAATCCCAGAAATCCAGGAGGTAATCGTTGAAGAGCTCCTTGCGCTTATTGGTTTGGACCGGCATACAGGTTTTCATCCATTCGTCCGCAACCGCGCGGGCGGATGCTTTTTGTGTGGGAAGATAGAGATCAATATCCCATTCGAGATCCTCAATCATGGACCTGACCGATTTGCAGAGTGTCTTTCAGGAGCCTGGGAAGATATTGAAGCGGACGTAATAGCTTGCGCGGGTGGAGGGACCGGTCTTTCGACGCAGTAATGAATAGGGCGCTTTCATGTAACACTCCTGTGAAAAAAATGTCACAGTTTGTGTAACAGTCCGGTTTTGGCCCAAGGACTTACCCGATGGGTAAAAAATAAGTCCTTGAACTTCAAGGACTTATCTCATGCCCGGAGGGGGACTTCCCTTCAGGCGAGCACGTCCTGTGCTCGCCTTCCGGGCCGCCTTCGCTCGCTGGCGCGCGACATCCTG
>JAFGIM010000133.1 GCA_016929605.1 Spirochaetales bacterium | reverse complement strand
TTTCTATCCTTACTTTCCATAATCAGGTACTTTATAGTAAAATACAGCGATGAGCAATATTACTGTATTAACCCTCTGTGACCGTATAGCACTTTTTCACAGTCTTAAGCCGTTTTTTTTTAATTATGGCTCCAGAAGGTTTACCTTTACGTCTGACCCGCTTTGGTGCCTTGCTTCCGATAAAAACGACATATTGATCATGGTCCGACAATTTATTAAACCGGATTATGTTAACATCGATCTTCTTAAAAAACTCAGAACCAAGTATAGGAGAATAGCTTTTTTCCATGATGATGCTGGGGGCGGGATTCCTCGCCTTGAGATTCTCCCCTTTGTAGATTTGTTTTATTCAAAAGCTTTATTCAAGGATACCTCTCTTTACAATAAAAGCTTATATGGTAAAGAGTTATATTCTGATTACTATCATAAAAGGTATGGGATTATTGATCCGGATGCCAGAGAGCGCGTGGGTGAAAATCGTCCAGAAGAGCTCTCCAAACTCCGTCTTTCTTGGAATATCGGTATAGGAGACTATCCTCGAGGTACTCTTCGCCAGCGTTCGGGGATTCTGGCCGCACGGCTCATTTCACCTCAAAGCGCCCGTTTTTTTTACTTGCCTACCCGGCCGATTCAACCGGTAAATAAAGAGCTATTCCCTATTCATTGCCGTATTGGAATGATTAGCCGTCCATCAATAAACTACCAGCGATCACTAATTATGGAAACAGTTTCATCCGTTCCTGAGTTTCTTACCGGTATGGTCCCTCAATCCCGCTTTAACCGTGAAATTAAGCATGCAAAGATCACAGTTAGTCCCTTTGGATGGGGAGAGTTATGCTTACGGGATTTTGAAGCTGTCAGGAATGCGAGTCTATTGCTGAAGCCTGATATGTCACACCTGGAAACCTGGCCCAACGTGTTTATTCCTGAAGAAACCTATATTCCCTTTAATTGGGATGCAGACAATCTTGTAGAAATTGCATTGCGCTATCTTAAAGATGGGGATGCCAGACGAAAGATCGCACTAAACGCATTACATAACTATCAAGGGCAACTAGATCAACTAGATGAACGCTTTACTTCAATTATTGAGGAGATTACCGGATGAAGATTACCTTTTCAGCTTTAAAAGATTCCTTAACTCCAGAAAAGAAAGCAAGTGACGGGACTCTCAGTCGCTTCCTCTTTCGTCCTCTCGCCATTCCCGTCAGTTGGTTTTTTCTTCATCTCTCCTTCTCTGCTAATATGGTGTCATATCTAGGCGCAGTGGTTTGTCTTGTAGCCTTGATGCTCACTCTTTTCCCATTTCCTGTTTTCCATATAATCGCCTCATTATTGTTTATCTTGTTTGCAGTACTCGATTGTGCCGATGGTACAATGGCTCGTGTTAGTCCATCAAAAAACCCTTGGGGTTCTTTTATTGACGCTATGGCCGGATATATCGCTTACGCAACATTACTCATTTCTCTTGGTCTTTCTGCATTCTATTTTAATCAATCAGGGGCCTCTGTTTTTACTTCATTTTACCAGCGACTACCTCTAGGCTCTGGTTTTTGGATTTTTCTATCGGCCTTGTCAGCACTGTCTAATATTCTAATGCGTCTTTTATATCATGCTTTTCGTGAAGCTCGTCAGGATTTAGGTCCAAGAGCCAAACAAACAAAGGCTCCTGGGAAACGCTTAAGTGAGGAAATCGGGGTAACCGGATATCTGCCAATCCTGTATCTTTTAAGTCTTATCGGTGGTTTTACGAGTATAATTGTAATCCTTTATACTATCGTATATGGGGGTGGTTGTTTGGCTGTTATCGCCCGCATGATTAGAGAGGTGGAATCATCGAAGTAAAAGGCAATCCCTTACTCATTATTTCTGCAAACACTGCATGGAATCTGTTAAGTCGGGAGAGACTTCTCACCGCCTTTAAAATGGCTGGTTTTAATGTAATTGCAATGGCCGCTGACGATGAGTGCTCCAAACGTCTTACCGCAGACGTATCTGTCTCTTTTATTCCCCTTCCCATGAAAAGCGATAGTACAAGAATACGAGAAGATATATCCTTGTTTTTTCGTTACTTGAACATCTATCGTCACAAACGACCTGTGGTCACGCTACATATTAACAATAAACCCAATATTTATGGATCAATTGCCGCTTCCCTTTTAGGGATTCCTGCCATTTCTAATATAACCGGACTTGGCGTGGTAGCCGAAAAAAAAGGAATCATGAAGGCTATTGTTTATGGTTTATATCGTTTAGCTTTTCGCTCTTCCCGGGCCTTTGTTTTTTTTCAAAACAAAGATGATCAAGCTTTTTTTCTTCACCATCGTTTAGTTACAGAATCTAAAACACGGGTAATTCCAGGCTCTGGCGTGGATACCGAAAAATTTTCTCCGACTCATGAGCAAAAAAAGAAACAATTATTGAATACTACCGTGTTTCTATATAATGGACGACTTGTCATAAGCAAGGGGATTGAACTGTTTATAGAGGCAGCAAGGGTGATAAAAAGGAACTATCCGCAAACATCTTTCCACATAATTGGAGAACATGATCCTGATAATCCCTTTTTTATCAACAAAGAGATTCTTGATAAAGCGGAGCAAGATGGCATAATCAAGTATTATGGATTGATAGACGATGTCCGTTCGACTATTGCTGCCTCTGATTGTGTTGTTCTTCCGTCGTTTTATAGGGAAGGAGTTCCTCGTGCCCTGCTTGAGGCAGCATCCATGGGGAAGCCTCTTATTGCGGCGAATAGTCCCGGAACCAGGGAACCAGTTGATAATGGCATAAATGGCTATTTGGTTATTCCAGAAAGCTTGGAATCCCTCGTTGACGCAATGAGCCGGTTTATGGAACAATCTTTGGAACAGCGAACAAAAATGGGGAGCGCATCTCGGATGATAGCCAAAGAACGTTTTTCAGATACAATTGTTCTGAATGCTTATCTAGAAGAAATACAAAGAATCGCCCGAGAAGGACATTCATATGCACATTGACGAGTATTGTTCATGGTTCAGAAAACGCTATAGAAGTACCAGTTCTTTCGGTACTGCAACTGCATTTATTGTGTCAGATGTCATTACTATAATGCTCTGTATCGGTGCAGGCTTTTTTATTGTGAATGCGGTGGACAAGCACTTTATCAATTTTAAGTCTTTCGTAACCTATTGGACGTATCTGCCTTTTTTTTGCCTTGTCTATTATATCTTTAAGCTATATCCGGGTATTTTATTAGTTCCAAGCGAACAATTACGAAGCCTGTTTCTGGCTAATGCCTTTATGTTCGGAGGTATCTCAATTTCCATCTTGGTGGAAACCGACGGACGGGAATATTTGGCTGCTGCCTTTATCGTTGCTTTTTTCTTTTCTACTTTCTCCTTACCATTAAGTAGAAGTATTGCAAGGAAATGGGTTTTTTCCCGTTTTACATGGTGGGGTATTCCTGCTGTTATCTATGGTGAAGGACAAGAAGCTCGCGACATTCTGGATAATCTTCTGGATAATCCAAGCCTTGGGTATATTCCTGTTGCCTTGGTTAACATAGTGGAAATTGATCTTGATGAATACCGGGGAATACCAGTTATTCATTCCATAGAAGACAGCAAGCGATTAAACCTGGATCTTCACATTAAGATGGCTATTATCTTATCCGGAGAGCATCAATCCGAGGTATATCGTCATTTGCTAATTACCACCCTTTCCAATTTTCGGTACAACATCATCATTCCCCGTCTTAATTTTTATAACACCCTCTCCATGACAATTCGAGACATCAATGGAACCCTTGGTCTTGCGACAACTCACCACTTAACCAAGGGTTACAATATGGCTGTCAAACGCCTCATGGATCTACTTCTTTTATTTACCGGAACGCTCTTACTCCTTCCCTTCTTGTTTTTGGTTGCCTTATTGATAAAGATTAGCTCACGTGGTCCCATTTTATATGGGCACACACGGATTGGAAGAAATGGTAAGGAAATAAAGGTATGGAAATTCCGTTCTATGGTACCCGATGCAGCTGAACGGCTATCTAAGCTATTACAGGAGAATCCGGATTTACGTGAGGAATGGGATAGAAGTCATAAACTTTCCAGGGATCCAAGAGTAACTGGAATAGGTCGTTTTTTAAGAAAAACCAGTTTGGATGAATTACCGCAACTTATTAATGTACTCAAGGGTGAGATGAGTTTTATTGGGCCTCGTCCTGTAACTCATGAAGAGATTGAAAAATATGGGGAGAAGTTTAATTATATCTTCTCTGTAAGCCCTGGTCTTTCCGGGATGTGGCAAGTATCAGGCCGCTCTGATACTGACTATGCCGAACGGGTTGCGTTTGACTCATATTATATTCAAAACTGGTCATTATGGCTCGACATCTGGCTTATCTTTAGGACAATTGGTGTTGTACTGTCAGGCAAGGGAGCACGTTAATACATGCCTATTATTCAACGGTTACTATTACTCTCGTTTATATCTTTAACCATTGTTTCTCTTACCGCGCAAAATCGGCTGGGCGCAGATCATGCTGAACCTGCAGTGCGCTCATATCTGGAAGGTATACCTCTTACAGTTAACACTCTCTATCGGTTTTCGGAGAAAGAAACAGGCGAACTTGTTGAGCTCGCTCGTGTGGAAAAAATAAATGTTTTTGAACTCATAGACTGTATAGTTCGATATGCAAAACCTCGGCGCTTTAGAGTTTCGCTTCAGGGTTCCTATATTCGTGACTTACAATCTACATATAACTTAGGTGGCCAACGAGTCCTTACTATTCTTTCGATTGAAACCCTACAATTTCTGGAAGCTGGATATCGACTAACGGGTGATGATAGGGATATGGACGTATATATAAGCGAGGAGCGAGAAGCGTATATCGAAATAGGAACAGCCCGATACAATACCAGATTTGGATTTGACAGTGTTTCCCCCTTGTCTTTTTCTGGCGCCTATGGAATCATGGTCAAGAAGCTATTTATAACAACACCGTTAGAAAGGCTCGAGCTTTTTTCACCCGGGAAGGGCGCTATATACGTAAAGGCCATTTCAAGGCCAAAACGATGGAATCTTGACGTGGTGACAAAACTGAAATAACCCGCTTGCTGGAGAGGCCCGAGTGAATACCGGACGAATCAAAACACTTGTTATTCTTGCCATGCTCATACTTACCTGTTGTTTGTATGCTCAAACTAATGGTTTTCGTATTGAGTCAGTATCGTATGAGATAACTGGCAGTACGCGCGAATATCCACTTAGAAAAGCGGTCCCAATAGATACAAAAACTGTATTCCAGGATCAGACAGCACTGGACACATACATTACCAAAATAAGACTCTTGTTCTCTAATGAACGGGTCTTTGATTCCTCCGAGGTTATTGCCCTGTACGGGGAAGCAGACAATTTTGGAATAGTGCCAGTCTTCCTTACCGTTCGTACAGAGGATACCATTAATATCATAGCCCTTCCCTATCCAAAATATAATTCCAACGATGGCCTTTCCTTAAAAATAAAAATTAAAAATTACAACTTCTTTGGCAGCATGCAGGAGTTGGATACAGAGTTTGTGTATGAATCTGATATTGATGGAGATAAAAGTATAGAAGGTGGATTCTCTTTTGTAATACCCTTTGTTGCATACACGTACGAATGTATTTGGGATATCGCTTCATCATTAACCTGGCATTTTGAAAGTGATCCGGAATTTGATCTTAACACAGGTTTGGATGTTGCCTTTCCTCTTTCATTTGCGGACTTGCATCTTGGTTTTGTACAAAGCATCCACATAAATGATCGTGATGATGATAACGAACAGTATGTAGACGATCTCTATTTTTCAGAGAGATTATACGTTAAATTACCGATTACCCTTTATAAAACTGATTCTTTTGGTGATGTAGTATGGACGCCATATATATCCTTTCTAGCGAATTGGGATAGTGATGGTATTAGTTCAGAAGATTTAAAAGGTCCCGATGTACGTTTCGGACAAACTATATCAGTTGGACAGATAGATTGGGATCGAAACTTTCGAAATGGTGTAAGTGCCGAAGCGGGAGTTTCTTGGACACATAACTTTAATTCACCCCAACGTAAAGAAGTGACAATTGATTCAACAATAAAAGCATATAAAAGCTTTTATGATCGCCTCGCTCTGTATACTCGTCTTCGAGGATTTTATAACTTTGATGACTTTATTTCAGAAAAACAGGGGGTTATGCTTCGAGGAATTCTTGATAAACGTATTCAAACGGATACCGCAGTATTCCTAAACATTGACATCCCTGTTCGCGTTATGCGGGTTGATTTTCTTGAAATAACCGGGGTGTCCTGGACACGGTATATCAGTTTTGAAATGCATGTATCTCCCTTTTTCGATATGGCTATAACTCATGACCTTGATACTGGATCACAGTATAGTTTTACAGACGGTTGGTATGCAGGAGGCCTTGAGGTGATTGTTTTCCCATTAAAAATGAGAAGTATTTATGCTAGAGCAAGTGTGGGGTTTGATCTGGTAGAAGCCTGGGAAAGTGGGAATCTCTCCGGGGAGTCAAAAAGGGATGGAGAATCTATCAGAGAAATATCCATTGGTCTTGGTTTTCAATATTAGGATCAGTTTGTTACATAGCTAATACCGGTGTGCTCGGCAATTATCTCGAAAAAACGCTCCGGTATAAAGGGCTTGTACATAAAATCATTGACCCCCGCCTGAAGCGCCTGTTCCTTGATAGAATCCACAATACTTGCGGTTAGCGCGATTACTGGCACCGATCCATCGATATTCTTTATCTCTCTTGTTGCATCGAATCCATTTTTACCTGGCATAATTAAATCCATAAACACAATATCGGGTTTGAATTGTTTAAAGATGTTCACCGCTTCTTCGCCATTTGAGGCTATGCTTACGTTAAATCCGGCGGGTGCAAGGAAAATTTCGAGCATTGCAAGGTTTATATCGACATCATCCACTAACAGGACCTTGCAAGGACGGGATAGACCATGAATGGTAGTATAATCAGTAATTTGCTGGAGTTCACGTTTCCTTGAGGAAGATTCACGGGCCTCTAAGGTACAGCGAAAGAGGGATCCGGTAAGGCTGTCGGAGCGTACAAGTGTAACATCTCCGCCAAGGGTTCGGGCAAACAATCGAGCTACTGCAAGACCGATGCCGCTACCTCGAGGCAATTCTTTACCCTCTTCATCTGTAGCATATACCTCAAAAATAGTGTCTTGTTCATGGAGCGGGATACCGGTTCCGGTATCCTCTACATCAATTATTATTACCCGATCACAAGAGACGGTAACGGTAATACCGCCCTTTCTGGTATTGGCAAGGGCGTTAGCGAGTAAATTAGACAAAATTTGGGTAAGTTTGATTGAATCACTTTGAATCGTTTCGGGGATAGTCGGTGACAATTCGACCGTAAGGGCAACTGTTTTTGCGTTACATTGCTCGATATAGCTCTTGGTCACGTCTTGAATTAATTTTCGTAAGTTAACCTCGGTGTAAACAGGAGTTATCTGTCCTGATTCATATTTTGAGTATTCAAGAATATCATTGAGAATACGAAGCAGGCTGTTTTCATGAGTCAGGATTACCTGTGTATATGTAGCTGCCGTTGGGGACAAATCGGTAAGACCCGATAATAGTTGCGCATAGCCCAGCACGGTGTTAAGTGGGGTTCTAAGTTCATGCCCCATTTTCACCAAAAAACTACTTCTTTGGAGGGCTTTTTTTTCGGCATCCTTTTGAGATATAACAAGATCTGTAACATCAAGTCCAGTTAATACAATTCCAGCATCTTGTCCTTGGTGTACATTAGAGCGAATATCAAACTTAATCCATAAAGGTTTTTCTGCATTACGATGAACATGTACCAAGCGAGTGGATGGGATTTCAGTTTTTGGAGATACATTACATATATCAGTAAATAATGTTTGTAATTCAACTGATCCCTGAACGGCATCGATAGCGTTTATTCCAACAAGGTCTTCTTTGTGCCGTAATGCCAAGAGGTGCGCAAAAGGATCACTGATAGACTCTATTACTCCTGAAGGGCTAATAATACAGGTATAAGAACCAG
>JAFGIM010000132.1 GCA_016929605.1 Spirochaetales bacterium | reverse complement strand
TTCCATCTTGCGAGGCAATCGAAGACGCCCTGATCGATTTCTCTGGAACCATCCTGGTGGTCTCTCACGATCGGTATTTTTTGGACCGCGTCGCCTCCCGGGTAATAGAGATTGATAAAGGATGCCTTACCTCCTGGGATGGAAACTTTAGCGAGTTTTGGTTTTCTCGTTACGGTACGACTCCCGATCGACCTATACACACAACGACCAGAAAACCACAAAATAATATAGAACAGAGGATTATTTCCATGGAAAGGGAGCGCAAAACCATTGAGGCGGATATGGAAAGAGCGTTCTCACACGGAAAGCTCGATGAAGCCAGATCGCTTGGAGGTAAGCTTGCGCGTGCTTCAAGAGAAATAGATCGGTTGTATTCTTTATGGAATTGAACAAGTTACGGTTTGCATTACCGGGAATATGCCTATAAAATGAAAGTATGAAAGGAGTTCCAATGATTACACTCACGGTACGTACCAAACAAATGATAGCCTTTATCGGCTTGACCATTGTATTGTCCGCAGGAATGGGAACCTTCTCGTTTTTGGGCTCTTCGCGCATTCTTAATCAGGAGGTAGAAAAAACCCTCCTGACGGAAGCAGACCATCTTGCAGATGCATATTCGTCATGGATTGATCTACAACTGGCTCAACTTCAAACAATTGCAGCGGTTGCGGATTTTTCTTCATATAACAGCGATCTGTACCAGATTCTGGGAACCGAAGCGACTCGATTGGGATTTAATTCCATGTCTCCTGCTGATCTTAACGGCATTCTGTACTTGGTGGGAGGAAGAACAGTCAATCTATCAAGCCGCGCTTATTTGCAAAAAGTGCTTAAAGAGCGGGTTCCTGCTGTATCGGATCCCGTTTTTAGCGCGGTTGCCGGTGAGGAAGACTTGCTAACGGTTCTTTTCGCTGTTCCGATAATTCGCAACGGTCAACTGCAAGGCGCGCTCATTGGTCAGCGTAATGCCGAGTTTTTAAGCAAACGATTACTCCAGGCACAATACGGGAAAGGCTCTACGGTATTTATTCTTAATAACAAGGGTAGCCCTATAGCTCATTCGGACCCCGAACAAGTGCGTCAGGGATTTAACCCCATTGAACTTGCAAAGACCGACTCTCGCTATGCACCGCTTGCGGCAATTGTACAACGGATGACCGAAGGGAAGCGAGCGCTTGAATCCTATACTGAGAGCGAAAAGCAAGAGTTTATCGCATACGCACCCATAGGCTCATACTCATGGAGCGTTGGCATTTCGTTACCGGCACAAACGATTATGTCGCCCTTACAAAGCTTATCAAGAAATTTCTGGACAATGGCCGCTGTAAGTCTTGTTTTGGGAATCGCTCTTGCAATAATTTTGGGATCTGCCTTTGCAAAACCCTTAGGCGTTCTTGCCCATTCGTTCCACGAGATATCCCAGGGAAATGCGGATTTAACCAAACGTATTACCATGAGGCGTGAAGATGAGATCGGCAGCCTTGTCGCGGGCTTTAACGGGTTTGTAGAAAAGCTTCAAGACATCGTAAAACGATTACAGGCAACTCATGGCGCCCTTGGCAGAATAGGCGAAGATCTTGCGTCAAGCTCTCATGAATCTGCTGCAGCGATTTCTCAAATAATGGCTAACATTGATGGGGTAAGAAGGCAAACCGCATTTCAAACCTCGTCAGTAGACAAGATGTCCACGTCGGTGGATACGGTTGTAAAGGGAGTTGAACGGCTTGACGCGCTTATAGAGACACAGGTTTCGGGAAGCGTACAAGCGTCTGCTTCAATAGAACAGATGGTTGGGAATATCGCTTCCGTCTCCGCCTCGGTGCAAAAAATGGCCATGCGGTTTGAATCATTGATGAAGGCATCCATGGAAGGACGGGTTAAACAGGAAGCAGTGGATACCCGCGTTAAGGAAATCTCGAAACAATCAGAGCAACTTCTGGATGCGAACGAGGTTATCGCGGGTATCGCGGCTCAGACAAATTTACTTGCGATGAACGCGGCTATAGAAGCAGCCCATGCAGGAGAGGCGGGAAAGGGATTTTCTGTTGTTGCCGACGAGATTCGCCGACTGTCCGAAACATCCGCAGAACAATCCAGAAAAATTGGTTCTGAACTTACGCGAATCAAGGTAGGCATAGGAGAGGTTGTAGAGGTCTCACGAGAATCGGAAGCATCGTTCTCTACCCTACATGCCGGTATTGAAGAGACAGACGTGCTGGTTAAAGAAATTGAAGGGGCAATGGCGGAGCAAAAAGAAGGATCGAGACAAATACTAGAAGCCCTTAGAGATATGAGCTCTGCTTCCTCCGAGGTAAAAGACAAAGCATCCGAGATGAAGAGCGAGGCGGGAAACGCACTGAGTGCCATGCAAGAACTCTCCGGCGCATCATCCACTATTAGCGGAAGCATGGACGAAATGAGCGTAGGCTCCCAGGAGATAAATCAATCTGCGCAAACCGTCGCCGGCCTTGCCGAGCAAACCAATGAGCGGATTAAAGAAATGGAAGCCGTCATCGGTAGCTTTAAGACATAAGCGCTTAGTTTCCTAAAAGGGATATTCGCGAAAAGATATACGCAAGACTTTGACGCCTCAGGATTACCCTGAAGGCGTCTTCTCCTATACGAAGAGCACTCTTATACTCGTTGTATTGAAGATATTTCTTGCTCCGATTTATTTGCGACCAATACACAAGGGATATCTTGCCTTTTTTAATTTCAATCGAGGTAATTCCTTTCTTGCCCACCGCGCATCCGGCGTTAAAAACACAGGGAATCAAGATATCACCGTAAAGGCTATCCACTATCCGCGTTCCCCGATCTTCTTTTTTAGTATTCTTTTCGCACCGAAGTATTTCGATCGTTTTACGAATCCTGATGCGTTGTGCCTCATCCGCTTTGGGATATTTTCTGCACAATCGTTCTATACGATATCCGATCGCTTCTGCTTTAGACAAAGACTCAAACAAGGGTCTGTGCGTGTGACCAATTATCGAAAGGATTCCTGCCTTACGGGAAAACTCATAGACACGTTTTTCAATTTGATATTTCTTGACCGAGTCATGCGCCACGGACTTATTTGATATCGCAAAATAATTGGCAAAGGTGCGTAAGACCCACCCTATAACCCTATTGTATCGCCCACAATTAAGGCGATCTCCCTGATGCCCATGGAACACCAATATATCTTTACCCTCATATTCCATGCGAAGCGATTCTCCATCATACCGCAATGCATCTCCATCAGGGCCGGGAACAATTTCGTGATTGCCAATCAGGCGATACAACCGTCCCGCTTTACGAAACTCGCTAAACAAGCCATAGATATCTTCCCACGCATCCTCAATATCCCTGAGCCTGTTACGCAAAAGCTCTTCAATATCACCATTAAGGATCAAGATATACCCGCCAGGAAGATAGAATTTCTTCAGAGCGTCATGTACCAGGCGGGCATTCTTTGCAAAATCGTCAGAGCGACCTCCTGATCCCATATGTAAATCGCTCAGAATTACAATCTTACTCTCCTTTGTTATCGGGAGAGTAATCGAGGCATTCGCAAAAAGCGAAGACAGAATATGGTTCATGATCCACACTATGGAGACGCCGCATCAGAAGATGATTAACACATGGTTAGAATTCTGTTATTGCTTATTTTCGGGAAAAGAGCGTTACCGTGCGATCTGAGCCAAAGACCGACACATTACGCTGCAGATCGGCAAAAACCGAAAGCGGTACTGTTTCAAACGGAAATCGTTGTGCTTTTGACCAGGTTTTTCCTCCATCAACCGTTTCCCGTATCATCAATACGCCGGTTCCCTTGAAGGTACCAATCGCGGCGGCGATCCCCTGTAGTCCGCTAAACCGCAGGGAAAGGCCTTGGGTTGTTTTACCAAATTGCGCCTGCCATTTTTCATCCTTGCGCGCAAAGGGACTTGTCAATTCCAGCCAGGATGCGCCCCCATCATCAGTTCTAAATAGCCTGCCGTCTGCGCCCGCGATTATCCCCGAGTCTTGCCCGATACAACACACTGTTTCAACAACCTTTACCTCGGAAGGAAGCGCAAGTGCTTTCCATGAGGATCCAGCATCAGAAGTACAGCCTGCCCATAGACTGGAAGAGGCCCATCCAGTTTGTTCGTCACAGAACGAGATGGATTTCCCTTGTCCCGCGCCAATATTCTCCATTCGACTCCAGTGAGCACCGCCATCCTCAGATCGTACAAAATTCCGCTGATTCCCTGTGGCAAAAGTAGTTCCCTTCCCGGTAATCTCAACACCAAACAAACAAACGGAACGGTTCAGTCCAGCAATCCAGGTGTGCCCTCCATCTGTTGTGTACTCAACGCCACCTGAATACCCAACTGAACAGCCAACCCCATTGTCTGTAACGATTGCCGTATACGCTCTATCTGATACCTTGCTTGTGGTGCTTTCCCTTTTCCAGGATGAGCAAGCAATACATTGAAACAGCGCGCACCCAATAGACAAAGTTACGACGATACCACGAATTGTATTCATACAAAACCTCCTTACACAGGAGTAAGTGTATACACAATAGAAGGGACTCAGGAATGAACTATCCGCAACAAAGATGGTACTTTACGCAATATCGGTGACAGGCCCATAGGGGTCGGGAAATTTTGAACGAAAGGCCAAAGGAGACTCTCCCATTTTTTGGCGAAAAACCCTGCTAAAATAAGATTCATCGGTAAAGCCGGTACGAAGGGCAATCTCTTGTATCGACAAAAGGGTATTGCGCAGCATTGCAGAGGCCACCTCTATTCGAACCTGTGTTAGATAGGCTATTGCCGAAACGCCAAGGGTGTGCCTGAATCGCTTGTTTAGGCTTGTTCTGTTAGTGGCAAAATGGGCTGCAAGAGAATCAAGGCTGATTTTATCCGCGTAATGGGTATGTAGATACTCAAGAATCTCGTTAAGCGGTCCATTGCCCGCAATCGCAAGAGTCTCTGCCTTGCCAGAGGTATAGCGCTCTCGTTCAAGAAGCAGTAAAAGCTCCAGCAAATACGAGCGGGACATACAGGGCCAAAAGGGTCCTTGCTCTCCAAGCAGTTCCTTCTGTAAGCGACGAAACAACAGAGAAACGGTCAGGTGAGATGAAGGACTAAGTGTGCGACACTCATATCCCGGAAGTGGGATGTTCAAAAAGGGGCGTAAGAAAACAAGGGAGGCTCCATCATGGGAATATATAAGACCTGATTCCCCCGGGAGGGTGCTGTTAATTGCGCCGATGCGAAATACAAGAGACTGGATACGGGCGGACTCAGAGCTCACAATACGGGTAAGCTCATGGTTGTCTCCACAGATTATTGTTGCCGGCGCATGGAGATACCGTATTGTCTTTTCTTCATGAAGGGCGATCGATCCCTCCTCAAGACACAGTACACCGTAATAACCTTTTGGCGGTACAAGAGAAGATTCCGATACGGTTATAGGCAGGGAAAACCCTGTATAATGAACAAGTCCAGTTGTTACTATTTCCATAAAACTTAAGAAATCTTACTTGATTCGAACCGACAATTCAAGACACAATACCCCTGGCCATATAAGGAGCACAAGTATGAGTCCCTCACTTTTTATCGCAGTGTTAACATTCTCCCTTGTCTCGGCCTTTACGCCAGGGCCAAACAATCTTCTAGCCCTGGCATCGGGGGCAAACTGGGGATATCGGCGTACGCTTCCCCATGTGTTTGGAGTTGCTATTGGCTATGCTATTATGCTCGCCTTGATGGGGGCCGGGCTTGGTAGTCTTTTTAAGGCCGTCCCGATTGCCCAGGAAATTCTAAAATGGCTGGCCATCGCCTACCTTACCTTTCTTGCCTGGAAAATCGCAACCTCAACAGGAATAGACGACAGTAGTACGTCTAAAAAATCAAAGCCAATAACCTTCCTGGGTTCGGCGGCTTTCCAGTGGATAAACCCAAAGGCCTGGATTGCCGCTATTACCATAGTAACCACCTTTACCATTCCACATTCATATTGGTCCAGCTTGCTTATCTGCGGGGCAACGAATGTGGGCATCGCCTTATGCGCAGTTTCATCATGGGCTTTATTCGGGACTATCGTCAAAAACTGGTTGTCTAATCCAGTGCGCTTACGCATCTTTAACTGGAGCATGGCGGCATTACTGTTGGTATCAGTACTACCGTCAGTCTTCTCTATTCACTAATCGGGGGGCTGACTAATGGCGACAACACAAGACTATATCGACTTTATCACCGATCAGATTGAAGGTTCTGGAGAAATCCGAAGCCGCAAAATGTTCGGCGAGTATATGGTATATGTTAACGATCGGCCACTTTTACTTGTATGTGATAACACCGTCTACATTAAGATGCACGATGCCATTACCTCTGTTATGAAGGGGTGTCCTACCGGGCATCCGTATAACGGGGCCAAAGAACATTATATTTTGGACCTTGAAGACCGGGAAAAAGCCCTTGCCGTCATTTCTGCCCTGTTACCCGTCATACCGATTCCGGTAAAAAAAACTAAGACAGGTAAAGAAAAAAAAGCGTAAGACTCAATGCCTCATTCTCCCTCATCATTATTGCAACCTGTCTGTAATAACGGTGTCTAGAGAATTAAGGCAGGAATGTATGAATCTTAAAAACAGAAGTATAACTATATGGGGCGACTCTATTCTAAAAGGCATTATTCGTGATGACACGGCAGAAGGATATCGTGTCCTTGACTCCAATTACGTTAATCGCTTTATCGCATCAACCGGAGCTAGTATACAAAATCGCTCAAGCTTTGGAATGACTACCATGAAGGCGCTTGAGCGAATTTCACGATCTGTACAAAAACGAACACCGCAAGAAGACGAGATAATACTGATAGAATTTGGCGGAAACGATTGTGATTTTATGTGGAAAGAAGTATCTGAGCTTCCCCATGCCGGTCATCTGCCCAAAACACCGATTACCGTATTTATGAAAAATATGCAATCGATTATCGACACCTACATTTCACGCAACCTTACGCCATTACTTATGACTCTTCCCCCGCTTGAACCAAACCGCTACCTTGACTGGATATCCCGGGGACTAAGTCGCGTAAATATCCTGAATTTTTTGGGCGATGCTAATCGCATTTATCGATGGCAAGAAATGTATAATGACGCAATTGTTGATATAGCACGCGCTAATAATCTTCGCCTTATCGACGTACGTCGCCGTTTTTTGGAAAGCAACCATTGCACAGACCTTATTTGCGATGACGGGATACACCCGAACGAGCAGGGCCATACCTTAATGCACCAAGCTTTCATGGATTACATTCACGCTTGCTAAAGCTTGCCGGTAATCCGTAGCTCAATGCAAAAAAATCAGGGCAGAGCCAAAGACAGCCAGAACAGAACCAAGAACTTCCCGAATTGTGATTCGTTCCTTGCGAATTAACACCGAAGGTACAAGAATCAGGATTGGTGTTAAGCCCATTAGCGTTGCCGCAATTCCGGACGACGTTCTTTGTATGGCAAACATACCAAGGCTGACTCCCAAGAAGGGGCCAAAAAAGGCGCCAATGGCCAATGCTTTAAGCGCGGGAATGTTTTTTACAGCGACAACACACTCGCGGCAGCGACGCAAGAATATGCCAACAAAAAGAAAGCCCACTAAACCTGCGATAACCCGGATCTGAGTTGCCGCGATGGCGTCATACGAGGGGGCTGCCATCTTGGATAAAACAAGGCCACCAGATTGCCCAAGGGCACCAAAGAACGCAAAGACCACACCACGAGTCCGCCTTGACTTTCTCGTAACCGACATCGCGTCCTTTTCACCCTCTCCGTCTTTTGAGCTCACCACAACCCAGGTGATTGCCGCGATAACGATACACATTCCCGCAATTCCGACTGGAGAGATTTTTTCCCCAAGAAGCCCAAAACCGAGCAAGGCAGTGATGAGCGGGGAGGATACAAACACGACAAGGGCCTTCCTGGCCCCAATATCAATATAGGATTGAAACAAAAAGATATCGCCAAACACAAAGCCAACCAAACCAGAAAGGGAAAGCCAAAACCACAGTTCAGGAGGTGCATCAAGCGGAACCGGGTTTCCCCGGACTATAAGACCTACGATGGCAAAGATCAACAAAGCAACGGCAAGACGAAGTATATTTAAGGCCAGGCTTCCAATCCGTTTTCCCGCATACTCAAAGGCAAGTGCGGTAACCGTCCAGGATACCGACGTTCCCAAAGCCGCAATCTCTCCAAGGCGATCTATCATGATTTGTCCATCCATCACAGTTGATTCGTCAGCGTATCACGAAACCTAAGCGATTTCTACTATAGCCTTATCGCGATCCGAAAGCGGCCTGAACCACAACATCTGTTGCGGGCATTGTAAAAGTGGCAGTTCCACCACTCGTGGTAATTACCGAGGGAGTAACAATAACGGCTGGAATGATTATGGTAACTTGACGATTTTGTCCAAGAGTCGCCGTCAGGGTAATTGTCTCTCCTTCTGTTGCTTGAGTTGGATTTGCGTCAAGGCGATCAACGTCAGTCGCTCCAGTGGGGACAACGGTAATCGTATATTTACCGGTATCATCGCCAGAGGCAGGATCTGAACAAGCAACCAAAAAGAGGGCGGACAGAGCGGCCACCGCTATACTTCTAAAAAAAAGGTGTGTAATTTTCATACACGAACCATACCATGATTTTAGAAAGT
>JAFGIM010000131.1 GCA_016929605.1 Spirochaetales bacterium | reverse complement strand
GGACTCAGGATAGGGGTATCCGAAGGGATGCACCCCTGAGCCATCAGAGCGCGTGCGGCGGTTTCTACCTCGGTGGGGACTAAGTTCCCCGATCGACCCTGTCGGGATGGGGGATTAGTGAGGATGGCGACGATGGTATGCTCCCGAGCTACTGCCTCAAGGGCATACACGGCGCACTGTGGACTGCCGGCAAACACAACCCTGAGCATCCTACGCGTCCTTTTTAGAGGCTTTTTTCAAGAATTTTTCCTCGGCCTTTGCTTTTTTAGCCGGATCGATACGGTCTATAAAGAGGATGCCGTCAAGATGGTCATATTCATGCTGAATAATGCGCGCTAAAAGCCCGTCCGCCTCCAGGGTAAAGGGCCGTCCTCGTTCGTTAAGGGCTTGAACGGTGATTTTTTCCGGCCTGATTACCTTTTCCCATACCTTGGGCACACTGAGGCATCCTTCTTCGTAGGAGCAGGTTTCCGGAGATGTTTGGATAATCTGAGGATTGATAAAGGCGCGCTCGATTCCATCATCAGCTTTAAGTACAAAGAGCCTGATGCTCAAACCAATTTGAGGGGCGGCGAGTCCTACTCCGTCCGCTTTTTCCATGACTATAAACATTTCCCTGATCAGGGACCGAATTTCATCGGTTACCTCGGGAACGGGGGCTGCTTTGATACGGAGGGTTTCATTACCCAGAGTGATTACTTCCATAGTGTAAAAATACCGTTTTGAGATTCAATGGTCAATGCGGCGTTTACATTGTTGTCTATGGCCTTGACAAAAGGGGGATAAAAATCCATTTTTAGGTATGCAAAGCGACATCTTCGAGAAAGACAAATCCATGCCCGACGTAGTAAGAAAGGCCGTGGTGGAAGTCCTTCCCAAGTTCATCAGCACTTCAAGCGACTCCGTTGCCCTTTCATCCGCCGTTTCTCTGGCTTTAGCCTTTGGGGACTGTGGTGAATTTAAGGCGATCGTAACCGGCAAGGATATGGTACGGGATGCGGCAGAGAAAAAGCTGGTTAATGGGTTTCAAAAAAACATAGAGCTTCTGGTTCAAAAGACATGGGTTGAAAAAGCGGACGAATCCCTTAAAGAGGAGATGCTGTTCCGCATCAATACACTGTGCAAGAATCTGTCCCGCTACGACTATCATACCTCGCTGTCCGAGTTTCTTCCGGTGTTGCGAGATGTGGTGTACCTCCTGTTTGGGTCCCTGGTTAAAAGCGACACCTTCCTTGAGTACGCCGTCCGTGTTGACCCCGATTTTGGTTTTTTCTGGTATTATATAAACAGCCTGCCTCCCCACCAGCAGTGGTCCGAGGAAAAATGCCGGGCTGCTGTTCTTTTGGGAATCTGTTTCCTCGCCAATTTTTAGGAGAACTTCCATGAACCTCGACGCCGTGTGTCAGACGCTGAGATTGGCCTCCGCTCGTCTTGCCATGTGCACGGCCGAGCGGAAGAATAAAGCCCTTAGAGGCGTAGCTTCTGCGCTGGACGCCAATCGCTCGGAAATTCTGGAAGCAAATGCCCGCGATGTTGAACGCGCTCGCGCTTCGGGTATGAGCGAAAGTTTAATCGACCGTCTATCCCTGAGCCATAAATCTCTGGACGAGATTATCAGAGCCCTGCATTCCCTTGCCGATCAAACAGATCCCATAGGACAGGTAGTTTCCGGGTGGACGGTTCCTAATGGCCTTGAAATTACCCAGGTGCGCGTTCCTTTGGGAGTTGCCGCTGTTATTTATGAATCCCGCCCGAATGTAACGGTAGACGCCTTTGCCCTTGCCTATAAAAGCGCGAACGCGGTGTTGCTTCGCGGAAGTTCTTCGGCTATCGAGTCCAATCGGGTAATTGTGCGCGTCATAAAAGAGGGTCTTGCTGCCTCCGGTGGAGAAAGCGATGCGGTAGCCTTGTGTGAACCTCCCCAAGAAGGCGATAAGTATGCCGATGTTGACTGGATACTGACCGCAGTGGGAAAGATCGATATAGCCCTGCCTCGTGGCGGCTCTGCTCTGATCAAGCGTGTGGTGGAAACCGCTCGTGTACCCGTAATAGAAACCGGCTCCGGTGTATGCCATATCTATGTGGACGAAAGTGCCGACCTTTCCATGGCTCTGGATATCATTGTTAATTCAAAGATACAAAAACCCGCCGCGTGCAATTCGCTTGAATGTCTTTTGGTGCACGCTTCGCGGGCCAAGGAGCTATTGCCTCTGGTGGCAAAGGCTTTTATACCCTACGAGCAAAAAACCGGACGAGCAGGGGGCGTGGAATTTCATGCCGACGAGCGCTCCCTTGCGCTTCTCTCTGGCTGTGCCCAATCGGTAAAGCCCGCGGTGGAAGCCGACTGGGGATATGAGTTCCTGGATTATATAATGGCCGTGCGGGTAGTAGAGAGCCTGGACGAGGCTATCGAGTATATCAACGCGCATAGCACCAAACATTCAGAGTCAATCATAACCGCAAGCCGGGATAACGCACGGAAGTTCCAAAAGCTTTTGGATTCTGCCTGTGTATACGTAAACGCCTCCATCAGGTTTACCGATGGAGGGGAGTTCGGCATGGGAGCCGAGCTCGGCATCAGCACTCAAAAGCTGCATGCTCGTGGCCCGATGGGGCTTTCCGCCTTAACAACCCTAAAATTCCTGATAGAAGGACAAGGACAGGTACGCCCATGACACGCGATCTTATCTCTTCTGCCCGCAAGATAGTCATAAAAATAGGATCGAACACCCTGGCAAAAAGCGATGGTTCGGTGAACATGGCCTTTATGGAAGGGCTCGCCGAACAATGTACCGCCTTGATGAAGGCGGGAAAGCAGTTTGTGCTGGTGTCCTCCGGGGCACAGGTAGCAGGGCTTGCAACTCTGGATCGATGGGCGCGAAAAAAAGACATCCATTATCGCCAGGCGCTCTGTGCGATTGGGCAGGTTGAACTGATGGATAACTGGCGCAACGCCTTTGCCAAAAGCGGAACACACATCGGACAGCTCCTTTTAACCGGAGAGGATTTTAAGGATGACCAGAGAACGCTCAATATTCGCAACACCCTGTTTACCCTGGTTGATGAAGGGGTTGTTCCCATCATTAACGAAAACGACTCAGTCTCGTACGAAGAAATAAAGATTGGGGATAACGATAACTTGAGCGCGCTTACCGCCATATTGTGGAGCGCGGATCTGTTAATACTGCTCAGCGATATTGACGGGGTGTATGATAAAAATCCCAAAGAACATCCGGATGCCCAGCTTATCGAAGTTGTACCCGACTTGCACATACTCAAGAGTACTATCTCTATCGGCAGTGCAAACAGCTTTGGGACCGGTGGAATGCAAACCAAACTGGAAGCAGCCGACAAGGCCACCGCCTATGGTATCCCGATGCTCTTGACAAACGGAGGGCGTCCCCGATTTCTGGAGGCCCTTGCCGACGGTAGCCAAAACGGTACGGTTTTTTTGGCAAAAGACTAAGGGAGGTTTCTGGTGAATAAACGAAAAGTTGGCTGTATCGGTTCCGGTGTTATGGGCTCTGCCCTGATGGATGCGGTAATCTCGGTTATTGGCGCGAGCGAGGTTGCAATACGAGATTCAGATACCACCAAGGCGGAAGCCTTTGCCGCAAAGACTGGCTGTACCCGGCTGGATACAAACCGAAGTATTGTGGAAAGCTCTACTTTTGTGTTTTTAGCCGTTAAGCCCCAATATCTGGCCCAGGTGCTCGAAGACATTTCCCCGGTAATAAGCGAAGATACCATACTGGTGTCCATGGCAGCGGGTGTTCGCATTGAACAGATAAAAAAGCATCTAGATCGCCATCCCAAGATAATCCGCATCATGCCCAATACGCCGGTTGCCGTGGGTCAGGGCGTCATAGCCATTGCTCCCGATCAAACCGTACAAAACACAGACATAGACGAGCTTGCCCGCATTCTTGGCAAGGCTGGTTTGGTGGAACTAACCCCCGAGCCCCTGATGGACGCGGTTACCGCGGTGTCGGGCTCTGGTCCTGCCTATGGATATCTGTTTATAGAAGCCCTCTCCGATGCCGCTTGTATGATGGGAATTCCCCGTCAACAGGCGCTTCGTTACGCCGCACAAACCCTTAAAGGGGCTGCCGAGATGGTGCTTCGCACCGGAACGCATCCAGCCGCTCTAAAAGACGGGGTGTGCTCTCCCATGGGTACAACAATAGCAGCTGTGTCCAAGCTTGAGGAAAAGGGATTCCGGTCCGCGGTAATAGAGGGCGCCACTGCCGCTTGGCGTAGATCCATAGAACTGGGGAAATAAGAGAGCGTTAACCTACACGACAAACCGTTGCAGAATAGCGAATAACTGATCGGGCTTAAAGGGCTTATACAGATAGTCAATGATATACTCGCCGTGTTCCTTGATGGAAATTTCTGTAGTGTGAGTGGCCGTTTGCGCCACGATTGGAGCGTTGATACCCAGATCCATTTTGATTTTTCTGGCTGCCTCATACCCGTTCATCCGGGGCATATGAATATCCATTAAAATGAGTGAGTAATAATCTTTGGGTTTGTCGGTGCATTTTTCTACCGAATCAATGCCATCTACCGCCAATTCTCCCGGAATTCCATATTCTTCAAGCAAAGTCATGATGATCTCTGCATTTATCTCGTTATCTTCAACAACCAGAACAGGTGACATCTTAAAAACTCCTGCCCTTAAGTATACGCTCTTTTGGCAAAAATCAATAGTAAACGATTCTAAAGGGAGAAACAGGGGAAAAGCCAATTTTTGTGTAGAGCGAGCGGGCGGCATGGTTTTCTGGTTTAACAAAAAGAGCCACCTTGCGACCAGCGTGTAGTCTGTCGAATACCAGGCCCCTGATAAGGGCTTCGGATAGTCCTTTTCTTCGCCATTTTGGATCGGTGTACACCCCGCCTATCTGGTCCCAGTTAAACCCGCGCGCGTTAGTGCCGGCCTTGGCAATGGCAACAGAAGAAGAAAAAGCGGCAAGGACAATCTGGCGGGATAAGGTGAGGCTGAGCGCGGCCAGGCAGGCCGTTCGATGGTAGGCCTCTCCCGGGGGGATAACCTCCTCCCGCTCGTAGCCTTCTTGCAGATCAAGCAGGGATTGGGCGTCTTTTTCGTCACAGAGGCGGATGTGTATCCCCTGGGATACCGGGTTCGCTTGACGTGCCGTACAGACCGTCATGAGCTCATAGTCAACGACGCGAAGGGGTGCAGGAAGACAGGCTTGAAGCACCTGTGAAAAGGAAGCTTCTCCGATTATGCAGCGAACGGTTTTGCCGGTAAGCCATGTTTGTAATGAATAGCGAATCTGCGGGCTGTCCTTAAGGTCGCATAGATGGAACAGAATACCGTTTGCCAGCAGGACCAAAAGCCCCATAACTGAAGAGCCCTCTTCCAGACATGAGGCGCAGACGACGGTCTTGCGTAAGGGAGAATCAGGAGTGAGCGTCGCGGCAAGACCGATAGCCCGCTCTTCTCGCGGAAGCAAGAAATCAAGGGCTTTCTGATCTTCGCCTTGACAGAAGGGCCGGATTACAATCATCAGTTAAGGTCCCTAAGGGGTAGGGTTCCTTGCGGAACAAAATCTCCCCTAAGGGAAGCAAAGGCTGCGGTAAAGGACCAGGGAGAATAGCTGTAGACGGCAAGGGCCGTATCTACCCAGGGAACGCGAGAGAGGGGGACGGGGGACAGGGCAGAGACAACAATCAGATTAATATCAAGATCCCGAATGGATTCAAGGGCGGAAAGATCTTCCTTGCCGGAGAGGCAAAAGATAACGGTGCGCGCACGCCGGGCCCGAGAGCGCAGGGATGAGTTAATACCGCTTAGCGTAGCTTGAGGAAACCGCTTGGTACCTGCATGTAAAAAGGATGGAAAGGAACTGGCAATAAGAACGTGTGGAGAGTCCTCGATTGGCTGTAGGGTACCGCGAATAAGGGTTACCGAGCGAACCGCCTGGGACAAAAAGAAGGCCTGCCCCGCAGGATCCGGCACCCGGGAGGGAATTTCGGCGATATTCGGGATAACCGGAACGCTTGAGTCGCCTTTAAAGTAGGCAAGCTTGGTTTTGAGCACCCGGAGCGCGGACTCAACTACCCGGGAACGGAACGCGGGAGCGGTTTTCATTCGTTTAAGGGTTCCGGTCCACAGGGGATCGGAGAAACGAGGGGTAGTGGAGGATTCCACAATGTCGTTTCCCGCCTCAATAGCCAATTGAACTGCCCTGGACACGCTTCCGGCCCATTCGGTGGCGCCGTTCATCATAATATCGTCGGTAATCACAAGACCGGTAAAACCGAGCTTGTCGCGGAGAATGTCCTTAAGAAAGAGAGTAGAAAAGGTTGCCGGCTCTCCGGTTCCGGTAATTGAGGGAAAGGCAAGATGTCCGCTCATAATAGCGGGGACACCCGCTTCAATCATGCGGGTAAAGGGCACCAGCTCCCGAGCATAGAGGGTTTTTGTAGAGATAGAAATAACCGGGAGTTTACCGTGACTGTCTAGGCCGGTATCCCCGTGTCCGGGGAAGTGTTTCGCCGTGGTTAACACTCCCGCAGCGCGGCTTCCCGACATAAAGGCCGCACCCAGGACACCAGCTGCCTCGGGATCTTCCCCAAAGGAGCGGGGACCAATGACGGTAGAATCGTGATCGGTATACAGGTCAACCGTTGGCGCGAAATTAAGATTAATGCCCAGGGCGGCAAGTTCCCGGGAAATGTAGTAGCCGGAATACCAGGCGTCAGCGGGCATACCGCTTGCGCCAATGGCAAGATTTCCCGGAGTTTCGCTTGTTTTTCCCTTAATGTGCCTGATCCAACCGCCT
>JAFGIM010000130.1 GCA_016929605.1 Spirochaetales bacterium | reverse complement strand
GGGAGCGGCAGAAAGCCGGTCCACGTCTTCGCCTTCAAGGGCTCCTTCCAGATCGGAAGAAGAGATGCTGGAAAGAATGCGAATAGCCTGCCGGGGCCCAATGCCATCCACCTTGGTTAACTCAAGAAAGACATCCCGCTCCTGGGGAGTAGGAAAACCAAACAGACGCATTTGATCCTCGCGATGATAGAGCCACACATATACACGAGCGATTTCGCCAAGATGACCAAAGGAATCAAGGGAAAGGGAGGGAACGGAGAAGTCCCACTCAATACCTGAGTTTTCTATAAAAAGGGAATTGGGTAATTTAGCGGTAATAGTGCCGGAAATGCTATTAAACATACGAGCATTATCTCTTTTTTTGCGGCAATTGACAACTAATAGAGCCACAAAGATCGGCGGTATGAATGCGGGTAATAGCCGCCGCAAGGGCGTCGGCGGCATGATCGGGCTTAGGAATTTCTGCAAGACCAAGCAAAAGGCGCACTGATTCCTGTACCTGTTTTTTATCTGCGCGGGCAATGCCAACGACTGCCTGCTTGATGCCGTGCGGGGTATACTCACCCAGGGGAATCCCCTTTTGCGCCAGGGCAAGGGTAATAACACCCCGCGCCTCGGCAACGGCCATAGCACTTGTTACGTTTTTGGCAAAGTAAAGGGTTTCCATTCCCGCTTGGACTATGGGGTGATCTTCCAGGATACCCATAATCCCGTTATAGATAAGTAAGAGCCTCTCCTGATGGGCCATGTCGCTTTTTGTGGTTATTGTGCCATGGCTGTGATACACCAGGCGGTTCCCCCGGCAATACACCAGGCCCCAGCCGGTAGAAGCCAGGCCCGGATCAATGCCAAGAACCAGACGGTCACTGTTATGCGTAATCAGAGGATTACTCTTCAAAACCCTCGGGGATGTCTAGATTGGAATACACGTTCTGAACGTCGTCGTCTTCTTCGAGCTTGTCTACCAGCTTAAGTACCTTGCGAGTAGTATCCACGTCAAGTTCGCTGTAGGTGTCCGGAACCATGGAGATAGCAGCGGAAAGGGATTCAAGGCCCTTAGCCTGCAAGGCTTCAAGAACGGCTTCAAAGTTTAAAGGATCGGTGGTTACGGTAATAACCCCGTCATCGTTTGCCACATCGTCAGCTCCAGCTTCAAGGCCAACTTCCATAATCATGTCTTCGTCGCAGACAGACGCATCGTATTCGATAACGCCCTTGCGGTTAAACATATAGGCAACAGAGCCGGTAGCACCAAGGTTTCCGCCGTTTTTGGAAAAGAGGTTACGAACGTTGGCAGCAGCACGGTTTTTATTGTCGGTAAGTACTTCTACCAGAATGGCAACGCCGCCGGGGCCGTATCCTTCGTATAACAGCTCTTCAAAGGTGGTAGCTCCCAGTTCGCCGGTTCCCTTCTTGATAGCCCGCTCGATATTATCCTTGGGCATGTTAGCCGCGCGCGCCTTAAGAATGGCGGTGCGAAGACGGGGGTTAGCGTTAGCATCACCGCCGCCCATACGAGCCGCGATAGAAATTTCCTTGATGAACTTAGTGAACATCTGGCCGCGTTTTGCGTCGGCGGCTCCTTTTGCGTGTTTAATTGTCGCCCATTTACTATGTCCTGACATGACGTCTCCTTTATGGTTACCGGGTATAAGGTTTACAGATAAAAGATAGTACCATAGCGCAAAAAACCATGTCAAGGCGCGAAAAAACGCAGTGTTTTGCAAAAAAAAACCGTCCCCGGTTGGGGACGGCATAGCAGACAACAGGAGTCTTAAATGCGGCTTGTTGCCATTGAGCGCTCTACCAAAGCGGTGAACTGCTGCTCATACCATTCGCTGGAATAGGGAAAATGAGAGCGTACCGTAGGCCTCAGACGGGCAAACAGGGCATCGTGGCAGGCTTCGCAGATGTCGTATTCCTTTATGTGGAAACACGTTCTTTCGGAAATAGGATTTTCAATTTCGTTCTTGCAGATATCGCAATACAGGGATTTCATTCAAACCTCCATAACAAATACATCTTTGTAGTTATCATAGCGCATCGGCTCTAGTTTGTCGAGCAAGTTTTTTACCGGTTGACAGTCCCCAAAGAGCGCGTACAATCACCGTATGAGCCATGTACAGATAATAGCCGAGATCGGAACCGCCCATGGAGGATCCATCGAACGCTGCCGACAGTTGATCCAGAGCGCCAAAGGAGCCGGGGCAGACACCGCCAAATTCCAGATAGTGTATGCCCGCGAGATTCTCCACCCCAAATCGGGCATTGTCCCCCTTCCCGGTGGGGATATACCCTTATATGAGCGCTTTACCGCCCTTGAATTACCGCTCGATTTTTATCGTCAATGCAAGGCTATCTGCGATGGAGAACACATAGGCTTTCTTTGTACCCCATTTGGCATGGAAAGCGCGCAGGAACTTACCACCCTAAGCCCGCAGGCCGTAAAAATAGCCTCACCGGAACTCAATTATCTGGACCTTATACACGAAGTAGCCTCCTGGGGCGTTCCTCTCGTCCTTTCAAGCGGAGTGTCGCTTCTTTCGGACATAGAAGCCGCCCTGGAAACGGCCGCACAGGCGGGCTGTCCAAAACATCTGATTACCGTCCTCCACTGCATCACCAGCTACCCGGCACCGGAAGAAGAATATAATCTCCGCCTCCTGGCCACCCTGCGCGATATTACCGGAGTAGCAACCGGCGTAAGCGACCATAGCCTTGACCCCATCCTTGTTCCCGCCCTGGCGGTAACACAAGGGGCTACGATAATCGAAAAGCATATCTGCCTTTCCCGAACTGATTCAGGTCTTGACGACCCGATTGCCCTGGACGGAAAGGCCTTTGCCCGTATGTGCCAGGCAGTACGTGAGGCAGAAAAAGAGGGAAGCGAGGCGACCATAGATCGCTTGAGCGCCTTGTATGGCACGGAGCGCATACAAAAAATCCTTGGAAACGGCGTTAAGGCCCTTGCCCTGTCGGAAGCCCAAAACTACGGAAGGACAAACCGGAGCCTCCACTGGGCGCGCGACATCAAAAAGGGCGAAACGGTCAGATCGGCAGACGTGCTTTGCCTGCGAACGGAAAAAATACTGTCGGTGGGACTTCATCCAAAGGAAAAGGCCACTATTATTGGAAGCCGCCTTACCCGCGCGGTGCGCTCGGGAGATGGCATCCACTGGGATGACCTGATTACAAAAGAGATGCGATAAGACAGAGACCGGTAAGGGTTAAAAGCGGGTCAACGCGGTCAAAAATAGCCGTTTCCTTTTCCAGGACCCCGCTTAAGCCACCCGTCGCCACAACTGGCGCGCACACCCCTAAATCGGCTCTCATACGCCCAATAAGGCTTTCAATTAAACCGGTATAGCCCAAGACCACCCCGGACTGAATCGCGTGAATCGTATTGGTGCCCAAACTGGAAGGCGGCGCTTCAAGGGGAACGGAGGGAAGCTGTGCGGTATCGCGAAACAGGGCCTTAACAGCAGTCGCAAGCCCCGGCGCAATGGCAACCCCGCGAATATGGCCAGTGCCGTCAATGGCGGTAAAGGTTAAGGCGGTGCCAAAGTCAAGCACGATTACCGCGCTCTTATACGCGTCCCAGGCAGCCACCGCGTCGCAGACAATATCGCTACCAATTTCGTGAACGGCAGAATCGGGAACGGTAACCGGAAGCTTTTCATACAAGGATGGATCGAGTAAAAACGGCGTTTTACCGGTAATCTTTTCGATCATGGACACAAAGGTGTCGTTTAATTGGGGAACAACAGAGGAAACCACCGCCTTTTTAATGGAGGCGGGGGTAATACCCGCATCGCGAAAGAGCGAGCGGACAATAGAGGCATACTCGTCGTCGGTGCGCCGGGGATCGGTATACAGCCGCCAATGCGCGGCCATCTCCCCGTCATGAAAAAGCCCAACTACAATATTAGTGTTCCCGATATCTACCACCATCAACATGTAAGGCTCCTTAAAGCTTGAACAAAAGTGGACTGGCCGATATCATACCAGCATGAGTGAGCTTATACAACCCAGAGTATTAAAGGGCTTTAGAGATGCCCTACCCGCTTCCGAAATTGAACGTTCCCTATTAACCGAAACGTTAACCCGCACCTTTCGCCAATTCGGCTTTGTGCCCATAGATACCCCGGCCCTTGAGTATTCAGAAATACTCTTGCGAAAAAGCGACGGAGAAACCGAAAAACAGGTCTTTCGCTTTCAGGATAACGGTGGCCGCGATGTGGCCCTGCGCTTTGACCTGACCGTCCCCTTTGCCCGCTTTGTGGCAGAGCATAAAGAAGAGCTCTACTTTCCCTTTAAGCGATATCACATTGCCAAGGTATGGCGCGGAGAAAAACCGCAAGCCGGCCGCTACCGCGAGTTCTTTCAGTGCGACTTCGACATCGTCGGCTCGGACTCTGCAGCGGTAGACTTTGAAATTTTGGCCCTGATGAAGGCCGCTCTTGAATCAATCGGAGTTACCAAGGTAACCATTCGCCTTTCGCACCGCGGCGTCTTTAACCGCTTCCTGGCGCGCTATAACCTTGCGGACAAAAGCGAAGACGTCCTTCGCGCGGTGGACAAACTTTCCAAAATAGGCGCGGAAGAAGTAAAAAAAATCTTGAGCGAATCCTGCGGGGAGGAAAACGCAGAGCGTATCCTGACCTACATTCAAGGCTCAGGAACTAAGAGCGAGGATTACAAGGCCACGCTCAACATGATTCGGGATATGGCCGGCGGGGAGGCAGAAGATACCAAGCGCCTCGACGATATACGTACGCTTATGGAGGAAACCGGTATCGCTTCCTCTTTTGTCCTTGACCCCTCCATTACCCGCGGTCTTGATTACTACACCGGTGTGGTCTACGAAACCTTTTTGGATGAGCTGCCCTCCATTGGCTCGGTATGCTCAGGCGGCCGCTACGATAACCTTGCAGGACTCTACATGAAGGACAAGGTCCCCGGCGTCGGCTCGTCTATCGGATTAGACCGCCTGATGGCCGGCCTTGAAGCGCTGGGCCAGTCGGCCGCGCGCGAAGGCTTTACCGAAGCCGCCGTGTTTAATCAGGATGCAAGAAGCATGGGTGCCTACCAAAAACTTGCGCACGAGCTACGCCTTGCGGGCATCAGCGCTGAGGTATTCCCCGAGGCAAAAAAAATGGCCCAGCAATACGCCTGGGCCGAAAAAAAGGGAATAACCTGGGGCATCCTTGAAGCAAACGGCGCCTGGACGGTAAAAAACCTTGCTACCCGCGAAAGCGCCGAAGGCTTGGACACTAAGGCTCTTATACATCACCTGCGCCGCCAGTAGACTGGCGAGTCCTACATACGAGCTCTCATTTTTTTGTAATCGTATCGAGGATCATTAGAATTTCTTCAGAGGATACAAAGGTAGGCTTTTCCCGAGCTTCAAATTCATCAATAACCTTAAGATCAATACTATCTTCATATAGGTTCTTTAGTGATTTTTCAGCCATCGCTTCACCTCCTCTATACTGTCAATGATACCAGTACATATATTGTAACCGTCAACCCAGATAATAGCCAATAGCTCTTTTTTCTCCTACAAGAAGCGGCAGGAGATTCTATATGCGTATTTTTTTGATGTTGATTGCCGTTGGAAGCGTTTTGGTAGCCTCCTGTGTTACTACCGGCTCTCCGGTTCAGCTTGATGGGGCAGAGCAAAGAGATGGAGAGCTTTATGTGACGGTTCAAAACAGGGGCGAGGCGGAAATAAGGGCTGTGGAGCTTTGCCTTGACTATGCTCAGGGGCGGGGGGAAGCCTGGATAGAAGAGCGGATCGGGATTGGAGAATCAGTGCGGTTACTCATTGAGCTTGAAAACGCTCTGAATGGGGAAGCATTAGAGGCCGTCGGTATTACCCGGGTAGAATTCCTGGATGGCTCGGCCTGGAGCGATCCCTGGGCCCTTGAAGGAAGTCCGGTCAGCGTCATTCAGGAAGCAGATGAGCTTTTTTAAATGAGGGGAAGAATCATCAAAGTATCGAAATTTATACAAGAAAATTGCTGATTATGTGTATCCAATACTGCGGACTAATCCATATTTTGGACCTAATATAAAAAAATTAAAGGGTGAATACAAAGAACTCTACCGATTTAGAATCGGTGATTATCGATTATTTTACAAAATATCTGAAGAAACGGTTATCGTCTTTATTCTTGATATTGAATCTTGACGAACTCGTTAAAGCAATTTCATAGTATACTTAATGAAACACGAGGAGGATCCGCTATGCGCCAAGTAATCGTTTATCCCGGAGATACAGGTTTTTATATAGTTGAATGTCCGAGCCTTCCTGGCTGTATCTCACAAGGTGAAACCAAAGAAGATGCGCTTGTAAATATCAAGGAAGCTATTCAGGTTTATACTGAAGCTCTCGAAGATCAAGGAATTCCTCTTCCCGTCGAGAGATTTGATTCCATGCTTGTTGCATTATGAGCGGACTGATCCTTTCTCACAACTCGTAGTTCCAGATCATCGAGAGTTAGATACCGGTACATTGCGGGCCATTATCAGACAAGCAGACCTTTCGGTTGATGAGTTCATGAAGCTTTTGTAATATTGCGTATTCCGGTGAAACCTGCCAACAAACTATTACAAAAGTCAACTTATCCTGGTGGTAGTTTTCCGTCGTAATCACTGGCAGGTTTGGACCGGAATATGCATTTTTGACCTGATCTTAAAAAAAAGATTACTTCCCACCCAGTATAAAATAGTGCCAGGAGTTATTGAGTACTGTTCCGTTTTGCATGCAGTCTTGTATGTGGCGGATGCTTATAAGGTTAGCATGGGTAAATAGTTGGGTTATTGTTGTTTCGTCACAATAAAAATGCGGGATACCGTTTTCTGGTCCGTCTTCTATCTTGACGATGGTATGTTCATCGAGCTTTGGGTATCCTGCTTCGGTAAAGCTCCAGGACTTTTTTGAACAGAGGGTCAGGAAAAACTCCCCACCCTCCTTTAAGACTCGATTAATTTCCGAAACGATGGTGTGTATTCCCTTTGAGTCGGTGTGGGATATGACGTGATAGGCCAAAAGGCAATCCATTGATCTATCCGCATAGGGTAACTTCATCATGTCTCCCGTCCGGGCGGTAAGGTTTGTAAGGGCCAAGGACGATGCCTTTGTGGCAAGCCCTTCTATGGCTTCCCGGGAAAGATCAAATGAATCCACGGTAAATCCGTGCCTGGCAAAAAGAAGGGAGTGCCGTCCAAGCCCGCAACCCAAATCCAAAAAATGTGTAAACCCCTTCCCTTCCATCGTTCCATACAGTGTTCATCTTTTAATCCGCAATTTCTTCTTCCTTGAGGAGGCCTTCCTTCCGTACGTGGATGACGGTAAAAAAGAGGAGACCGAGCAGGTAGACGGCAAAGAGGAGAACGGTGGCCATAAGGCCACCGGTCCAGCCGGAGACTGAAATAAAGAGGGACAGGACGAACTGAAAGCAGGCGACGACGACGAGGGTTTGGCGCTTGGAGAAGCCAAGCATAAGGAGTTTGTGGTGGAGGTGGAAGCGATCGGGGTCAAGGATGCCCCGTTTTTCGCGGACGCGGCGCCAGATGGCGGCAATAGTGTCAAAGACGGGAATTATTAAGACGGCAGCGGCATAGGGTAAGGCAATGGTTGCCATACCGTTTTTTGCGCTGATAAGGGGTAAGACTGAAAGGACAAAGCCAAGGAACTGGCTTCCGCCGTCGCCCATAAAGATTTTTGCGCGGGGAAAGGGCAGATTAAAGACCAAAAAGCCGGAGACCGAGACGGCGAGGATGAGGCATACCATCATGGCAGGCTCGTTTCCGTAGCGAAGAAAGAAAAACGCATAAGTTACCGCCACCAGGGTGGCAATGCTGCCGGCAAGACCGTCAAGGCCGTCTATAAGGTTTACCGCGTTGGTAACCCCGATAATCCAGCAAAACGTTAGAGGAACAGAAAACCACCCCATGGAAAAGGCAAAATTGAGCGGTCCAAAGGTGATCTTGCGAAAGGTAAACCCGCCCGCTAAGACAAGGATAGCGGCCAGACACTGGGTAAGGAACTTGTAGCGGGCCCGCCAGGGCTTAAGGTCGTCCCAGACGCCCATAAAAAAAATAAGGGCGCAACCCGCAATCAATAGCCACATCCTGAGCGGAAGGCTATGAGGGGCAACGCCCGAAAAATAATAGATGAGAAGACCTAAGACAAAGCCGGTAAAGATGCCGATGCCACCAAGTCGGGGCGTTGCTTCGGTATGAATTTTCCGCTCGTCAAATTGGTCATAAATGTTGAATTTACGGGTAACAAAGATAACGATCGCGATCGAGATTACGGAGAGTACAAAGGATATCGCCAGGATGGCGAAGGAATGATTCATCAATACCTCGGTCTACCAGTGTTTTGCGATAAAAGATACCACAATAATACACCTTTTTCCTAGTAGAAACCGGGGAAATTTCTATTATATCAATTCGCGTCGATGATTGCCCGCACACTGTAATACGAGGTAATAATGCCCAGGGTGGTTACTACAACCGGGGCGTACTTATTAAAGTAATAGGTAAAGGTGCTGTTTTTGGCGTCTATTATGGTTTCGGGCTCTATCATGTCCTTTTTTGACCGTTTATTCCCGGCTAGATCTTTTATGGAGATAGCTTCAAAGGCGTTAGTTTCCTTATTAAAGCCGCCTGCAAGGGCTATGTAGTAATCCCACTTGCGATCGGGGATGTACGCGTAGCGGCCCGGCGCCATGACGGCTCCGGTTACGGTAACAAAGAACTGTCTAAAGGGTATGACGAGCACATCCTGATTTTGGACTGAGTAGTCGCTTCGGTAGGCGGAGTCGTAGAGCATGGGGCTTAGATCAAGGGGAAGGCGCTCAGATCCCCGCAAGATATACGCGTTTTGAATGTCCGAAATTGAGGTAAACTGGGCGCGGTTATTGCGTACTAAAGAAGCATAGTTTTCCCCAGCATTAAGACGGACTTCCACACGTGCCGATACCTGTGTGGTACTGGAGGTGGGGGTTCCAATGGCGCCTTCTATGTACATAACCGGCAACAGGTCTTGACGGGAGGAAATTTTTACCGTGTCCAGATGCTGTAAGGAAAAGTTTTCTTCTATGGCTTTTTCATCCAAAAAAAGTTTATCGCCCGAGACGGAAGCACTTGCCACATAGCGCACCAATTCTATACGACTGGGGTCGGCCAAAGGCGTCAGGTCGTCTCCATAGAGGTGGATCAAATCCTTAAGACCCTCCCCTTCCAGGAGTTGATAGGTTCCCGGGCGGTTTACCGCACCAGAGAGGGTTATGGAGCGGGAAAGTTTCTTTATAGTAATGATATCCCCAGGCCTGAGGTATGGGTCCTGGCTCAAGTCTCCAAAACGCTCTGCCTTAAAAAAGTCATAGACCTTAGTAGTTTTGTGTCCATTAGTGGACTGTACTTCCACATCGCGAACCGAGGCAATCGGAGTTAGGTCTTTTAGTACTTGGGAAAGGCGCTGGAGCGCCCATACGGAGGTTCGGTAGGTCGCAGTAACCTCCCCCCGCACGGTAACGGTAAAGGTTGCGGGCGTGGTCAGGGCAAATTGTACGCCTGAAAGGGGATAATTTGCGGTAACGATGGATTCTACCTTTTTTTTAAGTTCAAGGTAGGTCATGCCGCTTGCATCAACTACACCCATATTAACCACACGGACCCGGTAACTTGAGTCTACCGTAAAGATATATTCTACTTCTTTAGTTCCCGCCATAAAGGCCAGGGTATAGATGTCTCCTGGGGTTACCAGGTAGTCGGGAGCGGACATTGCCGTTTGCGCACGTACGGTAAGTTCTGTAGCAAGGACGTCGTCCGCCGCGAAGATAGAGGGAATCAGTAATAGTAATAAGACGAGTACAAGAAGTAAGCGACGGATCATGAACGGGTTCCTTTCAGTTTTGCCATGGCTTCGGGGTCTTTTTTGATGTTGTCTATGGCGTTAAGCAAGAATGCCAAAAAAACAGAAAAGAAGAAAGCGGCAAAGGTTACGATTATACAGAGTGTACCCCGGCTGGGCCCGGATTTTTGGTCGGGAACCTCGGCATATTCAAGGATTTGAAAGACGGGTGTTTCACTGGCCATTTTTACCTTGGTAAGTTCATATTGGGTTTTTAATTCAGTGTATACCGTTTTTTGCGCTTCCAGCTCCAATTCAAGGCGGGTAGATTCAAGTAAAAAGGAGGTGCCATCGGCAAGACGACCGGTAGAGCCAAGACCGCGCATAAGGCGCTGACTTGCTTGTTCAAGACGTTGAATCTCGTCCAGGGTATTAGTAAGGTTACGTTCAAGATTTTCTTTTTGCAGCTTGTTCTTATCTATTCCAATCTCTTCAAAGCGTTTTTCCAATTGTTTAGTTGCAAAATTGACGATTGCTTGAGCAAAGATTGGATCAATATCTGTATAACTAATAGAGAAAACTCCTGTTGAATCATCAAATTTAGAAGACATTTTTTTCTTTACTAGATTTCTACTTGTAGTTCGTTCAAAAGATTTAATTTTATAATGCTGAATTATTTGAAAATTTTCTACTATATGGTCCAAAAAAGAATTTGTTGTTAGTAAATATAATGCAAGCGAGCTATAAGTTGCACCAGATGATGAACTCAAACCTGCAAGACTTGCCAAATTACCCAAACCACTTGAGTTTAACATTGATGAAAAAGCACCTCCAGTTGAAGAAGAATCATTAATCAGCATATTTGACTGTGGTGAATACAGATTTGGGAAAGGAGATTTGTCAGGAGAAATTATTAAAGATAAAATAGAAAAAACAACAGAACCAAACATTGCAATACATGTTAATATGATTATCAAAAATCTTCGTCGAACAATTATTGATATTAAGTCAATTAATCCAACATCATTTATTTCTTGCATTTTATCTGCATGCATATTACTTCCTCTTTACATTTTATTGTCTAAAAATTTTCCAGTTTCTTTATGAGCAAACTCAGGAATCATTGTATTGAACAAGTTAATTAAATCGAATCTGTTCCAGGATCCTCTAGCTCTTAAATCCTGTATTACTGTAGTAAATAAATCCAATAAGACTTGATCATATATTGGTTGATTTTTTATGACACCTAAAGCAATAAAGCGATTCATGTCCAAAACTTCATTTTCTGTGTAAAACTCTTCAAAATCTTTTTCACCTGTTGTATCACTCGAAAAGAAGTACACTGGATATTTATGTTGAGTTTTTAACTCTTCTACTCTTACACGCGCCTCTTCTTCTGTCGTACAGTGAACAGGAGTGTAACCCAAATTATGCAAATATCGTTCTGCAATTTCACTAAAGGTAATGAGATTTAGATCATAATTCAATTTTGGAAAAAAAACATCACGATTATCACCCAATAAACAAGACATTAAGCATAATTCACCAGATTCTTGGGGCGTAACAAAATATCGACGAACATCGTTAGGAGCTGATAAAGGCTGATTCTTTTCAATTCGTCGATTAAACCCATACAACAATGACCCATCCGAAAAAGCTACATTTGCAAATCGCGCAGTAGATACTGGAATTTCTAAGGAACGACGCATGAGAAACATTTCCATAATTCTCTTGCTTGCTCCCATCATATTAACCGGATTGGCAGCTTTATCTGTGGAAACGCAAAAATATTTCTTTGCCCCTAATTCCAAAGCCTGTTTCATAGTTTTGTCAGTATTAAACACATTTACATCAATCATTCGCATTAAAGTAAAAGGATCTTTTTCGCTGCGTACATGCTTTAGTGCAGAAAGGTTTAACACATAGTCATAGCCAGGACCTGTCCTGATAAATGAATCAAAAATATCTGATCCACAATCAATTGCAAAAGTTGCAAATTCCCCATCATTATAGCCGATTGAGCTTCGTATATCACGAACAAGCTCTACCATATTATTCTCACTGATATCAACTACATGTAAAATTTTGGGATTCCTCTTGAAAATCTCACGTGTAACTGCTGAACCTATAGAACCAGCCCCTCCAATTACTAAAAATTTTGATGAGGATATCTTATCAAAAAGCTCAGATGAATACTTAGTAATATCATCTGCAAGTAATGGAGAAGTTCGACCAATAAGAGAAAGAGTGGGATCCATAAATTATCCTTAAAATTAGATATATTGAACAAGGTCTTCAGGAACAGATGGAAGATCCTTAAAAGTT